>DATKOU010000067.1:0-28538 GCA_035524455.1 Thermodesulfovibrionales bacterium | reverse complement strand
CTCTTCGGCGTCGGAACGGCCTATGCAGTATATGGCGTTGACGATGCAGTACCCGGCAAGACCGCGGTTATTCCTGTCATTTGCTCTGCTGACAGCGGCACCGTGGATACCGGATGGGCAATCGCTGACGTCCTTGGGATCGTCGACCCCGCAGACACCACTACATTAGGGTTCGGGCTCCATGCTGTCTTTCATGAGCCTAAGAACTCCGGTGTTGCAGGGGACCACCATTTTTGCCCCACATGGCATGATGTAGAAACGGATCATTGCTTATGTATAATGGCGGGAATCGGCTGTGGGCCGGGTCACGTTATGTATGCCGCTGCGCCACCCGCGCAGACTATAAGCGGGGCAAAGTATTGGATCGGATATGTTACATATCAGCAGGAACAGCCAGCTCCTGCATGCGCCGGACCTGGCGCCAGTATAGACTCAGATGAGTTACTCGCTGACAGGCTTGTCACGTGGGTCTATTTAACCGATCTGCCTAATGGCTTTGCATCAGGATTTAACGCTCCCTCTATGGAGGGTCCTGCTGAGATAGGCACTGAATTGGAGGAGAATGGCAGTCGTGCTGTGGCAGCAAGCCGCATCTTCCCGAGGTATGTTGTCCAGAATAATGGGCCGGATACCCACACCTGGTGGATGCTTCTCTTCGGCAGGGCGGATCTGCCCACCAAGGCGACAGGCGTTTTAGTAGGCGGTAGGTTCTTGAGCTGTGACATTTATGATGAGGAAGAAGGTATCAGTTCAGTATGCGTAAGTATTCCCAATGAGTTTAACGTATTCGATATTACTGCAGCGCCCACTGGCGCGGGTTGTCCCGGTTCCGGCTCCCTCAACCTCCTTAGCGGGTTGTTTTCGCCATTCCCTGCTGCTCCGCCCGTTTGTGGCGTGGTCAGCGGAACTCCGTGTCCCGGCGGACCGCACAACGGCTATGCTAATTGCCAGATCATTGAAAAAGATACCTTCGTCGGCAGTGCGGCACCGGTTACTTTAACGGGCACAACGGACGGCAACGGGACCGCAGGTCACATAATCACTCTTCTCCCTTCGTCCACAGGCCAGTATTCTTTCTTCGGCTGGGCCCACCAGAAGGCTGATGGATCGTCTACGCAGTTCAACTGGGATGTTGTTCACCCGATTCACAGACATTATTGCTCCCCGGATAGCGGAGGCAATACTATTACAGGAAACAGCCCGACGGATAACTTTGAGTCCTGCACCTGCACAGGTACCGGCTGTTAAATTACGCAGTATGAATCAAAAAAAGGGGGGGGTGTTTCATCCACCCCCCTCTTTTTTTATAGAAAACTATTTTTAAGTGAGGAGACACCTTGAAAAGAGTCCTGAAATGCTGCGTACTCCTTTTTTCTCTTTTACTATTCTTGAGCTGCGCGTCAACCTCAAGAGAGACGAAAGATAATAAAGAAACATTTAATAAAGAAACATTAACCTTTACCGATATTTCCGGGGGACTGCCCAGCGAGGGGCTCTGGAGGCAGAATATTGCCCTCGCTGATATGAGCGGCGGAGGTTTCCTTGATATAGTTGCTCCGCCTCCAAGGAAAGCGGAGGCGGACAAACTTCACCCCTTTATATTCTCGTGGAGCCCCGGGAAGGGGAAATGGACAGAGGGAAGCTTTCGCTTTCCCGAAATCAGCGATTATAGCTACGCTGGGATAGCAGTAGGCGACATAAACCGGGACGGCGCTCCTGATATAGTTCTCGCAAACCACACCGGCAGGATAATCCTTCTTCTTAACAATAAGCAGGGAGCCTTTGTCGAATCCGCATTCCCTATGAAAGAAGATTTTTCCTCCAGGACTGTAGAGATTGCCGATGTGAATGGTGATGGATGGCCTGATGTGATAGCCTTTTCAGAGGGACCATTTCATTCGCGATATAAACCGCAGGGCATACTGGTCGGGATCAATAAGGAGGGCAAAGGCTGGGAGGTGAAGGTTGTCGAGGGAGGGACCGATGTGTATGGAGACTCCATGGCAGTGGGGGATCTGAAGGGCAATGGTCTTAAAGATGTAGTTGTGGCTCCGGAAACAATGATTCAGATGTTCAAGAAGAGTATCTGGTTCGGAGACGGAAAAAGCAATTTCAATAGTTATGAAGTCAACCCTTTTCCGGAAAAAGTTACGATTGCAGTAAGAGCAGGAGATGCGGACGGAGATGGAAAGGACGTGGCGGTTTTCAGGCTTTCGAGCGCGGATAGCAAGGGAACTGTAAAGCAATCGCTGGCCGCCCTGAAATGGACTGGTGAGGGCTTTGCCGATATATCGGAGGGTCTTGAAGCTATCGAGTATCCTTATGTGTTTGACTTTGCGGATCTGTACGGAGACGGGAAAAAGCAACTTGTTGTCCTCTCAGACAGCGGTATCGGCTTATACAGGCACGGTCCCGGGGGTTGGGTGAATATCGGATTTCAGAGGTTATCTCCTGATGACACGAGGGGCACTTACAGTTTAAGAGCGGGAAGGAACAGGGACGGCTCTTTGCTCATCGTTTATAACCAGGGCACCGGATATGCTGAACTCAAGAAGGGGATCAGGGCATTTAAAGTGACATTGAGTGGAGGTAAATAGAGAGTGATGATTTACGCAGATAGGTTTGCAGGGCTATTTACTGTAAAAACTTTTTGGATCACATCGCTGCTGATAGTGGAGATGCTCTTTTTTTCTGCAAATTGTGCCACTATCCCAGAACAGGGGGACCTAAAGGCGTCTTTGAAAGAGTCTGCGGAGAAGTACTGGAAGATGCGAATGGATGAAAAATATGAAGACACCTATAAGATGGAAGATAAGGAAGGCTTGCCCCCCTTTGAGGCTTACCTGCAAAAGGTGAAGGCGATGCGGAGGTTTGCTGTAGCGAAGTATACTATAACGAATGAAAGCGTCGAAGGCGAAAAAGGAACAGTGACGGTTTACCTTGAAGTCATGCTTTCTGCGCCGAGGCCCATTCCCTCGGGTTTTGGCGATGCTTGGATCTACAGGAATGGAAGATGGCGCCATGTTCTACCTCAGGAGGTTCATAAGTGACATTTGTTGCCCGGAATGTGACAGATATCGTCATACACCATCCTAAAGCGTTAGATTAAGTTTTGTTAATAATCTTTGTGAATAAAAGAAAATTATTGACATGCTGAACTGTTTGTGCTCTAATAGAAGAGGTTATTGGCAGGTATGGAATATGCTCATAAAATAATCAGGAAGAGGCGTTATGTGACATGGGTCCGCTACATCATCTCCCATGACGCATAGATCGGCATAGTTTTGGAGTATAGAAGGAGGCAGGGAATGAAAAAGCAGTTTCTATTAGTGACCATCATGATGGGTATTCTACTGGGCTTTGGCAGCATGTCCTGGGCAGGAGAGGCGAGCATTTTTGATAGTGCGGAGAATATTCTCATCAGGGTTTGCACTTTCAAAGTGTGTTCTAACGACTCCACCAAGACTTGCGCTGCAGATACGGATTGCACAGCAGGAGGGACCTGCAACGGAAATCCCACCCAGTATTCGGCGGCCTTTGACGTGAGGGATTCCACCGGCGCGTTAATGCCCGTCGGAACGTTTGCCGTGAACGATATTTCAGGGATCGCACCGGTTCCGGTTACTATCGCGCACAATCCTTTCCGGATTACTGATATTACTGATGGCCAATCAAATCCTGTTGTCCTGTCAATCCCTGATGTGAGCCTATCCTTAGATAGTAACAGCGGCGCGGTATATTTCTTTAGTACAAATGGCAGCGTGGATGTCAGGAAATACGAAATAATAAATCTTGCAAACGGAGAGTGCGTTCTTTATTCGCAGCCCCTTGTCGCTGCCCCGTCAACGCTTGCACAGCTCTGCGTCCAGCCGACGACGGGCGCCGCTCCGACAGTGACAACAACTGCGACAGGCTGGCAGTGGACCTGCGCGGGAACAACCATGGGGTCAAATATTGGAAAGGATGCCAATTGTTCGGCAACGTCAGCAGCCGTTCCCGGAGTCTGCGGAAGCTCGACGAATAACGGCACCTTTACAACCTTATCGTCAACCAGCTCTGGTCTGTGCGCAAACTCCAGCAGCCAGGTTAAAGGCTTTACTGCTGCCGGTACCGGATGGCAGTGGACATGTGGAGGAACAAACGGCGGGGCGGATTCGTCACAATGTAGCGCAAGTCTCCAGACATACACGGTGACGGCATCGGCAACGGGCGGGAGCATAAGCCCGTCGGGCCTGATTTCGGCCTACTATAACGCTACCAAGTCATTTACGATAGCGGCGCCCAGCGGATATACGGCGACAGTGGGAGGCACCTGCGGCGGTTCACCCGCAACCGGGACCGGGACATTCAGCTACGCGACGAGTCAGATAACGCATGACTGTTCTGTATCGGCGACATTTGCATTGACGCCAGTAAACGGACTCTGCGGCTCCGCCAACGGAGGGACATTTGCAGTCTTGTCGTCTGGCAGCAGCGGTTTATGTCAATCCGGATTTTCTGTGATCAACTTCACAGCCACAGGAAGCACAGGGCCGTGGCACTGGAATTGTCAGGGGTTATACGGCGGTAATGATTCGCCACAATGTAACGCAAACCTCCAGACGGCGCCGCCTGATCTTGCAATAACGAGTGCTGTGGGACCCGGTGTCTTATCATCGACTCAATCCCCTACTATGAAAGTAACTATTATTAATCATGGAGCTGGAGCGGCCGGCCCGTTTAACGTAACAGTCTATCTCGGCTCTGCCTGGTTTAATCCACTCGTGGGAGCCTCAGCAATAGGCACCGTGCGTATCAACGGGTTGGCTCCCGGGCAATCTACGACCGTTACGATTCCGACATCAGCGTCGATAATACTTCATTCGACTTATGTGCTCACCGTTGTTGCCGATTCCTCTCATGAGCTCGGCGACCCCAATACTACAGATAACATGTCAGAACAGTTCCTTTACGTTTTATAGCGTAATCTTTCATCCGGGGGGGGACAGCCCTCCCCCCTGGATGAAGAAATATGAAAAACAAATCCCTCTGGTTGCTTTTGCCTCTCTTGCTCGTTATTTTTTTTTATGACGTTCTCCTTTTCGACAAGACTCTTTCCACCTCTTCTCTCGTTCCAGGCACAACTCCGTCCGGCCCCTACGGTTTTTCAGGCCGGAGGCCCGGAATGCCCTTTTCCTTTGACACAGGAGGAGATGCATGGGTCAATGAGCCGAATCCCTATATAATCAAGAAAGTTCTGCATGAAAGTTCGTTTCCGGCATGGAATCCCCTTGAAGGCCTCGGGATGCCGCTTGTCGGGAATCTAAACACAGAGGTCTTCAATCCCTTAAAAGTATTTCTTAACCTCTTGCCAAATCCTTTTTCACAGGACATGTTCTTTCTCCTGAGATTGCTTGTCATGGGCATATTTACCTATCTTTTTCTAAGGGAAATGGAACTGTCCCCTTTATCATGCCTCCTCGGCTCTTCATCTTTTATGCTTTCGGGATACTCAGTCTGGTGGATCAATCTCCATCCTCTGAGCACGGTGACATATCTGCCGGCAGTTTTCTATTTCTATGAAAAATGGAGAAATCAGGAGCACGTGAAGAACGCCTTTTTCATGTCGTTGTTTCTTTCCTTTGCCTTTATTGCAGGGAAAATACCTGATGTGATTATGGGTATCTCTCTTCTCTTTATCTATGCAACATGGAAGGGCTTTACGAATAATTCCGTCAAAGGACTTTGCCGGGAGGGCTGCAAGGCGGTTATCGCAACTCTCTCCGGCATACTAATGGCAGCTGTCGCTCTGACTCCTTTTGTGGAACTCTATTCCAATGCATCTCCACTTGCGAAGGCCATCAGAACGGGCGCCGCCGGTCATACAATCCCTATGATCAGCTCCGTATCCCTTGTTCAGCCCCTTTTTCTCGGCTGGAAGAATTATTCTTACGGCTCATGGCTCAAGTGGACACCGGATGCGATCCTGCCCCACGCAGGCATAGTGACACTGCTGCTTGTTTTTTGCGCAGCGTTTAATCGCAGGATTGTGATAAGGACCCTTCCTTATTTCGTATTCTCGATAGGTTTGTTTTTTGTGGTATACGGTATCTTGCCATCCCAGGTTGTTTCGAGATTGCCTGTCATCAGAAGCATAGAGTTCTTAAAGTATAACGGGATGTTCTATTTCTCTTTAACTATAATCTCGGCCTATGCCTTTGATGACCTCTTGTCGGGTGAAGGGAGCAGGAAGAGATTTTATCTTTCCCTCGTGGCGGCCTCGCTATCAATACTTGTGTATTTCATCTTCCTGTACAGAGCGAGTCCTGCACGCATGAACGGCTATATGATCTCCCTTCTTCTTCTTCTTTCTCTTTTTGGGCTTCTTATCATAGGGTTGGCCTTCCATTTCTTTAAGAGCAAACAGTTATTCGGCATAGCGGTCTTTCTGTTTCTTGTCGGCGAGCTTTTTCTTTACATGCCCAAAGACCATCCGGACAGAGGAGACCCCTACAAAGAACCGCCTTATCTCAAGGTCATCAAAGATAAAGAGCCTTACCGGATTTCCGGCGATGGAAGCTCTCTGCCTCCTCTTGTGAGCGGCGCTATGGGGTTGTATGATGCAAGGGCCATCAGCGTCTTGATGCCGGGAGACTACTATAGTTTCTTTGAGACCCTTTTGGGGTTCAGTCTGCCGGGCACAAACAACCCGAATCCTCTGTTCACCGCAACGTCTCCTTTCAGCGATCTTGTCGGCATGAAATACGTAATGAGTCGGGAACCTCTGGAGCGGTCGAAAATCGAGGCCGAGGTAACATCTCATATCGGCGCCTTGAGATTAGTGCGTCTCTTCGGAACAATGATAAGTCATGCTATTGAGGGAGGAGTGACCTATGGGCCTTTTGAAGCGGGCGGCGAGAAGAAGTTTTCTCTCTTTTTCCCTCTGAAGTTTGCCTTTGAAACGAGACTTAGGGCATCGGAACCTTTTGTCTTCACGGGGTTTGCGCTGAAAGATGTCCCTGAAGGCGCAGAAGCTAAAGTAAGAATAACAATTGAAAACAGAGTTGCTGAATTGAACATAAAAGATGGCGCCTGGAAAGACCAGTGGTTTGATGTCTCCGCGTATTCGGGGAAGGTCATCACCATCAAAATAGAAGGCATCGGCGGCGGTGACGGGAAAATGGCGCTCGGGGATTTTGGTCTTTCCCCGGGGAATGAGAGAGAGAGGATTATCTATGACAACCTCCTGACACTTCACAAAAAAGAGTTTGATTTTCTAAAATACAGAGGCGCATATGAAGGTATCCATATATACGAGAATACGAATGTTATGGACAGGGCCTTTGTTCTGCATAGGGTGAAAGCGGTGAAGAATCTCAACGAAGCAATAAGAGAGCTTCAGGAAGGCGCTGACTTCAGGAATATTGCGCTGGTACCCACACCGATCCTCCCTTTAAATAGGGGCAGGAGCGAGGACGGGGCATCTATTTTTGCAGGAAATGCCATGGGTGAGGGAGATAAAGTCACAATCAAGAAGTATGCCCCCACTGAGATCATGTTGGACGTGGAATCGAAGGGCGGGCTTCTTGTCCTAAGCGATCTTTATTATCCGGGATGGAAGGTGAGAGTCGATGGGAAGGAGGCCCAGATAATAAAGGCATTTGGCCTTTTGAGGGGAGTAGGGATTGGAGGAGGGAAGGCTGAAGTCCTGTTCTATTACCGACCCGTTAGTCTTTATGTCGGCTCCATTATTTCAGTTATGACCTTTGCCGCGTGGATTGCATTTTTCATAATTTCGAGAAGAAAGGACAGGCTCTGCCGATTTGTGAAATAGGAATGAGGGAAGAGCGAGATAGAATGATGTCGGTTGATACGGCAAGATTTCTGAATGTTTTTATGGACCAAAACAACAAGTGTAATTTGAGATGCATTATGTGCGGATTCAGTGATCCCAGGGCTCGAAAGATACGCAAGTATGACCTGCCCTTCTGGCTTTTTGAAAAGATTGCGAGGGAGGTTTTCCCCTCTGCCAAGTACCTTGCGCTTTCATGTCTCACCGAACCACTCATGACCAGGGATTTCCATCAGCGACTGGACTTGTTGAAGACATATACTGTTCCCTTTACTGAAATAGTGACGAACGGCACACTGCTTACAGAGTCGATCATGATCAAGATGGTTGATGCGCGTGTTTCGAGGGTGGCAATATCATTGGATGGCGCTACCCCTGCAATCTATGAATCTATTCGTGTGGGCGCTAAATTCGATAGGGTGATCAATAATATCAAGATGTTTAATGCGATAAAAAAAGAGAAGAAATCGGATTTGCCCAGCCTTCGTATTGACCACGTAATATCAAGGGTGAACATGAATGAATTTCACTCATTTCTGGATCTGACAGAATCCCTTGAAGCCAGGGCAATTGATGTGCGCACGATCTCGCCGTTTCGGAATGTCAAGTATCGGGAAGAGGAAGACGAATCATTTTTTCGAAGAATGACGGCAATTAAGGAGGAATTGCGGCAGTGGACTCAGAAAACAGGAGTGGAAGATGTCGGGTATCTGAGGTGTAGCGCAGAGGAGATACAGTTAAAAGACGAATCAGGCAGAAATATGACGTGCCGGCGTCCGTGGGATACTGTTGCTATCCATGCTAATGGAGATGTGTTCCCATGCATGACATGGTCCCGACAGGGGGTGGGCAATATATCCGAAACGAGTTTTGAAGCTGTATGGAATGGCTCCGCCTTTGAGGCAATACGGAAGGAATTCGAAGAACGAAAACCCGGGATCGACTGTTTATTTTGCACAATAAGAAAAAAAGACGCTGAAAGCGAAGACGATTGTTTCTTCACTATGTTAAACAAACGCCCGCCCAAACGGTCCATGCGTGAATCTCTCGCCGAATTGATTAGGGGAATCCGTCGAGGGCATAGAAAAGCGAATAAAGTTTAGTATGCACGGAGATAGTAAAAATGGCGACGATACAGGAATCTTGCAGGGAATGGATGCTCAGGCAATCTTTCAGGAACATGCCGACAGCTTTTCGGAATACGTGATGAGAAAGCCACGGCAACAAATGGCGCTCCCTGTTCGCCATTATGGGGAGAGATGTTCGAAAAGCGAAGAACACGATTTGCTTAGCCGGAAGCCGCTTAAACCCGCTGAGCATTTGAATGAACCTTTTAATCAGGTCCCAAGATGATCTCGGTTGTCATCGTAAATTACTATTCTGCGAGACAGACAGAAAGGGCCATTAAGTCCGTTTTGCAGAGTGGGGTGGAAAGAGAAATCATCGTTGTGGACAACACCTGCACAACTGGCGAGAGGGAAGTTCTCGATGAGATGCGGAGGTCGTACGGATTCAGCCTTGTCTGCAACGACAAGAATCTCGGGTTTGCGAGAGCGTGCAATCAGGCATATGCCCGCTCGAAGGGAAAATATATCTTTCTTTTGAATCCGGATGCATTTGTTGTGCCCTCTTGCCTTGGCATATTGAGAGAGTTCCTTGAGAATACTCCGCCTGCCGGCTCGGCATCCCCCCAGGTTTACTGGGATGACGAAATGCGGTACTTTTTCCCCCATTACACTCTTCCGTCCCCGTCAATGGATCTTTGCGTGCGGCTGTCGTCTCTCTCTAAGACGTTCAGGACCATTTATTCGCTCTCCGAAAGACGGAGGAACCTTGAACTCTGGAAATCTTCAACGCCTGTTAGGGTAAAAAATCTCCATGGCGGAGTCGTCATGGTCAGAAGGTCTGCGGCGGAACAATCCGGTGGACTCTTTGATGAGAGGTTCTTCTTGTTCTATGAAGATACCGATCTTTTTTTCCGACTGAGAAAAAGAGGGTACAGCCTTTACACTATTCCTGAAGCAAAGGCGGTCCACAATTACAGCCACAGCGAGAAGAAGCTGGAGATGATGTCTCGAACGACCCGCCTTTACTTTGAGAAACACTTCAGCAGAAACCTTCTTTTGAGGATTTCATCTTTCTTACCTGAAGGTTCTCTTGAAGGCCCGTATCACGATTACGGGATATGGAATGACCCGCCGTTATTTCCTGTCCCCAAAGCATTCCGGGACGGGTATCTATTCGAGTGGAGCCCCAGCCCATTATTTATCCCTTCAATCGGATGCTTCGGCAAAGGGGGAGAATTTGCTTTTTCACGGCAGGTCTGGGATCTGCTTGATGACGGCAGGTATTTCAATCGCTTTTCGCCTCCTTCAAAGAGAATTGGGAAATATACAACCGGCTATTTGGAGAAAAGGGTATGAATTTCACTATTCGGGACGACCTTCCCTGAGAGGAAGATAAGATGTACTCTGCGTACGAGAACGAGATCTTTTCTCCAAAAGAGGAGAATAGATGGAAATAAGAGAAGTCAGGAAGGAGGACGAGGAGGGTATTCGTTCCCTTTTCGCAGCCTGCTTCGGTAAGGAACTCTCCCGCGAGGAATGGGTCTGGAAATACAGGGGTTCGCCATGGGGCGCCACGGCGTCGGTCGCAGTGGAAGGAGGGGAGATTGTTGCTCATTATGGCGGCATTAGGATGGAATTCTTTTTCAGGGGCAGAACCTTTCATGTCTACCAGCCTTGTGACGTAATGACCCATCCCCGGTACAGGGCAAGAATTTTCTCGAGAAAAGGGGCGATGGTAAGGGCAGCCGAGCATTTTTATGCGACCAATCCGATGGACTTTGCCTTTGGATTCGCCTCTGAGAGGCACTCAATCCTTGGAACAAAGCAGCTGGGATATACAAGACATAACCATGTCAGAGTGCTCACCAAGAAAGTCACCTCTTCCGGTCTCCTGTGGAGACCTCTTCTGAAGGTGAAGAGAGGATGGGACTCGATCGAGGGAGGAGATCTCGACTCCCTTTGGGAAAAGGTCAGGGACTCCCACGGCCTTTCGATCATGAAGAGCAGCCGGTATCTTTTCTGGCGATACCGGGACAGGCCTGCAAGAGAGTATTTCCCGCTCACCATTAGAAGCTTGTGCAGGACTACGCCAGTCGCCTTTGCGGTCATTTCCCTGGGAGGATCTGATATGTTTGTTCTGGATTTCCTTTGCACTGAGACGTTGCGAGCAGATACTCTTCTGAAAGTGTTCGGAAGGATAGCAATTGAACATGGACGGGAGAATCTTGTACTATGGGCTCATCGGAAGGACCCGCTTTTTGGAACCCTTACGAGTAATAGGTTCGTACAGAAAGAGGGAATACCGAACAGTTTTAAGGTGATAACTGATGCCATAGACAGCTCGTTTCTCGTTGGGAATTACTGGTACCGCATGGGAGACTATGATGCAAGTTAGTACAAGAGATCATTATGCTGTGTGGTCGCACATTTCCTGATAGGAAGTGGAGATGATAAAGAGATATTTTTCTATTACACTTATAGGAGACAGCGACCTCTTTTGATCCGATACGAACGTGCGGAGAGTGTTGATCTTCGGGAAGGAAATGCGATGAGATTGCATTGCTCTATTAGAGACAAGTAAATATCGGCACTGGTTATCATAAACCTTTCCGCGCTTGTTTCGGGCGTAACCTCTTCGGCGCAGGAACTCAGGAAATTGATGGCAATGACGGTTAATTCCCCGCCATCATTCTCTTATATCTTGTCAAGCCTTGGATTCAGTTCAATGTTTTGCTGTGTCAGCTATAGCCAGATCAAATTGTTGTCTTATATCCTATACGGAACGATTTTACTGAAAGCACCGAAGAGTCTTAACAGCACAGACTCTTTCGTAAATCGTTCAGCGACCGAAAGGCCTCTCCTACGGAGCCTCTCTCTGAGTTCACCGCTTTCCGATACTGCCAGAATAGCCTTAGAAACTGCTCCCGGAGTGGATTCCACGAAGACCGCATAATCTTGGGGGTCATCATAGGAGAGGTGGGAAGGTATCCTGCTCAGTATCGTGGGTATCCCACATCCCATGGCCTCGAGAGGGGGCAATCCAAATCCCTCTTCTTCCTTTGACATGGAAACGAGGAGGTCTGCCTTTCTGTAAATTTCACCCATGACAAGGTGCGGCACATGGAAATGATATACATAGGGTTTTATGATTTTTTTCTCATCATCTGAAAGGGCGAACTGCGAGACCCTTATAAGTTTAAGCGGTATGGAAAGGCTCAGTCTGGCCATCGATATCCCATTGAGAGCCGTCCGGATATTCTTCACATCAGCATCAAAGGGACCTATGACCAGCACATTCAGGATATCGAGATGCTCTTTTAGTGTGCTGACTTTTACGGGGTGAAAGATATCCCTGTTTAACATCTGGCCCACGTAATAGGTCTCAGCATTGAATCTCTCGATGAGGAATTTATTCATATGGGGTGAGACCGTGAGCTTAGGGATTCTATATGAGTAGACTTCATCTATAGCGGCTTTGAAAGGGTACAACTCTTTAAAGCCCCCTTCATATCCCTGACAGAGATGAACCGCGATCCCCTTTCCCGCTTCAACGGCAGCCTTGACCGTTGGCCAGTATGTGCCTATAACAATATTAGACTCCGGTATTGTAGAAGCATCGAAATGAGGCACCTGTATGACACTTAATTTAAAGGGATACCAAGTCGGTCCTGTGTCCTTTGAGAGAACGACGACCTTATATCCCGCGTCCGAGAGGAGTTCGGCCTGTTCAAGGGCAACCTTGGTGCCGCCCCACAGTTCGGTACTTTCAAGAAGATACGTTATCCTCAGCGGCGAGGACATCAGAGCGGCTTCACCTGCTTGGCGACGATGTAATAGCCGTGGTGGAAAATATCCTCGCTAATGCTCTCCACTCTTATGTATTTCTTCAGCACAGTCGATATCTGTTTTTTGACGTGCAACGGAAAATCCTGAGGACTCATTTCTTCTATAAAATATCCACTTCTTGTAAACATGTTCTCTATGGATGCCCTGGTAAAGAATCTAATGTGCGAGATGCAGAGAAGTCCGAAGGGCACGTAATCCCATCTTCCTCTGAGAAGATCCAGGATTACCGAATAATGTCCGGTATTCGGAATAGAGGCAATTAGAATTCCATCGGGCTTGAGCCATTTTCGGGCATTTTCGAGAACGCGCCACGGATCAAACAGGTGTTCTATTATGTCGGCAAATATGATGACGTCCAGGTCTCTGTTAAACGGGAGGTCTGACTTTTCTATATCAACACAGAAGACTTCGTCGAGCTTTTCCATAGCAATCTGGGCCGCCTTTCTGTTGATTTCTACACCGAAAACCTTGCACCCACGCTCCTTCTTGATTAGTTCGCCTGTTAGCCCTTTTGCGCAGCCGACATCAAGGACCTTTTCTACACCATGCGGGACGAAAGGTAAGATATCATCTCTTCGGAACGCGAAGTAATCGCCGAATCTGTGCACAAGGGATGAAGGCACAAGGGCGCTTTTTAAAAGAGCGGGGATTTCGTCAAGCTTAGTTTCAAGCGGGAGCTTGCGAAGACTTTCAGTGCGCAGCAGGTAAGCCAGAGGAGGGATCTTGGAATTGCGCACATAGGAGCGCGCGTGTTTTTTCATCATCAGGGCCGCCACGTCGTTAAAGGTCAGGTGGGAAAAATACGGCATATCCACTTCAAAGACATCGCCGCAGACAGGCGAGACAAGCTCAAACTCTCTCTCTAAAGCCCCTCTTAAAGGTTCCAACCAGTTCTCTGAGTAATAAACCGTATCATTAAGAGAAATAGCGACAAACCGGGTGTGAGACCTTTCCAGAATTATTTTAATGCCGATATCGCTAGGACTTTCTGAGACAATGGTATTGGAGGAGTAATCGGGACAGAACGTTTTTCTTGATAACTCTCTGAGAAGTCTCTCCTCCATGGAGGGCTCGGCGAGAGGCCTTTCTATATAAATAAAGGTGACTTCTTCCCTAAGGGGTTTTATCATTATATTTATTCGATATCTGCGTCCTTATCCTTACTAACATTATTCTAACATAAACATATAGAATATAAGGGGAATGAGCTTATGTGATTGTTTGCCTCAGGAAGTGCTGGGGAATTGACAGATGTTCAATATGTTGTTATGTTAACGAACCTCTAAAATATCCTCATAATGTGATTGATCAAAGAAATAAGAATTGAGAATGTTATGATGTATGAACGGAAAAGGATACATGAATAGGCAAAAGGAAAAAGTGATGCCGAAAGTCGCTAAGAGAAGTTATTTTCGACCTCTCGTTCTTCTCTCTATCTTGGTGCTCCTGACCTTTCTCGCTTACCTCAGGTCCATTCATGCCCCATTAATCTTTGACGATTTCATATATATCAGGCCCTTAAAACTGAAGGGCATTTTAACCCACTTCTCCTTACATGTCCGTTCTATTGCCGTATTCTCTTTTGGACTGAATTACTATCTTTTGGGCATGAATCTTGTTGCATTCAGGATTACGAATATAATCTTTCATATCCTTTCCACTTTCTTCGCTGCTTATTTTACATATACTACGCTAATCCTTCCCTCCATGAGAGATAGATATGAAAGGTTTGCAGAGGGTAAAACACCTTTGTATATCGCACTGTTAGTGGCAACACTTTTCCTGCTCCACCCTATACAGACTTCGGCGGTGAATTATATCACTCAAAGAATGGCGATAATGGCGAGCATGTTTTCATTCGCGGGATTCATTTTTTATGTAAAGGGTGCTGCTAAGAGAGGGAGAATGGCGGTGCTTTATTATGTCTTGTCGTCTCTCTCTTTTATCCTGGCTATCTTTTCGAAGGAGAACGCAGTGATGGTCCTCTTCATGCTTCCGGTCTATGACTTCTTCTTTCTTTCGACGTTCCAGTGGAAAGAATTCCGCAAGAGGTTTATCACGGTCTCCGTGCTCCTGCTGTCCCTCGCATTAATAGTGGCCTACAAGATGGGTGCAGTCGGCTTCATCGGAAAGATCTTTACCCTTCTCTCAAACCCCAATCAGCCCATGGAGAGACTTGGCTATTCAGGGATGGGCATCAACTGGACACCCGGCGAATACCTGTTGACGGAATTGCGGATAGTTTCAAGATACATCTTTCTCATACTTGTTCCGGCGCCTTCATTTATGGTATTCGACTATTCCAACGCCTACCCCGTATCAAAGGACCTGCTCAATCCTCTCACCACATTATTCTCCCTTGTTTTCTTGATATCCGCTTTGTTCTTTTCTCTAAAATATAGCAAAAGGGCTCCCCTAATCTCTTTTGGGATATTATGGTATCTTACAACGATCTCTCTTGAGAGTTTCATAGCCCTTGGGCTGGACCCGTACTTTGAGCACAGAAATTATCTGCCAAGTTTCGGACTTTTTCTTGGGTTGGCCACTCTTCTGCCGTATGAGGACAGATTGAAGTTAAGGGTTAAGAAAGAGACGATTATCATACTTGTTGCTCTTCCTCTGTTCGCCCTGACTTTCATAAGGAACGGCGTATGGAGAGAAGGAAGACTTCTTTGGGAAGAAGCCGTTGAAAAAGCCCCAAACAATGTGAGGGCCCGTGTTAATCTTGGAGCAGCATATGTGGATCAGGGCCTAATAGATAAAGCGTTTGAACAGTACCGGACCGTTCTAAAAATGCAACCGGATAACCCGAACGCCCATCTCAACCTGGGAGAGGTTTTTTTCAAGAAGGGCCTGGTAGATAAGGCGATTGAGGAGTACGAAAAGGCCCTAGGCTCGCCCCAGCAGGTTCAGGCCCGTCATAAATCGGACCCTTTACTGGAGAGAACTAATTCCGATGTCCATTATAACCTGGGAACGGCTTTTCAAAAGAAAGGCTTGACGGATAAGGCTATTGAGCAGTATCAGACTGCGTTGAGAATAAGATCCGATTTTGCAGAACCCTATATAAATCTTGGAATTATTTATGGGGAACTGGGTACTATGGATAAAGCGATGGAATATTTCCAGGCCGCTGTGCAACTAGATCCCGATTTTGCGAAAGCACATTATAATCTGGGAACCGCCTTGCATAAGAAAAGATTGGTGGAAGCTGCCGTTGAACAATATCGGATTGCCTTAAAGTTAGATCCCGGATATGCTGAGGCCCATAGCAGTCTGGGATCTGCTTACAGGGATCTGGGCTGGATCGATAAAGCGATAGAACATTTTCAGACCGCTATAAAGTTAAGGCCCGATTTTGCTAATGCCCATGCTAACCTAGGGGCTGTTTTTTTTGAGAAAGGGTTAATAGATAAGGCAATTGAAGAGGACGAGACCGCTTTAAAATTACAGCCTGATCTTGTAGAAACATACAAGGAACTGGGGAATGCCTTTTATAAGAAAGGGTTGACGGATAAGGCAATTGAGCAATACCAAATAGCTTTAAAATTACGACCTGATCTCATAGAAGCGCGCAAAAAACTAGGGAACGCCTTTTATAAGAAAGGGTTGATAGACAAGGCGATTGAGCAATACCAAATAGCTTTAAAATTACAACCCGGTTCAGGTGAGGTTCATTATAATTTGGGGGTCGCTTTCTATGACAAGAAGTTGATGAATAAGGCCATCGAACAGTATCAAATTGCCCTGAAATTAAAACCAGGTTTTGCTCAAGCCCATAATAATCTTGGGAGCGCCTATGTTGAGTTGGGTTCGATAGACAAAGCCATTGAGCATTTTCAGACAGCCGAGAAATTAGATCCGTCCAATCCAGTTTTCCGGGATAATTTGGCGAGAGCAAATGCATTAAGAAATCAGAAATAACATCAACAATGCAAAAAAGCAGGATGAACTGAGAGGGGAGAAGAGAAGAAAGCGACGCCTCGCTTTGTTGCTGTCCAGTCTTAATAAAACGACAGTCGAAACTCTGTAAGATAGAAAGGACGCCTGACGCCCGGCTCATTATTAAGGTTTGGCATAAGGAGAAGGTAACCCGGATTATAATAACAGGGATACATCCCATCGAGGGATAGGGATGAGTCCTGCCTTTCGCGTTCGCCAAAAGTGTAGCCAAAACAAAAAGGACCCGGAGAGATGATCTCGTAAGTCCTCATTTTTTATTGGCGAGCAGTGGGGGATTCGAACCTCCGACCCGCTGATTAAGAGCTATTTCACAACCAGCTCATCAATTTTCCGTTTTCCCCAAATGCCTGCAGTTAGTATCCTTTCAAGAAGTCAAGGCGTTATCAGGACCGCGCAACGAGTTCTCCGCAGCTTGCAGGGAGTATTAGGACGACCTGCGGCGACTCAGACGTCTCATCAACCAGATTCATGCGGCCAATCACGGAGTAACAGTGCGCTTTAGAAACGAGAAGGAGGATGCATGTCCTTGGCGCTCTCCCCGGTTCCAGCTACTTCTTTTCTTGGGACGTTGCCGGCGCAGTTTTTTCTTTTGAAGAAGATCCTGCAGGGGATGCTACAGTAATACTTTTCGCTATATGCTTGCCATTCACGTCCTCATATATGACAGCAGCTACATCGTCGACCTTTACATCAGCAATGGTCTTTCTACCCAATAGTAGAGTCTTATCATCAAGAATACATGTGAATTTACCCAATTCATTGGTCTCTAGCGTGATAGTTTTTTGTTTTGTGTCAATCGCCTTCACTGCACCTGCAACCATAGTTATCTTCTCTCCTTTGTCAGCTGACGAGGTCATTCCTGTAAAAGACAAAACAAGAGCGATTGCGATAATGACAGGGACTACTTTATTCACTGAGATCACCTCCTTTCAAAAAAGGTTGTAACTTTTAGATATGTGGCATTTTAACAAAAATGGAGCAAAGTATTCAACCGGATACGTGAGAGTATTAGCAAAGATCCCGGATGACGCAACTTTGGAGAGAGACAGCAAAAATCCTCTTGCATGAAACGGATGTTATCTTGCCCATTGGTAATGTGTTAATATATTCCTTAATGTTCTCCGATATAAAAGTTCAATAGCTAAATAGAACACTAGTGGTCAACACTCTGTCAATAACAATTTAGGATGAGAGTCATTAGATGAAAGCCTTACTGCGAAATGTCCTGAACGGGCGGCATATCCTTAAGACCATGGTCATTAAGGATATAAAGTCAAGGTACGTGGGTTCTCTCTTCGGTCCGCTCTGGATAATAGTCACCCCTCTTTATCAGATCCTCCTGTATACACTGCTTTTTTCTACCATATTGAGAGTCCGTTTCGACGAGGGCGCCGGGACCTCATCTTTTGTGGTTTACCTTCTTGCCGGAATGATCCCATGGCTTTTCTTTTCTGAAGCGACGATGAGAGGAATCTCCGCCTTTATCGATAATGCGCATATAATAAAGAAGGTGAAATTTCCAATGGAAGTTTGTGTTGTGACGGTGATTGTCTCATCTGCGGTCACTTTTCTGATATACATGTTTTTTTATTTTATCATGCTGACCTTGATGGGCGTTTTGAAACTCCAGACAGTTTTGCTTTTTATATTGCCTGTTGCCATTCAGGTACTGTTGACATTGGGGCTTTCCTTCGGCCTGGGCAGCATCGCAGTTTTTTTCAGAGATATAACTACGATGACCGGTATGGTTTTGAACCTCGTATTTTTTTTAACGCCCATTGTTTACCCTGCAAATGCCATTCCCGAAAAGTTACGGGGGCTATTCAATATCAACCCATTTTATTTCATAGTCGAGATGTCCCGAAGTGTGCTTGTGAGGGGGAAAATGCCTGACGCAGTTTCGATCCTTTACCCATCTGTCTTCGCGCTGGTGATATTCCTTATTGGATATTTTATCTTTAATAAAACAAAAGAAGCGTTTAAGGATATCCTTTGATGAACGGGCTCGGATTTTCATTGAAGACAGAAGGGCTTATAAAGGAATATCATATTTACGACCGCCCTTCAGAGAGACTGAAGGAACTCTTCCTTAAGACGAGAAAACACAGGGTTTTTAGGGCCCTCGGCCCTTTGGACATCGAGGTGCGCAAGGGAGAAACGCTGGGTATCATAGGAGAAAACGGTGCCGGCAAGAGTACCTTCCTCAAACTCGCAGCAGGCGTTATCGAGCCGTCGTCAGGGATGATCAAGGTGGACGGTAAGGTCTCATCGATACTGGAACTCGGGACAGGATTTAATCCCGAATTTACCGGAAGAGAAAATGTGCTTCTCAATGGCGCGCTCCTTGGTCTTTCATCAGGCGAGGTAAGCAACAGGATGGAAACAATAACAGGATTCGCGGATATCGGGGAGTTTTTTGATATGCCGGTAAAGATGTACTCATCGGGAATGTATTTGAGGCTTGCGTTTTCTCTTGCCGTTCACGTCGATGCGGACATTGTGTTAATAGACGAAGCTCTTGCCGTCGGCGACGGTGCTTTTGAAAAAAAGTGTATTGACAGGATATGGGATTTAAAGAAAAATGGAATTACAATGCTCTATTGTTCTCACTCTCTTTATACGGTGGCGAACTTTTGCGACAGAGCGGTTTGGCTCAAGGCAGGCAGCGTGCAGGGAATCGGCGGGACAAAAGAGGTCATCTCAAGATACGAGGACTATTTAAGGGAGAAGGAGCTTGTCGAAAAAACGGAGAGGCCGGTTGCCGCGAGCATTGACGGAGAGAAAAAAATGGCGAGGGTGGAAAATCTCAGACTGTTCGCTGACGGATATCAAGTGGAGACTTCAGTTCAGCATTCATCCGATATCGAGGTCGTTGTGGATTTTGAAATCTTCGAAGATGTCAAGGTTCACGTCGGCTTTGCGATAGACAGGAACGATGGCCTCTGCTGTTACGCAGACAGTACGCAGAGGCAAGGACTCACTCCTCTCCATGGGCCGGGCCGTGGAAGTCTGAGCATCCTTTTTAGAAAACTCCCTCTCTTGGGTGGTGCGTATAAGTTTGTCATCTTCCTGCTGGACGAAACCGGTATATGTCTTTTCGACAGAAAAGAATCGACTATTCTGAAGGTCAAGACGGCCGAAAAGGAGTGGGGGGTTTGTTATATGGATCATGAATGGAAGAGTCATCTGTGATAGAATCGGGAAGAAGTTGAGTCTGCATTTTGCTGCCAAGGAAGAACCCCCAGCTTTAGTATCTAATAAAGAAAAATTGAGGTTCTTTTAAAAAGGTAATAAACCATTACTGCGCAGGGGGAGCTGGTCTCACTCTGCTGCCCCTCGGTCTTGAGGTCTGCTGCTGAGGAGGTGTTACAGAAGTCGTAGGTGCGGTGGCCTGCGCCGCCTTTTCCTGTTTGGTATGCCCCGATACCCTCACCTCAATTTTCTCCTCGCCTCTCACCATCACCACCCTGTCCGTCTCTATTTCTTTGACGGTAAAGCCGGTCATGGTCTCACCCTTTTTCAATGGCCTCGGTTTTCTCCCCTTACCCTTGCCGGCCGCGGATGCCTTCTGGTCTTCGAGATATGCGAGGCTGTCATCACCGGCGATTAACGTCCCGTAGAGCACAAACTCGGGTTTTGGAAGGGGTGGTGCCTCAGGTTTGTCCACGGGAATCTTTCTTTCCGGATTCAGGACGTTTTTCTCTGCGATTATGGTATATTCCATAGGCGATGCAGGGGGGTTCTCAGTGCCTTTTTCTTCTTTGCTCTCCAGCGGTTTTTTTGGTGAGGGCAAGGTGAATGCGGCCTGTGGATAGAGCAACGGGGAGAGGATGTAGAGCGCGCACAATATTATCGCTGCCATCAGCACTAGATTCAGCACATTTACATTCCTTATAAGCGTCTTAAGCCACATTTTATTTTTCCCTATGCTTGTTAATATTACCTCAGATGAGGGGGGTGTGTCTATTCTCTGCTTTTGTTCTTAACCTTTCCTTCACACCATTCCCTTGCATTCTGAAACATCCTGAGCCAGGGTGAGGCAACAAGTTCCTCATTCCATTTCTCCGGCATCCATGGCCAATGCCATTTCAGGAATGCCCTCTCGGGATGGGGCATGATGGCCAGATGTCTGCCCTCAGGGGAGCATAGGGCAGCAATGCCGTCAGTAGAGCCGTTGGGATTGAAGGGGTAAGACGCGGTTATATTTCCCTCATCATCCACGTATCTTACCGGCGCAAGACCTTTTTCGATGATATCCTTCTTTATCCCGTCGTGGGGGAAGTAAGCCATCCCCTCTCCGTGGGCAACCCAGATGCCGAGTATTGAT
This sequence comes from Thermodesulfovibrionales bacterium, assembly GCA_035524455.1. Taxonomy (GTDB): domain Bacteria; phylum Nitrospirota; class Thermodesulfovibrionia; order Thermodesulfovibrionales; family UBA9159; genus DASPUA01. Next base: position 7,504 of record DATKOU010000067.1, on the reverse strand, counting down.
CCCTCCATCCCCCTGAGCAGTATCGAAGGGCTGGGAAGAATCTTTACTGTGGAAAACCTGGACTCAAAACGACCTGATCTGTTCCGGATGAATCTTGGCTGAAATCTGTCTTCTATCCCCTGCCGGGGAACCCAACCAAGGAGGGCCATGAGCTGGCAACCGTTGCATACGCCGAGGCTGAAGGTGTCTTCTCTGTGATAAAACCTCTGGAATTGTTCATATATCCCTTTATGAAACCGTATGACCCCTGCCCATCCCTTTGCTGAGTCCAGCACGTCTGCATAACTGAACCCGCCCACAAAGGCAAGACCCTTGAACTGGTCAAGGGGAATGTCGCCATGTACGAGGTCTGCCATGGAAACATCCCATGTTTCGAAACCCGCATGGTAAAAGGCGGAGGTCATCTCCCTGTCCCCGTTGCTCCCCTCTTCCCGAATGATTGCAACCTTCGGCTTAGTCCTTCTGCGGAGGATTTCTGACGGAGTGGGGACAGGGCTGAAGGTGAGATGGAAATGAGGTCCTGTCCTTTGATAACTATTTTGCTTCTCCTCATCAACACACTGGGGATTTGCCTGAAGCCTCTCCAGATGATAACTCGTCTCCTCCCACAAACCCCTTAGGTCCTCCATGCCTTTACTGAGAACGCTCTGACTATTTACCTCCACGGTAATCTTTCTTTCCGTCAGGGTCTCCCCTATCGTTAGATAAGGAATATTCATATCGTCCAGAATTGTGAATATCTTTTTCCCATCCTCCGGCAGGTACTCCATCACGAGTCCCGCCTCTTCGGCAAACAGAGCAGAGAGTGCAGAAGTCTGTACGTACTGAAGCCCGGAAGTCCCAGGTGTCAGGGATTCTGAGCCCACATCCTTCTGTTCCTCTGTTCCCCTCTTGATGTTTACATGGAAGCCGCAGTTTCCGGAAAACGCCATTTCAAGCAGCGCCACAATAAGCCCCCCGTCACTTATGTCATGGCCTGAAAGGATAAGGTCTTTTTCAATGAGACTTTGGGTTGCCTCAAAGGCCCGTTTGAGCATCACGGCATCGTCAATATCCGGAGATTCGTGCCCGATCTGTCCATACACATGGGCGAGGGCGGAGCCCCCGAGCCGGTACTTTCCCTTTCCCAGGTCCACATACAGCAGTTTCGTCTTGCCCGGCCTTTTGATATCAGGGGTAATGACCTTTGTGATGTCGGGGCAAGGGGCATAGGCAGAGATCACCAATGAGCCCGGTGCCTTGACGACCGCCCTCGTATCACCACTCTGTACTACTGCCGCCATGGAAAGGCTGTCCTTACCTCCGTCAATCGCGATCCCCAACTCCACCATCAAATCCTTCATGGCAATGGCAGCGTCATAGAGTGCCGAGCCCTCTCCGGGGAGTTTTGCAGGCCACATCCAGTTCGCCGAGCAACGTATATCCCCGATGCTGCTCACCTTTGCCCAGAGTATGTTCGTGAGGGCCTCTGCCACTGACATCCTCGCCATGGCAGCGGGGTTTATCAACCCCTTAATGGGCTGTTCTCCTATGGAGAGCGCAGCGCCTGTTGTTCCGAAATGGCTCTGGCTGATCACGGCAACATCAGAGACGGTGAGCTGGAGTGGTCCTGCACACTGCTGTCGTGCGATCAGGCCTGTCACTGACCTGTCCACCTTGTTGGTGAGAAATCTCTTGGAGCCCACCGAGACGAGTCTGAGCACCCGCTGCAGGGCATCCGTTACCGGTACTTCAGGCCTGAAGGGTTCGAGTATCGGCTTGATTCTGCTGAAAGAGAAGATTTTCTGAGGCATATCTCCTAAGACCTTCTTAAGGTCAAGGTTCACCGGTGTGTTTCCATCGTTTTCATCATAAAGAACTATGTGCCCTGTCCCCGTAATCACACCCACAATCGCATAAGGCACCTTCTCCCTGTTGCATAATTGCCCAAACATCTCAGCCTTTTCGGATCTTATGAGAAGGGCGTTGGCTTCCTGGTACTCGCCACCCCATATCTCGAGTACAGAAAGGGTATGGTCTCCAAGGGGGATTTTCCTTATGTCAATCTTCGCTCCTGCGGGATAGATAAGCTCCTTTATCACGTTGCAGTTCCCTCCTGCTCCCTGATCATGGATGCTAATGATGGGATTTTCACCCTCCATTTCAATGCAGGCACGGATGACCCTGTTCATCTTCTGTTCCATCTCCGCGTCACCGCGCTGCACCGCATTGAAATCGAGCTCTTCCACATTCTCTCCCTGTATCATGCTGGATGCCGCTCCGCCACCTATTCCTATGCGGTACGCAGGACCACCCACCTTGACGACAAGCATGCCCTTCTCGGGTTCACCCTTTACCGCGTGAGCTGCGTCCATTTGGCCAACCCCGCCCGTGAACATGATCGGTTTTATCCATTCCCTTCGCTCTCCATTGGGCAGCTTCATCCCAAAGGATCTCGTGTACCCCTGGATGACGGGCTCTCCGAATTTGTTCCCGTAGTCTGATGCCCCGTTGCTCGCCTCGATCTCAATCTGGAGGGGAGTCGCAAGGTTTTCGGGGTATGCAAAGGATTCATCCTCCCAGGGGAGCTTATATCCCGGAATCCTGAGGTTGCCCACACAGTAAGCAGCAGTGCCCGCAACCACAAGCCCTCCTCTTCCCACGGCCTGTACGTCCCGTATTCTCCCCCCTGTCCCTGTTTCCGCACCAGGGAAGGGCGCAACGCCACTGGGAAAGTTATGGGTCTCTGCAGTAAGTATGAGGTGATAGAGTTTCTCTTTTTCGGTGAAGGGGGAAGGCCTGCCAGGCTTCTCGGGAAGAATTGTTCTTATTCTGTAGCCTCTAATTGCGCTGGAGTTGTCGCTGAACGCAATGATGCTGTTGTTGGGGTTCCTCCTATACGGTTCCTTTATTATCTCCATAAGGGTATGGGGAACCGCCCTCCCATCGATGACGAGCTTTCCCTTAAAGAACCAATGCCTTGAGTGCTCGCTGTTTGATTGGCTGAGATCAAAGCATTCAACATTGGTGGGATTTCTCTTCATATCTTTGGCAAAGAGGAAGTAATAGTAATTGATGTCCCATTCATCAAGGCCCAGACCCAGCTCCCTGTTTATCTTCTCGATGGCACTTTTTCCCTCTTCAAGGATTCTCACCTCGTATACCGGCTCAGGATGAATCCCTGACTCGAAGGACGTTAATCTCTCCCTGTAGGGACATTCAGTCATGCGATCATGAACGAGCCCCTCCAAACCCTTCTTGAGTTCTTCTCCCCGCTGCCGATAAAGGACCAATTGGTATCTCCTGGAGCGTTCAATGCGGGACACTTTTGACAACCCGCAGCCATTACATATAGAGACCGCGTTCGTCGACCAGGCTGTGGTGAAATTCATTCTCGGCCCCACCTCAAGGATGGTCTGGCCATTATCCAGAAAGGATTCTGAGGAGAGGTTGTGGGGCTCGAAGGTTTCCCTCAAAAGCCATTGTAAGGTATCCTTTTCACCAGGGGTAAGCGGCTCATGACTCTCGACATAAAAGCAATACTCTGTCTGAATATCCATTACCTCGCGAGAGACCTTTTCCCTTACGAGGGAGAGGAGGCTATTCTTCTTGGTTTCTGAAAGGACTGGTTTCCTGTATAAAGAGATCAACGGCAATATGGTAAACCCTCCGGTGGAAAGATACAGTAACTGCGTTTATTAGTATTATAACAACAATCTATGCTGGAGTTTCTTATATGCCAACTGGCATTCTCATCGTTTTCAGGCGATGACCTTATCCCCTGAGAGTATGCACTTCTCTGTAACGATACCCTGGTCTGTCTCTATTTCGAATTGGTAATCGCAGATGGAACCACTGGCAATGAGCCCCTCACCGAGAGTTGAAAGAAGCCTTTGGGTTTCTTCGACAGATGCAGTATCCAGGGTCAGCAAAAGCCTTGCTTTCATGCCCGCCTTCTCCCGAATACTCTTCCGAAAATATAATCCACATTCTTGAAATAATGGCTGAGGGAAAAGAGTTCATCCATCATCTTGGGCGTAAGGTATCTTCTCACCTCTTTATCGCCGAGCAACAGTTTTCTAAACTCCTTCTTCTCCTTCCAGCTTTTCATAGCATTCCTCTGTACAATGGCATATGCGCTTTCTCTCGAGAGCCCCTTCTCAGTGAGGGCAAGCATTACCCGCTGGGAGTTATACAGTCCGTAGCTTGCCGCAATATTCTGCTTCATTCTTTCGGGGTACACCTGGAGGCCATCCAGTATGGTCCTGAGGCGATCAAGCATGTAATCAGCGAGCAGAGAACTGTCTGGAATCGTGATGCGCTCCACGGACGAATGAGATATGTCCCTTTCATGCCACAGGGCAATGTTCTCCAGTGATGAGAGGGCATTTGCCCTGAGAACCCTCGCGAGACCTGACAGGTTTTCAGATCCCACAGGATTTCTCTTGTGCGGCATGGCAGACGAACCCTTCTGCCCTGCTTCAAAGGGCTCCTCGGCCTCGAGGACTTCTGTCCTCTGGAGGTGGCGTATCTCTACTGCTATCCTTTCGACGGATGCACCAATGAGGGCAAGGGTCATGAGGTACTCTGCGTGTCTATCCCGTTGAATCACCTGTGTTGCGATGGGTTCTGGTGTGAGACCGAGTTTTTTACACACCTTCTCCTCAATGACCGGAGGGATGCTGGAGAAGGTGCCCACTGCGCCGGAGAGTTTTCCTATACTGATGCGCTCCCTTGCCGCCTCCATTCTTTCCAGGTTCCTCCTCATGTCCTCGTACCAGAGCGCGAACTTGAGGCCGAAGGTCATGGGCTCTGCGTGGACACCATGGCTGCGGCCCATGCAGGGCGTGTCCTTATATCTGAAGGCCTGTTTTTTCATAACGCTCAAAAGGCCTTTGATATCCTTTATGATGATGTCCGAGGCTTCCCTCATGAGGAGGGACTGTGCAGTATCAACGATGTCTGACGAGGTGAGGCCTTTATGGATGAATCTCGATTCATGACCCACATTCTCCGCCACGGAGGTGAGGAAGGCGATGACATCATGTCTCACGGTCTTTTCTATCTCATCGATTCTGTCGACATCAAAGCGGGCCTTTTTCCTTATGGTCTGCAGTGCGGATTTTGGAATCTCCCCCACGGATGCCCATGCCTCACATGCAGCGATCTCCACCTCGAGCCACTTCATGTATCTGTTCTCAAGTGTCCATATCCTGCCCATCTCCGGTCGCGTATACCTTGGTATCATGGTGTCTCCTTACTATAGTAATAACGTGATCGTCACGCGGTGATTCGGCATAAAAACAACAGAGAGCCTGTGCGTCCGGAGGCTAGAGCCTTAAGGGCAGTTGGACGACCATCCCCCTGGAACGCTTCAGCGGTCATTTGCCATAACGCGTCACGGCATTTCTACGTTCCCTTTGAAAGTCTTTCGATCAACGTGAGAGGAAGCCCGGCATCACGCATCTTTTTCTGTGTCTTCTCGATGGCATATTCAAGCCTCACGAACTCCAGCGTATCATCATCGAATATCGCATAACATGCCCTTGGGTCCCTGTCCCTTGGTTGGCCTACGCTCCCGGCATTAATAATATACCGCTCATTTTTTCCGAGGCGTGCCTCAGATTTATACGTAATCATCTCCCCTGAAGGCACTCGTTCTATCACAAAAGGCAGATGGCTGTGACCGATCATGCATACCCGATGGGTAAAATAGTGAAAATTGACTTCTGCGTCCCATAAGGTGAGGAGATAATGCCATGCCTCGGGATCCTTCGGGGTCGAGTGCACAAGGAGCATATTTCCCCTTTTTATATTCTTGGTAACTGGCAGGGTTTCAATGAATTTCCGTGACTCAGGGGTGAGTACCTCCCTTGTCCAGAGGATGGCTGCCTTCGCATATTCATTGAAATACTGTATGTCAGTCAGACCAATGGCTGCCCAATCATGATTTCCCGCGAGAAGAATTTTGCAGTTCTTTCTCAGCAACTCCACACATTCATTGGGATTTGGTCCGTACCCCACCGCATCTCCAAGAAACAGGAATTCGTCTATTCCCCTTTTGTTAATATCCCGGAGGACCGCCTCGAGGGCCTCGAGGTTCGCATGGACATCTGAAATAACTGCGTAGCGCATTATCGCATCCTTTTGCCTTCTATTCCTTTTGCAATGGTGTCAAGGATTCCGTTAATAAAGGACGCCGACTCATTCGTGGAATATCTCTTCGCAATCTCGATGGCCTCATTTATCGTCACTGCAGAAGGAATATCAGAGCGGTAGAGGAGTTCATACGCTGCAAACCTGAGAACGTTTCTGTCAACTGCGGCCATCCTCTGCAGGACCCAGTGCTCGGCTGCCTTTTGTATTGCAGCATCTATTTCTGGAAGGTTATGAAGGGTGCCGCTTACGATATCCTCTGTGAATCTTCTGAGGTCAGCATCCCCATTCTTGTCAGCCCAGAACAGGTCAAAATCTTTTTTTTCCGGCCTTGCGCCTGTAAAGTCGAACTGAAAGAGAAATTGAAAAGCATACTCCCTTCCCTTCCGGCGTTTCATGCTAATTTCTTCATTACCTGGGCCATCTCTATGGCGGTAATGGCTGCGTCCCATCCCTTGTTCCCGCTCTTGGTCCCAGCCCTTTCCACCGCTTGTTCAATAGTATCTGAGGTGATTACCCCGAAGGCGATAGGTATCCCTGTTTCCATGGAAGCAGACGCTATGCCTTTGGACACCTCTGCTGATACGTACTCGAAATGCGGTGTTGCGCCGCGTATGACCGTACCAAGGCAGATGATAGCATGGTATGTGCCTTTGGCTGCGAGCTTATGCGCAACCATGGGAATCTCAAATGAGCCCGGGACCTTCACGACCTCTATATCTTTTTCACTGGCACCATGTCTGCGAAGCGCGTCCAGGGCGCCATCAAGGAGCTTGCTTGTTATGAAATCGTTAAACCTGCTGACAATAATGCCAAACTTCAATCCCTCTGCCTGAAGCTCACCTTCTATTACCTTCATACTGTCCTCCATTCATCAAGAATATGCATATTTTAGCATAAGTCCGGATGATCGGCACTCCAAAAATATGGCCCCGTATCTAAGCGTTTCAAAGGGGATTATTTGGCTTTTTTCTCTTTTGGAGATACAGCCATGCGCTGAATCCACAGAGGAAAAAAGTCAGGACAATGACCATAGAACGGGAAAGTTCGACATATACTATCTTTTGCACATAATAAATGATGAATGAGGAAGGATGGGCGGTAGTAAGGCTCTGTTTTGACCTCAGCCATGCCTCAAGGTGCGTGAGAGGGCAGTACCAGTCAAAGAGCTGAATAACGACAGCAAAAACGAGACCCGAGATATGAAAAATCCTGACCGCCCTGTTCTTTACCCCCCAGCATGTACCAAAAATAAGAAAGAGTATCCAGAGAAAATGGATGAAAACGACACCGTTTGCAAAAATTCCGTAAGGCATCCACCCCGGAATGGCATAAGAAGCTTATACAGGGGGTATTATTTTACCGGCCC
>DATKOU010000066.1:0-12284 GCA_035524455.1 Thermodesulfovibrionales bacterium | reverse complement strand
AGTTATCCTTAGCAGATTGCTATTCAGGACAACCAGAACCTTCGGCATATGGTGTCTCGTTTTTTCACATGCGCATAATGCAATGATGTATAATAGTCATCGTCGTAGATGAAGATGAGAGAGAAGACATAGGCAGGTTTGTGCCATGATCAAGTCCATATGGAAATAAAGCTCATATCAGGTAAGACCCTGTCGGTCTCCGAAGGGGAGAGTCTTTATCATGCCCTCAAAAGGCAGGGGATCTATCTTGTTTCTTCCTGCGGTGGCAAAGGCACGTGCGGGAAATGCAGGGTGAGGGTGGTTGAAGGTCGCTATGAAGCGGTGTCCTTCGGGAATCTCACTCAAAAGGACAAGGATGCCGGAACAGTGATGGCATGCCAGACATTCCCCCTGGAGAATATTCTTGTTGAAATACCTAGACAATCTAGGCTTATAGTGGGTGACAAGATTGCTATATCCAAATCAAGGGATCTCTTTGAGCTTTTGGAATCCTTCGACGTCGGGATATTGCCAGTAGTGAGACATCTCTGTGTGAATGTTCCTCCGCCTACTCTCCATGACAACATAAGTGATATTGAGCGGATCAGGAGGTCCCTGGCGAAGGCGGGCATAAAAGGGATGAGATTCTCCCATGGGTTCGTCTCATCCATGTCAGAGGCTCTCAGGGCCGCAGGATGGAAGATCGTCCTGGGGTATACCGATGACCTGGAGGCAGTATTTATTTCAAATGCGGATGAATATCAGGATATGTACGGCCTCGCAGTGGACATCGGTACGACCACAGTGGTGGTGTATCTGGTCGATCTCGCTGACGGACGGCTAGTGGATGTGGGCTCCACATATAACTCCCAGATGAGATATGGTGATGATGTTATTACCCGTATTGTCCACGCAGCGGAAGGGGGAGGGCTTAATGAGCTCAGGGATGCGGTGGTCGCTGACATAAACGACCTCTTAATGCCTCTGCTGGAAAGGCACACCATACACAGGGAGAACATTGAAACCGTAGTAATTGCCGGCAACACCACCATGTCACATCTCTTCTGGGGACTTAATCCTGCATCGATCAGGGAGGAGCCGTATATCCCGACAGTGAGTTTTTTCCCTAAATGGAGGAGTGGGACTGCCAAAATGGCTGTCAATCCCCAGGCACCCGTGTATACCGTTCCCAGTGTTGCGAGCTATGTCGGTGGCGACATTGTTGCAGGGGTCCTTGCTTCCAAGATGCACAGGAACCCCGAAATTGCCCTTTTCATGGATATAGGTACAAATGGAGAGATTGCGGTAGGGAACAATGAGTGGCTCATGACCGCCGCATGTTCCGCGGGCCCCTGTTTTGAGGGAAGCGGGATAAAACACGGCATGAGGGCAACTGAGGGTGCCATTGAGTCGGTAAAAATAAACCGAGAGACCTATGAGCCAGAACTGGGTGTCATAGGAGATTCAAGCCCTGTTGGCATATGTGGTTCAGGAATGATTGATGCGATATCCGAGATGTTTCTCTCCGGACTCACTGACCTGAAAGGAAAACTGGTACGGACCAAGACGGACAGGATAAGGGAGCAGGATGAGGGTATGGAATTTGTGCTCTCGCGGGGTATTGAGAAGGATGTGGTTCTCTCCGAAGCTGATATAGAGAATATCCTCAGGGCAAAGGCGGCAATATATGCAGGGGTATCTCTGCTCCTTAAGGAGGTTGGTTTTGGTCTTGATGCAATAGAAAAGGTGTATATTGCAGGGGGGTTCGGTAACTACCTCAATGTTGAGAAGGCGATCATATTGGGGATGCTCCCGGATCTTCCAAGGGAAAAATTCACTTTCCTCGGAAATACTTGCATTACGGGGGCATATTTATGCCTCCTTTCTCACGAGCTCCGCGTGGAGGCAGAAGACATTGCATCTAAAATGACCTACATGGAGCTTTCAGTGTCGAGGGGTTTTATGGATGAGTATATGTCTGCCCTTTTTCTCCCACATACGGACATGGCGCTGTTTCCCACTGTGGCAGGGCTTATGGAGAAGAAAGGGAATTAAGTACTGACTACAGGATGGACCGAAAGGTTGCAATCAACGGCGAACTGAACTGTCTTTGCCTCAATCTCAACCTGAATCCGTTCCTGGTTCGTTAATGTACAGGTCCCTCTGAAATAAGCTTGTCCACTTCTTCGCGTATCACAGCTCTCGGTATCCCTCCATGGATCTTGGGAATGCCATTTATGAGGATGACGGGGGCATTGATTGCACCCTGTCTGAGTAATTCCCTTATCTCGGGGAAGTCCATATCATTCCCCATGAACAGGTCTATATATTCAACAGATACCACGGTGGGATAGGAATAGCTCATCTCTTTGCGCAACTCGTCAGCGAGGAGTTTATTTTTTATGGGTTCTTCAAATTCCTCAGCATCCAGAATAACGTCCTCCAAAGGATTATCCAAAATCTGTATATAAACACGCTGTAGCATAATGCTTACGTAGATGCCTCCTTATCTTGTCCCTCCTGTAAAAATATTTTAGGTAAGAGGGGTCAGGGCGATGAAGATCATTGTCCCGCAGCCACAAGAATATTATCGATCAATCTCGTTTCGCCAAACCTAAGAGCAATGGCGAGTAAGGCCTCGTTGCCTATCTGTTCCAGCTCATCCAGGGTGACTGGGTCGTATGCCGAACAATATTGTATTTCGGAGACCAAGGGCTCCGATACCAGCCTTTTTCCCATGAGCTTCTTAAGCTCGGTTACCTTTATTATACCAGATTTTATCGCCTCGGATGCTTCAGTAAGACATTTATAAATGATGGCAGCTGAATCCCTCTGTTCCCTCGTCAAGTAGAGATTTCTTGAACTCATTGCGAGTCCGTCTTCTTCACGGACTGTAGGGCATACTATTATATCAATACCCATATCCAGGTCTTTCACAATCCGTTTTATGATCACGGTCTGCTGGAAATCCTTTTGGCCAAAGTATGCCCTTGTAGGCAGAACAAGGTTGGAGAGTTTTGTAACCACAGTGGCCACGCCGCTGAAATGGCCAGGCCTGTAAGCTCCACAGAGTTTTCTTGAAAGCCCCTCCACCTCCACACGGGTCGAGAATCCCTCAGGATACACGAGTGAATCAACCGGGATAAAGAGGATATCGATACCCTCCCTCGTGAGCTTCTCCGCATCTCCCTCAATATCTCGTGGGTAGTGAGAGAGGTCCTCAGTGGGACCGAACTGCTTTGGGTTCACATAGATGCTTACTACTGTAATCTTGTTTTCCGCCTTTGCCATTCTCACAAGACTGAGGTGCCCCTCATGAAGGGCACCCATGGTGGGAACAAACCCAATGGTTTTGTTATGCATTTTATGCGTTCTTGCGATGTCCAGCATGATTCGTGGTATCCGAATAATCTCCATTGCCCTCTCCCCGGTGATTCCTTCAATCATCGTGTCGTCATTGCGGAGAATGAAATGCCCCATTCCCAAGCAGGAGCCGTCCTGAGGAATTCAATCTCCAGATGAAACCATCCTGCCGGAACAGCCTTGCAATGACAGAAATGCCGACACCGTACGCAGCAAGACAGACTGATTTTTGATATAAGCTATATAAAGAGACATAATTTTGTCAAACATGGAATTAAGCATGGCTGGAGACTGTTTAATGTCATCACATGATGTTTCTCCTATGGTCGGGACAGTCATAGAGATGTCATTAAGACCGGTAAATATCCGAAGATCGATATTGTCAAGAGACAGCTGGAAAAAGGCATGGTCCCCATCATAAGCTGAACACCCTGGGGCTTATTAATGCCGCCTATGACTGCAAGGGCGGGCACGGGGATAATGTCCTGAAAAGGCCAGGAACTTCTTGACAAGAGGCGCCTGCTCATGGATAATTCATACAAAAATTGCCTTGTAACTTGGATTCGTCGCGAGGAAAAGAGTGAGCTTTGCGCCTTGAGAAATGTCACTACAGCAGAAAAGGATTAAAGAGTGATAAATAGGAGAAAGCACAAAAGATATATTCGGCGATGTGAGATCGGATTTGTTTCGGATGGTGTCACCTACAGGGGAATAGCAAGCGACTTTTCTCTGAATGGCCTTTTTATAAGGACCAACCATCCCCTCCCCCCGGATACGGTACTGGATGTCACAGTGCATTTCCCTGGTGGTTTGACCTCTCAATTGACCATAAGGGTCATAAGGGCCTGGAGAACAGCTACGGGAAGAGTGATAGGAAGTCCGATCAAAACTTTCAAGAACGGGATGGGAGTAGAGATTACAAAAAAGGATATCAGTTTCCTTCATTTTATCAGGTCAATACTTGACCGATCCCAAGAGTAGCTATCTGTGTCGGAGTAAGGCTGCCGGAATTATCACCGATACTTACTGAAAAAACTTGATGAGCGCTTTCTATCCGCTCTCGGAACCCTTCTTTACGAACGCCTGAATGGCAGAAGTGGCGCTGGCACTGAGATCGGTGAATTTGATGCCATAACAGTTGGCATTATGTTCATCTTTTCCGAGAACGCGTACAACCTCAGCCTGTACTGTGATCTGCGTTGACACCGGAACAGAGAATGAACACATCACAGAATCGCCTTCAAAAAGGTGACTCATCGTACATAAGAGCATGCCTGAGGAACTCAGATTTTCTGTGTAACCAGTGAAGACCCTTTGTTTTGATTTTCCAAAAAATTTCACACGAATAGGAATCCTGTATGACGTTCTCGGGGCAATGTTGAGGAGCCTGTGTGCTTCCTGCAGCAGAAGCTCGGTGTCTATGGGGCTTGAGATGAACGCATTCGCCCTGCACTGTATGCATCGTGCAAGGTCAGACTCGTTCTCCGAACAGACGATAATAATGGAGATATGCCGTAATTCTTCATCGTCGCGGATAAGAGAGCAGAGTGTTTCGCCGCTCATTTCCGGCATATTGAGCTTTGCGATAATAAGATCTGCTTTTATGGCTCTGTGGAGTGCGAGGACCTTCTCATTGGAAGGCGCCGAAAATAATCTTACCGCTGATCTGTCGAGAAAAGTTTTTTTCTTTTCGAGGATCGCCCTGATATCTTTGGCTATAATTACCTTTTTCATAACAAATACCATTATCATTATATATGGAGGAGGTGGTGGCTGTAAATATTCAGGTACAATTCCTTCATGGAATTAAATCTGTCAGAAAGGTATTTCAATGGAGAAGATAAATGGCAGCAATGGTGCTTGTGATAGTCCCGGTTTTATACGAGAATAGATATCATTAAGGCTTAGGGTGAAGACCAATGAAGGCAATGGTGCTCAGAAAAGTTTTAAATCTTGAAACGGATAATGCACCCCTCCAACTTGTTGACATGAAGGAGCCTGTCCCTGGAGGAAAGGAAATGCTGGTAAGGGTTTCACGATGTGCAGTGTGTCATACTGAACTGGACGAAATCGAGGGGAGGACCCCTCCCTTGCACTTCCCCATTATTTTAGGCCATCAGATTGTCGGAAGAGTGGAAAGAACAGGGAGAGAAGCAAAGAGGTTCAGAGAGGGAGACAGGATCGGTATAGCCTGGATACACTCTGCATGCGGAGAGTGTAACTGCTGTCACAAAGGGAAGGAGAATTTATGTGATAATTTCATGGCAACAGGTAGGGATGCCCACGGGGGATATGCAGAATATACCGTTGTCCATGAGGACTTTGCGTATGCAATACCCCAGATTTTTTCTGACTCAGAGGCAGCGCCGCTTTTGTGCGCAGGTGCAATCGGCTACCGCTCCCTGATGCTGGCAGGAATAGAGGATGGGGAAAATATCGGGCTCACAGGATTCGGTGCATCTGGTCACCTTGTGTTAGGTATTCTGCGACACAAATATCCTCGCTCCAAAGTCTTTGTGTTTTCGAGAACCGTATCAGAGAGGGTTTTTGCTGCTGAACTGGGGGCATACTGGACCGGAGACTCAGAGGAGGAGTCACCCGAAACACTTCGCGCAATCATCGATACCACGCCGGCATGGAAGCCGCTCGTAAAAGCATTAAGGAATCTGGAGAGCGGAGGCAGACTGGTCATAAATGCAATCAGGAAAGAGGAAGGGGACAAAGAATCTCTCCTTGGACTAGAGTACTCCCGCGATCTCTGGATGGAAAAGGAAATAAAGAGCGTGGCCAATATTACAAGAAAAGATGTTGAGGAGTTCCTGGCCCTTGCTGCTGAGATCCCTCTGAGGCCAGAAATTCAGGAGTTTACCCTCGCAGAGGCAAACCAGGCATTACAGGAGCTTAAGGAAAGAAAGATTCGCGGTTCCAAGGTTTTGCGGATTGAGTAAGGGCCTTTTCCCGATGCATGCAATGCTCCAATGAGGGATTCCCAGACATCGCTTAACGTACTTTGAACCTTTTCCCTTTTCTCCATACAAAACCCTCATTTTGTAGTACAGCGAGGTTTTCTTTTATCTTTTCAGGATTGGATCTGAGCTCACGGATTATTTCCGTTTCCGTGATGTCCGGCTTCATCAAAAGAAGCCTAAGTATCATTCCCCTGACCTGTCTGTTGGAGCCTTGAAAAGGGGATTGTTTCCTGTAATGGGCGCTCCTTTTATTGGGATTTTCGGTCTTTGTCTTAAGCATCACCCCGAAATCCATAAGGGCATAATACCATTCCCGGGCGTTGGAACGATCTAAGGTCTTTTCTACCAGAGGAAGAATTTCTGAATCCCTCACACGCGCGCTCTCCTGAAAGAAAAAGTGAATAAAGACCCTTCGTATATTTGTTTCGATGAATACTGTTGGTTTGTTGAATGCGAAGGCAAGAATTGCAGAAGCGGTATATCTCCCGATCCCCGGAAGTTTCATGAGCTCATCTTCAGAGGAAGGGAGTCTCCCTTTGAAATCAGAGATGACGGTTTCGGCGATTTTTTTCAAAGCCACTGCCCTCCGGTTATATCCCATTCCCTGCCATACCACGAGAATGTTGCGGAGGGAAGACTTTGCCAGGGATCTGAAACTGGGGAATGTTTTGATGAATTCCCTGTATTTTCCGGATACTCGCTCCACCTGTGTCTGCTGAAGCATGATCTCCGATACAAGAATACGATAGGGGTTTGCGGTCATCCTCCAGGCCAATTTGCGGAGGTTTTCATGATAGTTCTGGTAAATGATGTTCTGGAAATTCCGGACTGAAAGCGGACTAATACCTTCTCTTTTCACTCTCCTATCTCTTTTAGGAGTGCGTCGAGCAATTTGTCTTCATCCAGTTTTTTCACTACTTTCCCTTTCTTGAAGAGAAGTCCGAAGCCTTTGCCCCCTGCAATCCCTATGTCGGCCTCTCTCGCCTCTCCCGGACCGTTTACCACACAGCCCATTACCGCAACGGTCAAAGGTTTCTGGATGTCCTTCAGGCGATTTTCCACCTTTGATGCCAGTCCTCTGATATCGATTTCACACCTGCCGCAGGTAGGACATGAAATAAGATTGACCCCTCTTTCCCTGAGTCCCAGGGATTTGAGGATTTCATACCCGACCCTTACCTCCTCCTCTGGGTCTGCAGAGAGGGAGACCCTTATGGTATCTCCTATCCCTTCAGCCAGGAGTATCCCTAGCCCCACAGAGCTCTTAATCATCCCTGTGAAGGAAGGACCTGCCTCGGAGATGCCTACGTGAAGAGGGTACCTGAATCTGCGGGAAAAGAGCCTGTATGCGTCCACAGTGGTGAGCACACTGGATGCTTTGAGGGAAACTTTTATCTCCTTAAATCCTAATCCTTCCAGGATATTTATGTGCTCTTCCGCACTTTCCAGAAGGGCCTCAGGAGTTGGGTGGCCATATTTCTCAAGCAGTTTCTTAGTAAGGGAACCTGCATTTACCCCGATTCTTATGGGAATAGCCTTTTCAGACGCTGCAGAAACGACCTCGGCAACCTTCCATTTCGCGCCGATGTTGCCAGGATTGATCCTCAGTCCGTCAATACCCTGTCTTATTGCTTCCAGAGCCAATCTCCAGTCAAAATGTATGTCAGCAATAACCGGGATTGGAACCAACTGTTTTATCCTGCCAAGGGCTTTTGCCGCCTCCGCATCAGGTATCGCAATCCTTATAATTTCGCAACCGGACATTACAAGGGATTGAATCTGTTTCACCGTAGCCTTTACGTCCCTTGTGTCTGTCTTTGTCATAGACTGGACCGAAATGGGATGGGCACCCCCTACAGGAACCTGCCCCACATGTATCACCCTTGTTTTCTTTCTCTTTATCATCTTATGGCTATCCTTTATTGATTCGGAAAGAGCATCCTATCCTTGCTCCTTTCCTTTTTTTCTGCTCCTGTATATCTTCACCGCCTCCACGTGGTTTGAGTGAGTTACAGAAAAATTGTGAGTCCCATCGTTATTAGAGACAAAGTAGAGATAAGGCACATCTGATGGGTTAAGGGCAGCCATGATGGATTTAAGTCCCGGCGATGCTATAGGCCCGGGCGGCAACCCTTTGATAACATAGGTGTTGTACGGCGTTTTCTTTAATAGATCCTGCCTCGTTATCGTCTCTTTTGAACTCTTTACCCCGTAGATGGCGGTGGGGTCAGCCTGGAGAAGCATATGCTTCTTCAGCCTGTTATAGTATACCCCAGCGATTATGGGGCGTTCTTTGTCAGTGATGGCCTCTTTTTCCACTATGGACGCCATAGTGAGCACATCCCGCTCTGAAAGGCCCAGTTCCATTGCGCGGAGCGTCATATCATCATCGAACTTCTCCCTCAACCTGTTCACCATTATGGATAGCGCCTCTTTCATTTCAAGACCCTTAGGGAATCTGTACGTCTCAGGGAAGAGATAGCCTTCCAAAGACGGGGCATCCACATCCAAGGAGTCGAGGAATTCCCTATTCGTGCAGAGCCGCTGAAATTCCTCTCCCTCGGTCATGGAAAGGGCAGAAAATTTTTCTCCGACCTCCCTAAGAGAATCTCCCGGCACTACAGTGATTTCATACTCTATAATCTTTCCGGACCGGATTGCATTGAAGATCTCCAGTGGGGTCATGGTTCCCCAGAGGGAATAGTAACCAGCCTTTATTTTACGGTCTATTCCTGTGCTCCTCCCGAGGAGGAAGAAAATCCACTTATCCCTCACAAAACCCTTCTGTGCCAGGGAATCCACCGCCTGCCTAAAGGTTGTTCCCCTTTTGATTTCGAATTCCATTGGTTTATTACCGAAGGGAAGGGGGATTATCAGCTCAGCAGCGGCATACACAAGAAAGACGAACAAGAAGGAGCCTGCGATCGCGATTACGTTTTTCTTCATCTTAAATTAGGATGCCAAAAGGAAGAGTGAAATGTAAAGAAATTTGGTTAAAGGAACTCTCGGGGCATGGTACTCATGCCCCGAGACATGCATTGGTATCTTTTTAGTACATATCTCCCATACCGCCGCCACCTGGCATCGGAGGCATTTTCTTTTCCTCTTCAGGAAGGTCTGCGACCATTACTGAAGTGGTAAGCATCAGAGATGCAACAGAAGCTGCGTTCTGGAGGGCGGTTCTGGTGACCTTTGTAGGGTCTATGATCCCTGACTTGATCATATCCACATACTCTTCCTTTTGAGCGTCAAAGCCGTAATTCGCGTCCTTTGAACTCTTCACCTTTTCGACGACAACAGAGCCCTCAACCCCTGCATTGTGTACGATCTGGCGAATAGGCTCTTCCAGGGCCTTCATCACTATGGAGATTCCTATCTTCTGGTCATGGTTTTCGAGTTTGATATTCCTTAATGCAGGAATACACCTCAGGAGTGCAACTCCACCACCGGGCACGATACCCTCTTCCACTGCTGCTCTTGTTGCGTGGAGGGCATCTTCAACTCTTGCCTTCTTCTCTTTCATTTCCGTTTCTGTTGCGGCACCCACATTGATGACGGCTACTCCGCCTACAATTTTTGCAAGGCGTTCCTGAAGTTTCTCACGGTCATAATCAGAGGTGGTCTCTTCGACCTGTGTCTTTATCTGTTTCACCCTGCCTTGGATTTTTGCGTGGTCGCCAGCGCCTTCCACGATAGTGGTATTTTCCTTGTCAACCGTGATCTTCTTGGCCCTTCCGAGGTCAGAGATTTTCACACTCTCAAGCTTTATCCCGAGGTCTTCCGAGATCATGGTACCGCCGGTAAGGATCGCGATGTCTTCCAGCATCGCTTTCCTTCTGTCTCCAAATCCAGGAGCCTTCACTGCGCATACCTGAATGGTACCGCGAAGTTTGTTTACCACGAGGGTTGCCAGGGCCTCGCCTTCCACGTCCTCGGCAAGGATAAGAAGGGGTTTGCCCATCTTTGCGGTCTGCTCGAGAATGGGAAGGAGGTCCTTCATGCTCGATATCTTCTTTTCATTAATAAGGATAAAAGCATCTTCCAGGTTGCATTCCATCCTCTCAGGATCGGTAATAAAGTAGGGGGATATATAACCACGATCGAACTGCATCCCCTCAACCACGTCCAGAGTGGTGGCAGTGCCCTTAGCTTCTTCCACGGTAATGACACCGTCTTTTCCTACCTTATCCATGGCTTCTGCAATGAGTTCCCCTATGGAGGGATCACTATTGGCAGAGATGGTTCCCACCTGCGCTATCTCTTTCTTATCCACCACAGGCTTGCTGATCTTTTTCAGTTCTTCCAGGACAACCTCAACTGCCTTCTCGATTCCCCTCTTCAGGTCCATTGGGTTTCCGCCTGCCACCACATTCTTAATCCCTTCACGATAAATAGCGTGGGCGAGGACTGTCGCGGTCGTTGTTCCATCTCCTGCCACGTCAGATGTCTTGGAGGCAACCTCTCTCACGAGCTGTGCGCCCATATTCTCCCAAGGGTCCTTTAATTCTATCTCCTTGGCAACGGTGACACCGTCTTTTGTAATGGTGGGTGCCCCATATTTCTTGTCCAGAATCGCATTCCTTCCCTTTGGACCGAGGGTCGCCTTCACCGCTTTGGTCAAAAGGGCAACGCCGCTTAGTA
The DNA here is from genome assembly GCA_035524455.1 of Thermodesulfovibrionales bacterium. GTDB lineage: Bacteria > Nitrospirota > Thermodesulfovibrionia > Thermodesulfovibrionales > UBA9159 > DASPUA01. The sequence continues at coordinate 1,332 of DATKOU010000066.1, read as the reverse complement.
TAGCTCTCTGTGCTTCTTCATCGAACATGAGTTGTTTCGCCATTGATATCCTCCTTATAGATCTTAAGACTTTATTTCTCTACTATTCCCAAAATATCTTCTTCCCTGATGATCAGGTATTCAACCTCATCCATGGTGACCTTTGAACCCGAATACTTATCGAAAAGCACAACGTCACCACTCTTTACTGAAATAGGTTGGAGTTTTCCATCATCTGTCACCCTGCCCGGACCCACCGACACAATCTCACCTTTCTGTGGCTTCTCCTTTGCGGTATCGGGGATGTAAAGTCCGCCTGCTGTCCTTTCAGACTCCTCGGAATATTTTACCAATACCCTGTCTCTTAACGGTTTAAACTTCATAGACATGTCTCCTTTCTCTGAAATGGTTTATTGTTAGCACTCTAGGCTAGTGAGTGCTAATATAATAGTTTGAGTGCATCAATGGCAAGGTCCCAATATGGCATAAAACCAGGTAAATAGGGGGAAAAATGATTATTCGTGTTAAATTCTTTATTTTTTGAAGAATATTAAGATATTTCTCTTCTTCTCTTTTCAATGAAATTATTTATTGCCTCATTGAAAAAGTCTCCAATGCCCCTTATCTCGGCGGATACCCTTTTTTCATAAAGCTTAGCCCCTTCTTTCAATTCAGAGGCAAACGTTTTGTGGAAAGAGTCCTTTCTTATGGCATCGTCCATCTTTGCCTTGCTATAGAGGTAAATATCAGCGATTATAGTTCTTGCAAGACGTTTGGCACGCTCAATCTCACCTCCCTTCTCCTTTTGGGTTGTCTCGTCAAAGGGTTGCTGAAGCACTTTTTTTGCCCGGGTAGCCCTTTCTTTTTCGGTTTCCGTGATCTCGCGCTCTTCCCTGCGGATCTTGCCCGTGTCCACGGAGGGACCTGCGGACTCTCTTTGGGAAACCCCTTTTAGGGCTTCTATTTTCTTGATGAGAGACTCTTCTATCAGGTGCTCTTCTATGTAGTCATCTGCGTCATGAAGGGATTCAGGCTCCCTCCGGTATCTCGTCATATCGTACACTGAGGGGATAAGGATGATTTTCATGTCCTTTGTCTCCGGTCTCCCCTTCAGCCTCTTGCATACCTCAAATCCGTAAATCTTTGGAATGGATACACCCAGCACCGCAACGAATGGCATCTCCCTGGTTGCATTTACCATGGCTTCTATGCCATCTTTTGCAGGAATGACCTTATAGCCGTTTGCTGTGAGGATAGAGGTGATCTTTTCCATGATAGAAGGCTCTTCATGAGCTACAAGGATTTTTGCTTTATCCAGAGGTTGTAGGCGGGCTGCAGGCCTTTTTACCAGAA
>DATKOU010000065.1:0-7456 GCA_035524455.1 Thermodesulfovibrionales bacterium | reverse complement strand
CATACAGGAAGATAAATTTCCTGACCTAACAAATGTCCTGCCCTTCCAGAACAACAAAGGCAATGCCATATTCCTTTTCATGACTCAGGCTCAGATGGACCTTAGAGAGTGCATTCTCCCGAAAAAAGGCCCTTAATGCACCCCTGGGCTGTATTGTCGGGTTCCCCCTGTCATCATTTACCACCTCTATATCAATAAGGGGAATGGATACATGTGAACCTGATGCCTTGATCACTGCCTCTTTTGCAGCAAACCGCACCGACAATGAAGGGAATGGGTCTCTCTTATGATAGCAATACGCGATTTCATCAGGGGTAAAGATACGTTGAAGGAATCTTTCTTCCCATTTTCCGACCACTTCCCTCATCCTCTCTACCTTCACAATGTCTATGCCGATACTATAAATCATATCGACTTCTGTCCACAGTCAATGGTCAATGGATTATTCCTCCCTTGATTCCCTGTAGTTTAGTGATTTCTATGACTTGCTGCTCACTGCTGACTGTCGTATCAATTCCTTCATCTCTCTCACCGCACGCTCAAGTCCCACAAGAACTGCCCTTGAGACAATGCTGTGCCCGATATAAAGCCCCCTCAGCCCCTCTATTTCAGCTATCCTTCCCACATTGAAATAATTCAATCCATGTCCTGCATTGGCTGATAACCCCACATTATGCGCAACCCTCACCGCCTCATGCACTCTCTGTAACTCTTTTCCCTTCTTATTTCCCTTCGCATTGGAATAGAGGCCGGTATGAATTTCCACCATATCCGCCCCCGTCTCCTTTGAGATATCCACGTCCATTATGGAGGGGTTAATAAAGAAGCTCACCGGAATCCCTGAATTATGCAGTTTCTTTACTGTGAGCTTCACATGCTCCTTCTGCCTCACCACGTCCAGCCCGCCCTCTGTGGTAAGCTCACGTCTTTTTTCTGGTACAAGGGTCACCAGCTCGGGTGAAACTTCAAGGGCAATACGAACCATCTCTTCAGTTGCCGCCATTTCGAGGTTCAGCTCCGTGTTCACCATTTCCCTTAATAGCTTCAGGTCTCGGTCCTTTATATGGCGGCGGTCTTCCCTCAGGTGTACGGTAATGCCATCCGCACCGCCAAGGATTGCCAAGGTCGCAGCCATAAGTGGGTCGGGCTCGCTCCCCTTCCGCGCTTCCCGTAGTGTGGCAACATGGTCGATATTTACACCCAGAATCATTGTCACTCCTCCTCCGCATACACGGATTTGCTATCTCTCAGTACCACATCATAGCTTCAAAGTCAGGTGTCGGAACCGTGAGGGTGATATACCCCCTCCATGGGCAACGCTCCACATTCTCCTCTTCCTTGCGGAGGGAGAGGAAGATATTCAACTCATCACGCTCCTTTGCTCCAATATCCCGAAAGGGGATAGCGCACTCAAGGATATCCCCTATTGCAATGTCCTGGAGCTCTTTGACCCCTGTCCATCCCGCGTCGCTCTTGTGAAGGAGGTGTGCCGTCCCCGTGTCCCTGATGGAGATATCAACCCTGAAAGGGTAAGGCCTGACGAATTCTATGGTAAGGAGGGCATCCATGGGAAACTCGGCAAAAGAAGTCTTGGGATCAACACGGACAAAGAGTGTCTGTTGGTTGAACCCATAGTAGATTCTGGATATAAGGCCTTCGGTCATATGCATACTCCCGCCCGATTTGCCCACATCCAGGTACGCACCCTGGAACCATTCGAAATAGCTTGTCATGATTCCGTCGATTTTGGGATGAATAAAGCCCCTGATTTCCATGGAAGGAGCCACCGACCTGTCCTCCCTCAGCACCGGCACAAAAAGATGGGGAGGGGCCTCCCGTCCCATCTCCCTATACACTCTCGTGAGATTCTGCCTGAACAGCTCATCGAACTCCTCAGCATTCTCTGTGGAATGCTCGTCACCGTACCACCAGTTCCAGTCACTCCCCTCTGCAACATACAGTGCCTTCCACGCAGAATCCATAGCCCTCCCTGGATTCATTGACTGAAATTCCCCAAGCGCGTCCCTTGTCTCGGTCAGGTAGTCCCAGGCAGTATTATCCTCTTCGTGCCCTATCCAGACGTTGAAATTTGCATATATCCAGGACCCTGCATGGAGGCGTTCAAGCTTCTTCCTTTCACGGTGCTCACCGAGATAGCCGGAAATAGTGGTAGTACGTAACTGTTCGTACTTCGAAAGACCTTCGTAGAGATATCGGAAGAAGTCCTCGCCATCGTTTTCATAATATTCCCACGCATTCTCTCCATCCAGAATCACCGGGACGAGATGAGGTTCATTCCCGGGAAGGGACTCATGGATTTGCAGGAATTTGTGGATGAGGTCCTCTGCTGCCCTCTTGGGCTCCCACCCTGAATAGACAAACCCGATGAGGTCAGAGATCTTGTGGTCCCTGAAGAGAAGGGAAGCCCCTGAAAATTCATGGACAGAGTAAAGGAGGTCAGGCCTCAGGAGGTTTCCCGACGGACCTCTCAGTCCGATTCCCAGAGAACCGGCGAGAACATCCTCATCAGTGGCGATCCACTCTATCCCTTCTTCGCGGATTGCCCTCACAATATCCTCGCTCACCGAGCCTTCCGACGGCCACATGCCTGCTGGCCTCTGCCCGAACACACCTTCAAAGAAGTCCATTGCCATGCGTATCTGCGCCAGGGCATCCTCCGGGTGGGAGAATCTCTTTTTCGGTAAACGGACGTCCGGAGTGGGCACCTTTGCCACATTGGTATCCCAGAGGAGCGGGAGTATAGGGTGATAGAAAGGTGAGGCCGAGAGTTCCACCTGGCCTTTGGAAGAAAGTTCCCTGTATTTGGGAATTATGTCACGCAGGATTGACAGTCCTTTCTCCGCCAGGAGGTTTTTCTCCTCCTCGCTGTACCCCCTTCCCTTTGTCACGAGAGAGGAGAGAAAAGGGTCCCTTTTCCTCAGCATCGGGTCTATCCATACCAGATTAAACAGAACCTGAAGGTCAAGAAAATCACTGTCTGAAAAATATCTGATGGTGCGGGTGAGGTCACTTTTTGAAAACGTGAGCCCTCTCTTGAGGAGCAACTCGTAGTAACGGGGAAATGGTCTGACCATCGTGTCCCAGTTGGCAAGAAAGAAGTTACCGATGATGAACGCGCGCTCTTCATCGCTCAGATCGGACGCCCTTTTCAGCGTCACTTCAAGAAAAGCGTCCTTTGCGTTGTTCTCCGTGTAATCGATAATTTGCTCGATGAGTGACGGCACAAGATTGAATGTCTGTCTGATATGGGGATATTCGTCAAGGAGCATGGCCATGTCGAGGTAGTCTTTGGTCCCATGGAGTCTTACCCAGGGAAGACGGTAGATTCCCGAGAAGGGGTCCTTGTAATAAGGTTGATGCATATGCCAGAGGAATGCAATGGAGAGGGGACTACTGCTCATACTTGAAGACGTATTCGTCGGGCTTTGCCATCCCGAAATTTTCTCTCGCATGTTTTTCGAGATAGAAAGGGTTTTCCCTCAGCCGTTTTGTGTCTGACTGCAAACGGGAATTCTGGGTCTCCACCTCATGAAGTTCCCTGACCAGCTGACTCTTCGTTTCCCTTAACCGAAGGTATCTGAGAAGACCCGTCTCCCCGAAGGTAAAACTTATCACAAGGTAGAGCAGACTGAGAATCGCGATTGTCAGGAATATAAGGCGCCTCTTCTTAAGCTCAGCGGTAACCTGTTTCCTGAGAAGTTGATGGGAATTCATCCTGCTAAATTATACAATGCATTCTTCCCTTTGTATAGTGCTGAATCTGATAGTTCCCGCTCGATCTCCATCAACCTGTTGTATTTGGCGACCCGGTCACTCCTTGACAGCGACCCGGTCTTGATAAATCCTGTGTTACAGCCAACGGCAAGATCCGCAATGGTGGTGTCTTCTGTTTCCCCCGATCTGTGGGAGACTACTGCGGTATACCCTGCCCTCTTGGACATTTCTATGGCATCCAGGGTCTCGGTGAGCGTACCTATCTGGTTCAGCTTGATGAGCACCGAATTCGCGATCTTCTTCCGGATTCCCTCCTGAATGATCTCTGTATTGGTAACAAAGATATCATCGCCCACAAGCTGCACCGCTTTCCCGAGCCTCTGGGTGAGACGTCTCCACCCTTTCCAGTCCTTTTCCGAAAGGCCGTCTTCGATCGAAAGGATGGGATAACGATTCATGAGTTTTTCATAGTAGTCGATCATCTCTTCCGCCGCACGGTTCTTGCCTTCAAAGTGGTACCCCTTTGCGGAATAGAACTCGGAAGCCGCCACATCCAGGGCAAGGGAGATCTCCCTTCCCGGTATATAGCCCGCGTCTTCTATGGCGCGAACAATAAGCCTGATCGCCTCCTCATTACTCTTCAGGTGGGGAGCAAACCCTCCCTCATCGCCCACCGCGGTGCCCAATTTGTTCTTCTTCAAAATGGCCTTTAGGCTGTGAAACACCTCGGAGCCGGCACGAACCGCACCCGAAAGATTCGGCAGGCCTGCAGGCATGATCATGAATTCCTGAATGTCCAGATTATTGTCCGCATGTGCTCCGCCGTTCAGAATATTCATCATCGGCACAGGGAGTTCCTTCGCATTACATCCCCCGAGATACCGATACAGCGGCATTTCCAGTTCCAGTGCAGTTGCCCTGCAGACCGCGAGAGACACCCCGAGAATTGCATTGGCGCCGAGCCGTGCCTTATTCTCTGTCCCGTCCAGTTCCCTCATAACTGCATCAATATTCGCCTGGTTCATAGAGTCGAGGCCCATCAGTTTTGGCGCGATTTCCTGCATCACGTTATTCACCGCATTGAGCACACCCTTTCCGTGGAATCGTGTCCCTCCATCCCTCAGTTCGAGGGCCTCCCGTTCTCCTGTGGATGCCCCTGAAGGAACAGCCGCCTTGCCCCGCACTCCGCTGTCCAGGAGAACCTCCACCTGAAGGGTGGGGTTTCCCCTCGAATCCAGTATTTCCATGGCATTGACTTCAATAATCTCTCCCACGTGTCCTCCTTATCATTCAGTATATAAAGTTTATGTCCCACGGTTCACACTCATGGAGTGCTTCCATTTTGAATGAATATTCTGATATCTTCACCGAGAGTGAATTGCACTATTGTAAATACTGACCAAGGCTGTTTTCAACCCGCTTCATATCCACAGGAACATCCGCTAACTCTGCCCTGTCAGAGATCTGTCTCAGACATGTCCCTATGAATACCCTGAACTGTCTCATCTTATCTTTCAGTTTATCAAACCCCTTTCCCTTAAGCCCTTCCCTGTTCAGGGCAAAGACCTTCTGGAAAAATGAGGTGAACTCTTCATAATCGTCGTATCTGAGAAGCTTGAAGGTGAAGCTTTGAAAATAGAGCATAAAATTCCTCATTGCATCAAAGACGTGCACCCGCTTCTCAGGCGTGCCCTCTTTCTCCACAAGGGCGAGGAACCTCTCGAGGATGAGGATATCTTCCCTCAGCCTGATGGATTGTTCCCTTTTCGTAAGGAAGGTGTCAAAGATGTCACTCCCTTTGATGGCAGGATTGAAGAATGATACCAGCTGGACCACACTCTGTTCCGCGAGGTTTTTGAGTATCCCGTGGCTGTTTTCTATCTTGCCCTTGAGATACTGGGGTGACCTGTTCTTGAATATTTCCTTGAGTTCCTGGAGAAATACCCTCTTTGCCTCCATGGAGAACTGATACGACATCGCCCTCATCAGCATCCTGATCCCCTCATCCATCCCCTTGCGGGACACGGTATCGAGGTACATGACGAACATAGCGCCTTCAGAGCGCAGGAGCAGGATGATAAGGAGCGACGGATTGAGCGAGCCGAATCTCGTCGAGGTGTCCGCGTACCTGAGGTATCTCAGAAACCTGAACAGGTGGAGCAGGATGACCGAGACGTATTTCCTCGTCTCCTGCTCGCGTATGCCTTTCACCATCTGGGAAATTTCCCGGTTCTCTATGATGTCGAACTCGGGGTCAATATCTTTCTGAAAGGGATTAAAGTGGAGATTCTCCCTCAGTTCCCTTCCTACCATCTCCCCAATGTTCGCATAGGTGAGATAGGATATGTGTTCTGTTCTCAGAATATCTGTAATGATTCCTTTGAGATTGACTATAGAGTCGTAGAGAAGGAAGAGGCCCTTTTCAGGCCTGTCCTGTTTGTAGAGTTCCTCCCTAAGGGCATCCCTCTTTTTGTCCGTGAGAAATTTCGAGTGGGCAAATTTCTGAAACCAGTAAGCATTCTTTTTGCTTTCGGGGATAACCAGATCTATAAGGCCTATGATCCTCAGAATAGTGTCCCGCACCGCAGAAATCTCCTCAAAGAAATTTCCCCCGGTCACGTCCTCTTTTGAAATGGGAAGGTTCTCGATATTGAAAAAGCGGTCCAGGGCCCGGAGAAGGACATTGAGCTCCGAGAATATCCCCCAATGTTTTTTTCTTTCGGAGGCGAGCCAGTTGTCCGAGAGTGCGGTGAACGCCATTGCGCCTAGCCGGTCAGTTCATTTCTTCGGTACATGGATGGCCTCACCGAGAATGTCTTCTGCCGCCTCCCTAATCCCTTCTGAGAACGTGGGATGGGCATGGATCGTTTCTGCAACGTCTTTAGCGGCCAGGCCCGCCTTCATTGCCACCGCAATCTCATGGATAAGATCAGATGCATGGGGGCCAATGATGTGTGCACCGATTATCCTGTCTGTGCGGGCATCGGTAATAATCTTGAAGAAACCGGATATCTCTCCCGTTGCGTGGGCCTTCCCCAGTGCCCGGACCGGGAAGTGACCCGTCCTGATGTTCATCCCCTTCTCCACTGCCTCATGTTCCCTGAGTCCTACTGACGCGATCTCTGGAGAGGTGAATACCGCGGCAGGCACGATGGAGTAATCCATAGTCATGTCTGTGCCACATGCGTTGGATGCAGCAACGATACCTTCCCGTGATGCTTTATGGGCAAGGAGCATACCTCCCACCACATCACCGACCGCGTATACCCCCTTCACGTTCGTCTCCATTTTTTCGTTCACAATGATTTCGCCTCTTTCCCCTTTCTTGACTCCGAGGCGTTCAAGACCGATATGCTCACTGTTAAAGGACCTTCCCACCGAGACGAGGACCTTGTCCGTCACGAGCTCTTTGCCGTCTGAAAGAAACAAATGCATCCCGTCATCCTCAGCCTGAACCCTTGACACCTTTACTCCGGTCATCAATGTTATCTTCTTCTTCCTGAATTCCTTTTCCAGATACTCCGATATCTCGGTATCCTCCGAAGAAACCGCCCGCGAAAGCATCTCCACCATGGTCACCTCTGCCCCGAGCTCGCTGAATATGCATGCATATTCACACCCGATAACCCCGGCACCCACAATGAGTATCCGCCTCGGGATCTCCCTCACGGTGACCGCATTGTCGCTTGAAAGGATCCTCTCGCCGTCAAAAGGGAATCCT
>DATKOU010000064.1:0-18674 GCA_035524455.1 Thermodesulfovibrionales bacterium | reverse complement strand
CTCCGGTAACGATATGCCTCCATCTAACACCACCTTCACTGCTTCCTCTCTAAACTCCTTCGTGTACCTTCCTTGCGGAATACCTTTCATCTTGACACCTCCGTCTCTGCTTTATTTTATCTGACTTTGGTGTCCACTTTTCCCAGCCTACCTCACTTCATCTTGCCCGCACAGCAGATAGTTGCTCTGAATTGTTATAATTACAACGAGGAGCTAATCATATGGAACTAAAATATTTCCTCTATTTCTTTTTCGGAGGGCTAATTACGAGTGCGGTCACCTATCTCGCGAATAACTCCAGGGGCTTGCTCGCCGCATTTATCGGCACCCTCCCCATAATAACCATAAGCACATTTTTGTTGATTTATTTTAATGCCGGCCAGACTGCTGTGCTGGCGTACGCAAAAGGACTGATAATCATGATCATCCCCTGGATGATTTTCATCCTGACGGTAATATTCCTCTCTCCAAAATTGAACTTTATCTCTTCGCTCATTATTGGAATAATCATCCAAATCGTCATAGCACTCCTGATCCTGAATGTCGACAAAATCTACTTCAGGCCCTGACTGTAGATTCTCATTGAAAACCACACTGTGTCTTTCTGTCACATGCGCAAGGTATGTCAAGGAATGCAAGGTCTGCCATATCGGCTATCCCGTTGGAGACATGTCGCACACTTCCCACTAATCGCTATTCCTGACAATACTAGGGAAGAACAGGAATACCTATCGCTTCAAGGGATGGGCATCAGGGGCAACAGCCCGTCAATGTCATCAAGGATAGGAGGACAATGAGTTTTTCGCTACCGTTTCCCCCCTCCGCCGTGGCCTACGCCACCGCCGTGCGAGCCTCCACCGGACATACCGCCGCTGCGGCCAGATGATGAGAATCCCCCGCCTCTGGAGACGCCAGAGCTATGGCCGCCTCTACTGTAGCCGCCGAAGCTGCTTTCCCTCTGGATGCCGCGCATCCGGGCGTTGTAGTCCCTGTTCAGGAGGGACTGGTTGCGGCTGTAGCCTGACTGAGGCTGCGCCCATCCGCCCCTGTTGTACTGCTGCCATCCCTGTTGCGTTCTCCGGAAGACGCCGCCGTTCGGGCTTGCAAACACGTTGTTCTGCCGGGCGGCCCCGTAGCGCTGTGCACCCTGCATGGTGCCGGAAGGCCGGTTCTGCCGCACTGCGGCGCCTCCCCCGGGCCTTGTACCCGCTGTGCCACCGGGCATCACGTTTCTGTATCTTGTGCCTGAGCCTGTGGGTTGCGCGCTTGCCCGGGCCATGTTTGTAGGCATGAGGCTGGCCCTGCCTCCGGGGCCTGCCTGAGGCCCTCTGTGAGCCTGGGTGTTCCACGCCGTGCTGCCTGGCCGGTTATAGAGGTTACTGGAAGGCCAGCCGTGCTGCCAGGTGCCTTTGTAATTACCGTGTCGCCACTGCTGGGCGTGCCAACCCCAGCCCCAGTAACCGCCCCAGTGGCCGCCCGACCAGGGACCTCCGTGCCAACCTCCCCACCAAGGGCCCCACCAGCCGCCCCACCAGGGACCCCACCAGCCGCCCCAGCCCCACCACGGAGACACGATAGCGCCTGTAACAAATCCCAGGAAAGCACCAGAAACAAAACCCGCCCCAAAGCCCCACTCCCCGTAATAAGGGTAATACCAGGGGGACAGACCCCAGGTAAGAGGCGCGGGATAGTACCCAGTACCTTCCCATCCAGGATAATCGTAACCGGTCCCGTATACAACCGTGCCGTTGTCAACGTAGCTGCCAACGTACCCAGAGGTGTAACCCGCATGAACCACATCGGGCGTGGCATCGTACACGCGTACATACTTCACGTTGTAAACAGGGCTGTCAGGCGGAATGGACTCGATATTCGGAGGAGTGTGGTCCGAGACCACCCACGGCCCTGTCGGGGAATCTGACACGTACCACACGGCCTTCTGGGCAAGGTAGTACTTGCCGTTGACCTTTATCACCTGCGAGCCTGTGTTCACGGCATATTCGAGGCCTGTATCCTTTATCGGTTTAAATTCGGGGCTGCCGTCGTAGGCAACATCGGCGGTGGCCTCGCTACGCTTGATCGCGGAGGTCTGCGGAATCTGCGCCTCCATTACAGCCTCGTCGGCCTGCTTCGTGTCGGCTATGAAGGCAAGAACATATCCTTTGTCAGAGCCCGGGGGTATCCTGTAGAAGGCCGCCGGTAGCTTCTGTGATAGCACGTAGTTCCACTTGCCGCCTGCCAGGGAAGGGCTCCGGTACCACCGGCCTGCCAGAACCACGTAGAATTGTTTGGAATTGACGTCCATGAAGATGTCGTTGCCCGTGTTGCTCACATACAGGAGGTCGGTACCAGGAATCACTGCGTACTGAGGGTCGCCGTCGGTGACGATCAGTTCCGTCGGCTCGGTGGCCACTATCACGGCGGGCGCAGCAGAGCCTTCCTCCTGTGTAAATGCCTTGAGCTCCGGGGGTTCAGGCTCCGATACCTTGAGCGCAGCCTGCACTATGGCCTCGGGCGGCGTATCGGTTGTTTTCCAATCGCCCTTGATGTCGGTGGCCTGATACCACCACTTACCCCCTTTGAGGTAGTACGCTTTGGCGGATTTGTCATACAGCATGACAAAAGGCGTGTTGACGACCCGGTTGACGGCCGTGCCGGGAACATCCCTCATGATGGGCTTGCCGTTGATGATGACCAGCGCCGTCGGCACCTTGACGACGATGATCTTGGGCGGGGCGTTATTAAACTTCTCAGGCGCAACCTTCTCCCGCGGCAGGACCGCCGTTATTGCCACGAAAGTGTCCATGGACATGGACATCGATGACAGGCCGCCCCCCTGCCTCAGGATGGCCTCGGCAGCTTGAGTATCTTGTGCCCCTGCCTTTTCCGGGAATTTCACCCCTGTGACCTTGATGTCCTCGAGTGAAACTGTACGGCTGTCACGATCCGTTGCCAGGCGCGCGGAAAACCAGAAGACCCCGAACGTGGTCTCCTTGCCGTCCTTGGGCACCATCTCTATGGCTGCCCGGCCATCTACCTTGTCCCCCCGGAACGCTTCGATCTGAGGGGTGTAGATCGTCAAAGTTCCGTCTTTGACCTGGACTTCCCGGGGCCAGTTCCAGTCGGCCCGGGCAGGGCTGTATGAAGCAAGAACAGCCATGGCCACTGCTGCTGATAGGGACCACCGCATAAGCAGCCGCCCCACTCTATGTTGATCAATAGTTTTCATTGTCCCTCCTTGGAAACGAATGCACCTTGCTCTTAACATTATACCTCTCTCAATCTGTAGACAAGGGAAAGGGGAAAAGGTTTAAGAAGACTCTTGGTCTTCATCCTGCCCGCACAGCAGATAGGTGCTCTTAATTGTTACAATTATAATCAGGATGATGTTAATGCTATGGGACTGAAATATTTCCTCTATTTCCTGTTTGGGGGGGGTAATTACGAGTGCGGTCACCTATCTTGCGAACAACTCCAAGGGGTTGCTCGCCGCGTTTATCGGTACCCTCCCCATTATAACTATAAGCACATTCTTATTGATTTATTTTACTGCCGGCCAGACTGCGGTATTGGCGTACGCAAAAGGACTGATAATCATGATCATCCCCTGGATGATTTTCATCCTGACGGTCATATTCCTTTCACCACGGCTTAATTTCATCTCTTCGCTCATCACCGGAATAATCCTCCAAATTGCTATAGCCCTCCTGATCATGAACTTCGACAAAATCTATTTCAGGTCCTGATTCTTGCCGCCTATTTGCAATCACTGTTTTCTCGTCTAAAATATAACTCAATACCACATTAAGGAGGGAGGCATGGGATTTTTCGCTCTGTTAGGTTTCATTATATGGGCCCTGCTCATGGTCCTCATCTTCAGAAAGGCCGGCTATTCAGGCCTCCAGATTATTCTCCTTTTCGTCCCTGTAGTAAACGTCATCCTTTTCATCTGGTTTGCCTTAACCGAGTGGCCGATTCAGAAGGAACTGGAAAGACTGAGATCCGGAAGAGGGATGTAAGGGGGCTAGAGCGTATTCGCTCCCCTTTCGCAAAAGGTGAATGGGGAGGATATGCAAACATACTCGAACACCATGGCTTTTCCTCATTATATGAGGTAAAATGAAACGCCGTGGAAAAAGAATTGATTTGCAGACCTATGATCATGTTCGGAGGCAAAGGCGGTGTCGGCAAGACTACCTGTTCGGCGACCGCTGCATTGCAGCTCGCATCATCCGGACAGAAAACCTTGATTATCACGTCGGATGCAACCCCTTCCCTTTCCGACATCTTTGAACAAGAGATAGGAGATACCATCAGATCCATAGAGGAGCGTCTCGACGCCGTTGAAATAAGTGATGACGCCATCCTGAACAAGTGGAAGAAAAAATTCGGCCCTGATTTTTATGAGATACTCTCTCACCTTATAGATGTGGAGGGACTTGACAACGAGTCACGCCACCAGCTGCTGGACTATATCGGTTCTGCCCCTTCCCTGAGGGAAGAAACCATGCTCGACCTCATTGTAGATCTGGCTGAGACCGGCACCTATGATCGTATTGTCTGGGATACTGCACCTGCGGGCGAAACACTGAATCTCCTCAATATGCCGACCTACATAAGGAACCATCTCAGCTCTGGCTCCAGGGTTTTCGAGGGGCTGGACAAGATCGGGAAAAAGATCGCAGGAAAAAGGTCGATCGCGCGAATCATGGATGAATGGATTGCTGCATCGGAGAGGATATCACGATATATTCTTCGCAGCGCAGCCTTCGTTGTTGTCGCTAACCCTGAAGCGCTTGTGGTCAAACAAGCCCGAAGGGTGGTAGAAACCCTCAGGGGGTACCATATCACCCTCCAGGGTATGATTATCAATAGGGTAATCAATGATCCCGACTCTCCCTCCTTCAGGACCCTGCAGGAAACGCAGGAACTATATCTGGCAGATCTCATAAGGCTCGCAGATGGATTACCGGTCGCAATGCTTCCCTTCTCGCTGAAAGAGATAAAAGGGAAGAATGCGTTAAGAGAAATAGGAGTAGGATTGATAAAGGAGTTGAAACTGTAATGCATAACCTCTTCAGGCCCAGACCTGACCTGATCCTCCTTCATCCCCCCACTGTCTTCAGATTCCGCGAGCGACCGGGTTTTTACGGTCCCATGAGCGATGTGATACCGTCTTCTTCGATCTTTGAGATTTATCCCATCGGTTTTCTCGCTATCTCCGACTACCTTTACCGTCACGGAATACCGGTGAGGATCGTAAACCTTGCCATGAAGATGCTCAGGGCTGAATCCTTCAATCCCGAGAAATTCATAAAGAAGCTGGATGCGCTGGCCTTTGGTATTGACCTCCACTGGCTCCCCCACGCGGACGGAAGCCTGTGCCTTGCGGAAATGTTAAAGAAGCATCATCCCGGGAAGCCGGTCATTCTTGGCGGGCTCTCTGCCACTTATTATCACGGTGAGATCATGGCGGACTATCCCTTCGTGGATTTCATCGTGCTCGGCGACTCTGCAGAAGAGCCTCTGCGGATGCTGATGGAGGCGATAAAATCCGGGACCGGCTTTGAGAGCGTGCCAAATCTTGTATGGAGGGACGGAAGCGGAAAGGTCATCACAAATGAGCTTTCCAACAGGCCGGAGAACCTCGATGACATCAATTTTGATTACCTCCATCTTCTCAAGATGGCCATAAAATACCGCGACCCGTCAGGGTATATCCCTTTCCGGTACTGGCTCAGTTATCCCGTTACCGCGGTATTCCAATGCAGGGGATGCGTCCATAACTGTGCTTCGTGCGCGGGCTCCCTCTCCTCTTTCAAGAGGGTCTGCATGAGAGAAAAACCATGTTTCAGGTCTCCTGAACTTCTCGCAGAAGATATCAGAAAGATCTCGGAGTACACGGGCGCGCCGGTCATGGTGATAGGGGACCTGCTGCAGGCCAGGGAGGATTATGCCGGAAGATTTCTGGATGCAGTCAAAAAGTACCGGATAAAAAACGAGTTGACCGTCGAGTTCTTCACCCCTCCCCCTGAAACCTTTATCAGAAAAGTCGCTGATTGTATCGAAAACTTTAATGTCGAGGTGTCCCCGGAATCACACGACCCAAAGATCAGGAAGGCCTTCGGGAAACACTATGAAAACAAAGAGCTGGAGCAGATGATTGCAACGCTCCTCGACGCCGGCTGCAAGAGGATTGACATATTCTTCATGGTTGGCCTGCCTTACCAGGATTACCGGTCGGTTATGGAGACCGTGGGATACTGCGAAGAGCTTTTGCGGAAATTCGGCAGGACCAGGCGGCTCCTTCCCATGATAGCGCCCCTTGCACCCTTCGTAGACCCCGGCAGCGGTATCTTTGAGGAGCCCGAGAAGTTCGGCTATCGCCTTCTCTACAAGTCCCTTAAGGAGCACCGCCAGGCCATGCTCATGCCGAGCTGGAAATACACCCTCAATTACGAGACGGAATGGATGACAAGGGAGGATATTGTGAAGGCCACATATGACGGAGCCCTCATGCTCCTCGACATAAAAGAAAAATATCAGGTCATTGGAAAAGAAAAAGCATCGATGATAAGAGAGCATATTGAGAAGGCAAAGGTCCTCATTGAACATATCGATAGTTCAGGGCAGATAGATGACGCAACAAGGACAGAAATCCTTCACCTCAACAACCTTGCCTCCCTCTGCGATAAGCGCGAGCTTGACTGGCCCATAAAAGGCTGGAGGCTCAATCTTCCGAAAATTTTCAAGTCACTGTTAAAATAATAGTGAGTGGAAATGACCAATCCGTCCTATCATCAGGCGGCCTGTACGAAAGTCGTCTTTTCAGGCTATTAATTGAGTGATGTTTTTTGAGACCACACTCACGCCCACAATCTCCTTGTGTGGTCCCCTGATAGGGCTTAATGGTAAAGACCAGGTGGATATATGACAGTCTTTGAAAGATATATCAAAGGCTGTTTTCAGAAAGCGCAATCAGCTTTTGGAGATGGGCCTTCTCCTCTTCGGACAAGGTCCCAAAAATCTTTTTTGAACGTGTGTCTTCAATAGTGCGCTCCATTCTGAGATAGAGGTCATAGGAGTTCGTCTCGTTGGCAATGGCAAGCTCAAGGATATCCTTTACCTCTTTCCCCTGAACCCATTGCAGGGCCTCATCCACACGTATCCCTCCTTCCATGATATCTCCCTCAGGTTCCAAGGAGAGCACTGACCATGGAAATCCTGCGTCGGGTTCCTTTCCTGAAAATTGCGTGTAGAGTGTAAGGAGAGAGGACATGTGATGTTCCTCTGCAAGGGTCAGTTCGCGAAAAAGGACCGTAGCGTCTTTATTGTCAAGAAGCTCCGACAATGCATAATAAAATTTGCGTGAGCCATCCTCCAGAAGCCATGCAAGGGCAATGAGTTCGCCCGGACCGGCTGCCGGTGAAAAATATGCCATCCCCGAATCAGGGGGGCCTTCGGCCACAAGGCCATGCCAGGCCTCAAGTCCTCCTTCAATGCTGTACACCTCCTTAAATCCTGATCCTGACAAAAATGCAGCTGCGGCACGGCTGCGAATGCCCTTTGCGCAGTAAGTGATGGTGAGCTTTTCAGGATCAAGATCTCCAAGGTGGTCCGGCAATTCATCGAGAGGGATCAATTGCGCTCCGGGAAGATGCCCGACCTCATACTCCCTGGGATGACGGACATCAACAAGATTGTATGCTTCCTCATTCTTCTCCTGGAAAAACTCTCTGGCCTTCTGGGCCGGCCAGGTCGGGAGAGGGATAAAATGGTCTGAGATACCCAAGGAGAACCTCTAAGGATGTTTCTTGCCTTTTGCCCCTTCAAATAATCCTATCTCACCCTTATGGGGGATATTGAGAAGGTGGTAAGCCTTTTCCGTGGCCTTTCTGCCGTGGGATGTTCTTATGATAAAGCCTGACTTCAATAAATACGGTTCCACCACATCCAATAACACGTCCGTCTCTATCTGGAGGGTAGAAGCCAGGGCCTCAATCCCCACCGGGCCCCCCTTATAATTCAGAATAATGGTTTTCAGGAGCTTTCGGTCGGTCTCCCCAAGCCCTTCCTCATCAACTCCCTCCAGAGCCAGCGCCTCTTTGGCCACCTGTCCCGTTATCTTCCCCTGTGCCCTCACCTGTGCATAATCGCGCACACGTTTCAACAACCTGTTCGCAACCCTTGGGGTGCCCCTTGCCCTCCGGGCTATCTCATATGATCCATCCTGCTCGATAGTAACCTCCAGTATGGCGGAGGAGCGCTTCACAATTTGAACGAGGTCCTTGTCTTGATAGAAGTCGAGGTCCCTTGTGATCCCAAATCGTTCTCTCAGAGGGGAAGACAAAAGTCCTGCTCTCGTGGTCGCGCCGATGAGGGTGAAGGGTTCGAGCCTGTACCGGTGGGTCCTCGCATGCACCCCTTTGTCGAATATAAAATCCACCGCAAAGTCTTCCATGGCAGGATAGAGGAATTCCTCCACAATTTTCGGGATCCTGTGAATTTCATCAATAAAAAACACGTCTCCCTTTTCCATATGGGTGAGGATACCCATGAGATCCCCGCCCTTTTCCAGGGCAGGGCCGGATGAGGTGATGATCTTGCTGCCCATCTCGTTGGCAATGATATGGGCCAGCGTAGTCTTTCCCAGACCGGGTGGTCCGTTAAAGAGAATATGGTCCAGGGGTTCCTTCCTCTGCAGCGCCGCCTCGATGGCGATCTTCAGTGTCTCTACGATCTTATCCTGTCCTATATACTCTGTGAGCCGTCTGGGTCTGAGGGTTATCGCGTCTTCGTCCAGGGAACTGTTTTCTTTGAGGATCTCGGAGAGGGGATCCCCTTCTTCGTGAATCATTGCCCCTGCCCCCGATACACTTCCTCGAACAGCTCTTCGGACGAGCAGATACGGGGATTCCGCTTCATGGCCTCCTCGATCATCTTGCGCGCCTCCATAGGTTTATGCCCCAGCTGATTCATAAGCACATCTTCCACCTCTTTCCTGAAATCTTCCGCAACCCCTACCGGCACTTCAACCTCAGGCATCAACGCAAATTTTGCCACCTTCCCTTTCAGCGTCGCGATGATCTTCTCTGCCTTCCTCTCACCAATTCCCTTCAGTGCCTTCAGCGCCTTCGTGTCTTTCCCTTCGATGGAGCGGGCGATCTCTCTCACCGGTTTTGTGAGGGCCCTGATTGCTGCAGTGGGGCCAATATCCTCAACGGATATGAAGAGTTCAAAGAATTCCTTGTCCAGGGGCGATTCAAATCCCACAAGTACCGGTTTCGGCTGTCTTTCTGTCTGGTTATAGGAAACATAAAGTTCCATTTCATCTCCATCCGCCCTGCTTCCTTTAATTCCGCTCATCACATACGCCGGGATCAGTATGTCGTAGCCTATACCGTTCACGATCAGGGTGATCTTGTCATCTGAACGGTTAAGTCTCACTTTTCCCTTCAGGTAGGAAATCAACGGCCCCCCCACGATGTCCTTCTGTAAAATGCGGTTAACGCCACCGCGAGAGCGTCGGAGGCATGGAAGGATTTAAGATCAGGGATGTTGAGCAGTTTCTTGACCGTCCTCTTCATCTGATCCTTATCTGCACCCCCGTATCCTGCCAGGGAATTCTTTACTTCCCTTGGTGTTATCTCCATCATCGAGACATCATTCTGGAACACGGACAGGTATATGATACCCAAAACACCGCCCAATAAGATACCCGCCTTCGGGTATTTTACCAGGGAAAACACATTCTCAATGGCAATCAGGTCGGGGTGTAATGAGCGTATGAGATGGTTCACGTCAGAATGGATCTGGAACAATCTGTGGGAAATGTGTTGCCTGGGAGATGTCTTGATATACCCGCAGGTAAGGAGCGAAGAAGTGGCCTTACCGCATTGGATGGCACCGAAGCCTGTGCTCGCCAGTCCGGGATCGATACCAAGAATGATCATATTCAGGTTCCCCGGTCTGCACCCATAGAGATGAGTAAGGCGATACCGCTATCGTTTCCTTGGCGACTCAAACAGTATCTCCTCCACCATCTGGCAGAGGACATGGCCCAGTGTGATATGGGTCTCCTGAACCCTGGGAGTATTATCTGAGGGGACGATGAAGGCGCAGTCGGCCTTTGAAGCAAATTTCTCGCCCTTGGCCCCTGTGAACACGATGGTCTTCAGCTTTTTTCTCTTTGCCACATCCATTGCTTTCAGCACATTGCCCGAGCTCCCGCTGGTGCTGATGGCGAGTACCAAATCCCCTTCATCCGAAAGGGATTTGATCTGGCGTGCAAAGATCTCTGAATAATCATAGTCATTGGCTATGGAGGTGATGACCGCCATGTCGGTGGTGAGGGCTATCGCGGGAAGACCAGGCCTTTCCCTTTTAAATCGATTCACAAATTCAGCAGCCATGTGTGAAGCATCAGTGGCGCTTCCCCCATTTCCAAAGAGGAGGAGTTTTTTCCCTTCAGTAAAGGCCGAGGCAATCATTTTGGAGGCCTCCACGATTGCTCCCACATTTTCCTTAAAAAAGTTTTGCTTGACGCTTATGCTTTCCTCAAAGGCCTTGACTATCTTCTCTTCCATCCAGGGCATTGTAAACCTTACGCAGGATTAAATTATTTCACAGCCGGAAAAAGGATTTGTCTAGACTAACCGATGGTTTATTTTAATGTCAAGGAGAATTGTCATCATCATAAGCTCGATAGAGGTATCCGTCTAGTCAGCGTGGGCTGATTCGCTGGTGCGAAAACGGCAATCCGCCTGAGGCGGATGGGTTATGTGCCGGTCCGCAGTTCCGGACCCTGACAAGAAATGGGAACAGGGTGTTCTTAGGTGCTTAGACCGGGAATAGTCAATAAGGGCTATTGTTTTGCTGAGAGGCGGATACCTCTCTTATAAGAGCTAGGGCACTTCAGTGACAGAGGGTTCACTTTCCTGTGAAGGTCCCAATGCCGTTACCCTATACCTTACCTTTTTCCCTACTTTCCCTGTATCCGAGAAGGTGGGTGTCTTTACCTCACCAAGGAAGGTAAACTCTTTTTCCCTCTCTTTTTTGCGATAGACACGGTATCCCTTGACCCATGTTTCAGGGCTCTCCCTCCACATAAGGACTATCTTCCCTTGCGCCCTTACCCCTCTGAGCTCCGCAGGTGCCGAGGGGATAAAATGTGATGGGGTGACCTCGACCTCGGCAGAAGGATATCCTTCATCGAGCAGGGGAGTGTTATGCAATGCCCTTATGGTGTAATACACAGGTTTATCCTGAAAGAGCGTTCTGTCGCTAAAGGAAGTGGTACAAATAGGGTCTCTGTGAATAGGGACATCGCCATACCTGCCCTTTTCTGTTGTCCTGTATACATGATAACAGACCCCCTCACCCGAACTCTGCCACAACAACTGGACAGCGTCATTTCCCACCGAAACCTGAACATCCTCGGGCGGAGGAGGCAACAGCTTAGGAGTTATGGTCACAATAGTTGAATCATCACTCAAAATATCTTTTAGGTTCTGGGCCATGACCTTGTATTTATAGGTAGTATCAGGAGAGAAGCTATCGTCAGGGAACGAGTTCCCCTCGTTCCCTACAAATCCCCGCCTTTCGAATCCTTCTCCCTCTGCCCTCATGACCTGAAACCCTTTTATGGAAGATTGCAGATTGCCAGGGTAAGACCACGAGACAAGTATCTTCCCCTCCCTGTGGATGACTGTGAGACCTGCCGGAGCTTGCGGTTTTTCGTAGGCCTTTAATGTGGGAGGGGCTTTCCTGCCGCAGGCGGGAATAACAAGCGAGATAAAAAAAAGGAATGGAAGGAGCACTCGAAAGATCATTGGGTGAGGAGACCCCTGAGCCTCGTAATCTGTTTCTTCACTTCCGTTGCTGCAGTCCCTCCCCTTGATCTCTTTGATCCCACTGAACCTTCAACCGTAAGATAGCGGTAAATGTCTCCCTGGATCAGGGGGGAGAATCTTTGCAGCTCCCCAACTTTCAGTTCATGGAGGGCCTTTTTCTTCTCTATACAATAAAGAACTACTCTTCCGGTCACCCCATGGGCGTCTCTGAAGCTCATGCCCTT
Organism: Thermodesulfovibrionales bacterium; assembly: GCA_035524455.1. Taxonomy (GTDB): domain Bacteria; phylum Nitrospirota; class Thermodesulfovibrionia; order Thermodesulfovibrionales; family UBA9159; genus DASPUA01. Next base: position 6,598 of record DATKOU010000064.1, on the reverse strand, counting down.
TCTGACCAGATATTCTGCCATGTCAGTAGCAGTGGAATACGCGTGGGCAGCGGTTCCGGACATCCTCTTTTTATCGAACCGTATTCTGGGAACCATCTCAGTGAGAACCGCAAGGCAGGCCTTTATTGTATCCACCGCATCAAAGAGGGGTAGTTTGTCTTCCTGCATGTCCCTGTTGTACGACAGGGACAATCCTTTCATCATGGTGAAAAGGGAAAAGAGCCCGCCGAAGACCCTTCCCGTTTTCCCCCTTATCAGCTCCGCCACATCAGGGTTTTTTTTCTGGGGCATGATGCTCGATCCAGTGGTGAATGCATCCGGCAGCTGAGCAAAGGAAAACTCCTCTGTTGACCAAAGCACCAGCTCTTCCGCCATTCTCGAAAGGTGCACCATGAACATAGCGGAAGCAGAGAGGAATTCCATGCCGAAGTCCCTGTCTGAGACCGCATCAATACTGTTTTCCGCGACAGAATCAAAACCGAGGAGCTTCGCCACATATCCCCTGTCGATGGGCAATGAAGTACCGGCAAGGGCACACGCTCCAAGGGGCAACACATTCACCCTCTTCAACGCATCCCTGAGCCTCCCCTTGTCCCTCTCAAACATTTCCACATAGGCAAGGAGATGGTGAGAAAGGAGTACAGGCTGCGCCCTCTGCATATGAGTGTAACCGGGCATAATATAATCAATATGGGTTTCCGCGATATTCACCAGGCTGGTCTGAAATCGTGTGACGGCAGAAAGTATCAGGCCTATCTCTTCCCTGAGATAAAGCCTGAGGTCCAGCGCGACCTGGTCGTTCCTTGATCGCGCGGAATGGAGCCTTTTCCCTGCAGGGCCAATCTTTTTCGTGAGTGCGGCCTCGATGTTCATATGCACATCCTCGAGGTCTTCCCTGAATCTGAACTTTCCTGTTTCTATCTCCTTTGCGATCTCTTTCAGTCCGCGGACTATTTTTTCTGAATCGTTCTTGGAGATTATCCCCTGCTTCCCCAGCATCCTGGCGTGGGCAATACTCCCTTCGATGTCGTGCTTCCAGAGACGTATGTCAAAAGAGATGGATTCCGTAAAGGCTTCTACGATGCTACTCGTCTTTTCCCTGAACCTTCCTCCCCAGAGTTTCTTCATGGCTAAGAATAAAAGTTTTGGGTTACTCTGTCAAGGGTTTTTGATTAACAGCCGGTTCCTTAAATAGTCAGCGCTGTGAGGCGATGGACTATGAATATTCCTTTTACCGGATGTATACTATGACTTATCCGTAATGAAACAAGTTCCTCTCGTGATAAATGGGATAGATGCTACGGAAGCAAAGACATCCAACGAAAAGATTCCGCTCACTGCCATCGTGGTCACCTATAATGAAGCGCCCCGTCTGCGAAACTGCTTAGAGAGTCTTGCATTTTGCGATCAGCTCCTTGTTGTCGATCTTGGCTCTGCAGATGAGTCCGTGCGTATTGCACAGGAATGCGGGGCAGAGGTCTTTCACCACGACTGGGTACCATTTGTTGAACGAGTGCTACGTTATGCCTTGTCGTTTGCCCGAAATGACTGGGTCCTTCGGTTCGATCCCGATGAGGCTTTCCCAAAGAAATTAGTCAATCACCTGATGCCTTCACTTGTTCAAACGCACGTTGCGATCGTGGGATTACCTTATCAGTACTATTTTCTTGGAAAACCGTTACGCACCACCATATGGGGAGGGAAACGAATGATGAGCAGGAAGTTATTTCACAAAGACAGGGTGGAGATCAGCCCCTATGTGCACCAGGCGCTTCAGTGCAAACCTGGCTATGCACAGATTAATGTTGAACCCCTGGGTGATGATGCAATACAGCACTTTTGGGTGGACAGTTTCGAACAGTTATCTGAAAAACATCGTCGCTATCTCCGGTACGAAGGGGAGTCAAGATACAGGACCGGTCAGCGATTTGCATGGCATAAAATGTTTTATAATACACTGAGGTCGTTAGGAGAGAATTTAGTATACCGTCGGGGATTGTTTGGCGGCTTCTCTGGCATCTTTTTGAGCTTTTATCACAGTTGGTATGTGTGCAGGGGCTGGCTTTCGTTAAGGGAATATGAGCGTAACCTTTCACATAGATAGGGAAAGCCCGAGGGGTTCCCCAAGTCATTCTTTCGGTAATTGACCGAAGGGCTTAAATTGAAGGACAGACCCCTTATCTCGATCATCACGCCCAGCCTGAACAGCGTACGCTTCATAGCCGAGGCGATCGAGAGCGTTGTCTCTCAAGACTACTCCGACATTGAGCATATTATCATCGATGGTGGCTCTGCGGATGGAACACTCGAACTTTTGCGCACGTATCCTCATGTGCGCGTCATCAGCGAACCCGACCGGGGCATGTACTATGCACTGAACAAAGGTATTCAAATGGTTCAGGGAGAAATCATCGGCCAGCTTAACAGCGACGACTTCTATGAAAAAAACGTTTTTGCTGAGATCGCCAAATTATTTACAGAGCACCCTACTATTGACGCAATCCGTGGTGGCGCGACGGTCCTCGAGGACCAAGCCGATGGGTCGCGTCGCTCCGTGGCTCAATACGTTGTTCCCCCCGGCTCCGGGGCGTCTTTCCGCGATATCGTACTCGGAGTTCCTGTCATCAATGCGTATTTCTTTCGTAGCCGTGTCTTTAAACAATATGGTCTTTACAATATCTTCTACACTATTTCCGCGGACAAGGATTTTCTCATCAGGCTGGCCCTCGCCGGGTTCCAGTGCTCGTACTTACCACGTGTGGTGTACCACTATCGTCAGCATGCTGGCTCCCTCACCATAAATAGGCAGACTGTTCCGTGGTTCAAGATTCGAAATGAGCATCTGCATATGGCAGAGCGCTATTTGCAGACTGACCAGATATCTCCCGAAATAAAGAGCGTCTTTGAGCTTTGGCACAAGAGGGAATCTGCAGAAGGCGCGCTTCAGGCACTGAGGGAAGTGAAGCCTCTGAAAGCCATAAAATATGGCTTTCTTGGTTGGCGTCATAATCCCTGGTGGCCTTTAGCCTTTTTCTCCTATTTTTTCTCTAAGGTTGCCCATTTGGCCATGAGGAGACGTAATGAGTAATTCCAGAATTCCAACAGTCAGCGTGATCATCCCGACCTTTAATCGGAGTCAGACCATCGGTCGGGCAATCCAGAGCGTTTTAGCGCAGACATTTCAGGATTTTGAGATCATTATTGTCGACGACGCCTCCACCGACGGAACGAAGACCATCGTCGAAGGACTTTGCGGGCCTCTAGTTCGCTATCTGCGCCATGAACGAAATCAAGGGGCAGCAGCAGCTCGGAACACCGGGATCAGTGCAGCTCACGGAATATATCTGGCCTTCCTGGATTCGGATGATGAGTGGTTACCAGAGAAGCTGAGCATACAGGTTACGCTCCTCGATGATCAATCCGCTGGCCTGGACCTAAGCTGCTCAAGTTTTATTTTGGTAACCAATGAGAGTGAGCGGGAATATATACAAACTGCCCGGCCGGATTGGTTCAAACGCCTCCTCTGGACATGTGATCTCGGTCCAGGTTCAACGCTTGTAGTCAGGAGAGAGTGTGCAGACAGAGTCGGATTCTTGGATGAAAAGTTATCTCGCTTAGAGGATTGGGATTGGTTGCTTCGCTTGTCCAAGAAACATACTATCGCCGTTGTTGAGAAGCCCTTGTCACGAATCCACCGAGGCCCGCTGCCCTGTGCAGATGTGATTGAAGCATCAATGGCCCGTTTTCTGGAAAACCATGATGAGGATTTCGGGCTATTCGGATGGCATTATCGTCGCCGGGTCATCGCCAAACATTGGGCCGAGCTGTCATATCAGTTTTTTCGCGAGAAACGGCTTCTTCGCGGAGGCCACTATCTTCTAAAAGCCTTTAGTGTCAATCCATTGCAAAATCCGGTTCTCTTGATGTGGTTATGTAGTGCATTTGTGGACGCCCTCTTAGGGACATCAATCTCACTATGGGCCCTTGAGCGTAAACACGCTGCCGGAGAAGCATTGAGAAAGCTCCGCAAGTGAAGCCACATAACCTTCCACCCCAGAGTTTCTTCATGGCTAAGAATAAAAGTTTTGGGTTACTCTGTCAAGGGTTTTTGAAATATGATATGATAGCTAAATGCCGGAAACAAGACTAAAAGTAATACTTTTGCGGTCTACTCCCAACCCCGAAGAAACCATTGCCATGGCTGCGAAGCTCTGTTACAGCCCAGCGGACATTGACTCGTTAAAAGAGAAAATTGAAACTAAAGATCAACAAAACTTTGTTGAGAGGCTGACGAAAATGGGTCACATGAGTCCCATTGAGCATTCTTCTTTCACCTTCGCAATCGAAGGCATTTCGAGGGCGTGTTCTCATCAGTTAGTACGACACAGGTTGGCAAGCTATTCACAACAGTCGCAGCGTTATGTCAGCGAAGAAGCAGGATTTGACTATGTGATACCCAAGAGCATAGAAGGTGATAAAGAGCTCGAGCGTTACTTTAAGACTTTCATGTCAAAAGCCCAAAAGGCCTATAATCATATTGTCACCAGGCTTAATGAAAAGGGTATCAAGGGTGAATCTGCCAACCAGGATGCCCGCTTTGTACTTCCCAATGCGTGCGAGACAAAGATCATGGTTACAATGAATGCCCGCGAATTACTGCATTTCTTCAAACAGCGCTGTTGTAATCGCGCTCAGTGGGAAATCAGGGCGATGGCAATTGAGATGCTTAAGTTGGTGAGGGAAATAGCCCCGGCAATCTTCTCAGAAGCCGGACCTTCATGTGTAAAAGGGGCGTGTCCGGAAGGAGAATATACCTGCGGGAAAATAGCGGAAGTTCGGAACTATTTCAAGACGATTAAGTGATCATATAATTTGGTGAATACCATTAGTTCCTGCCGTACGCATGCCATCCGATTCGCGGCTTTTCGCTGGAGTTGACGGACCAGACACATCTTCCGAAATGTTGAATACACCTGATACTTGTTAGGTATGTCGATCCGCAACTGAAAAAGACTTCGTCCCAAAACACGCGTCATATTATCGCCGGTCGAAAGGCGTCTCTTCGTGGGCCTCAGTGGTCGGAGACCTGGCGAATGGTGCTTGTTACTTTTGGAATTTAATGGATGGCGAAGTTATAAACAGAGGACGTCAGCTTTGCCCTGAACTATGCGCGATCCTTGACATAAATTTCAGGCAAACTGCAATCTCTTCTCCACCGACTAGTCCACACATTTCGATTTATTGTAGCAGTGAGGATTTACGGAAGAAGTCTGCGGGGAAAGATTGGGTGCATCCCCTGGGTGGATGATGTTCTTTCGGTTTATCATTCTGTGACATTCATTTCGACATACATCAAGAATGGGTCCAACTTGTGGGGAGGATGCTTAGTGTCGAGCACGAGACCACGAACACAAGCATTCAGCGCATTGGTTGGTCTGATGTATGCCTCAGATACTGTACCATCAGGTCTTATCCTGAATAACAAGTCAAAATGGGCCCGTTCGCCCTTGGTGGTGAAGGATGTACAGTATTTTATTATGTTCGCGAGGGAACTGCCAAATGACTGAATGACCTCCGAACTGTATTCTTTTCCTTCCTTCGTCTTCTCTAACGCTTTTGCCTCAGCAATAAGTGAGTTGAACTTCACGTCGTCCCTCGCCGTGGCATTCTCGAACACGTTCCTGTAAGTGGCTATTATGGATCGAAAGGCAGGAAGATGCTTTTCGAACTCCACCTTGTTTCGGGCGTTGTACACCAGGAAGTTGATGGTTTCCGCTTCTTCCACGTACCCAATCGCTTCGTAATTACCCCAGTCGGCACCCTGAAAGAAATAGACGTAGACTGTCTTCCCATTGGGCAAATCCACCTTGTCTTTCGCCTGGATCGTATACTTGGGGCTGCCCTTTAGATGGAATTCCTTAACTCTCCTTTTCACCAGATCTTCGATCGATTGCAATGTCATGTCTTTTGGTACCGACACTCCGTATGCCATGATGGTACTCGTTGACCAGGTTTGGTCGATAGGATAAAAAACCATATGCAGACCTTGCTTAACACCGCTTTGATTGTCCAAACCCCACCCTTTCGGTGCAGTGAAAGTGAAAGCGTGATCGGCCCCAAACAGCATGCCTGTTCCGCCCTCCGTAATAGCCGCAAGACTAGGGCTCGGAAGAAAATTTGCGAGCATCAGAATCAACGGTATCAGTCTCATGATTTTTCCTTTGCACCCAACGCTGGCCTTACCCACCGTCGTATAGCAGATACTTACAGCATTCTTCAGATAAAAGAGCCATCATCGAGTTAGGTGTTATATGCTCCCACGTCGCTTGTCCCGTTTCGATATAATCGAGATCTGTCCCCTTGATTGCACTCTCCGACGAATTATATGTTGTAGCTTTTATTGACCTGAATGAGTCTGTAGAGCATTTCACCTTATAGGTGTAAAGAGTATAACTAAGAAGTTGTCCCGTCCTTTCGTTGAAGTAGAAAGGACCCCGGTTCATATCCTAAGCTGCAACCTCCTTTCTGTCAATGGATTTTCGCTGTAAGGCAGCAATGAGTTTTGGGATTTCCCTGTAGCCCTTCACACGTCTAAATT
>DATKOU010000063.1:0-11870 GCA_035524455.1 Thermodesulfovibrionales bacterium | reverse complement strand
ATCGTCAACGATACCCAAAGCCTCAAGCAGGGATGTGGGTTGTAAATCCTGTTCAGCCTCTTTTGCCTCCTCAATACTGAAGAACCTATCACAAGTCTGAGTATTATCCGTTTGAAAAGTCTTAACACCTTGATATTTATGCACAGATTTCTTGATAAATATCAATGACAAACTCGTGAGTTAAGAATAGAATTAACAAATAGCGTAAATTCTCAATTATTAATCCCGATAAAGCCAAAAAAAGGAGGTGAGCTGGGAAAATCGGGTCTATTTTGGCCAAGGGGGAATTGGCCCAAGGAGGACAAATCATGATATCAAGTCAGCTAATGCACAGGGACATTGTTACCATTCTGGCTATGGAATCGATCCAGACTGCTGCAAAAAAAATGAAGGACAAACATGCAGATGTGGTTGTTGTTCTTGGAGAAGACGGGATCTTTAAGGGTTTATTGACGGAAAAGGAAGTGACAATGGCTGCCACAAATTCCGGCTTTGCGGAGCAAGTGGCAGATTACAGTCCGAAGCGGGAAGTCCTGCTAGACCTTGCTTGTGATGATGGAAATATATGCAACTACTTCAGCGAAGTTGCTAAGGAAGTAATTATGGCTGCCACAAATTCCGGCTTTGCGGAGCAAGTGGCAGATTACAGTCCGAAGCGGGAAGCCCTGATAGACTTTGCTTGTGATGATGGAAATAGATGCAACTACTTTAGCGAAGTTGCTGTTGACCTGCTCATGAGCCTTTAGTGTTTTGAAGAACAGGTTCGAGAGAAAGGCAATTCCTTCTCTCCAAATAGTTCGTAAATCTGAACGCATATTGCTGAAAGCATGAACGTCATGGACATCACGGGCAAAAACATAATTATTACGGGCGGCGCAAGAGGGCTGGGACGGAAATACGCATTAGACCTGAAGGCCCTCGGTGCCAAGCCTTATGTTTTGGCTCTCCACCAGGAGAATCTCGATGCATTGAAACACGAGGCGGATATCCCGGGCAAGGTGGTTGATGTAAGCAACGAGAAAGAGGTGGAAGCCTTTGTCGATAATTACACCCAGGAGTACGGTCCTCCAGATGTACTTATCAATAACGCAGGAATAACGGCAGACTGCCTCTTTATCAAAAAAAGAGGGGAGGAGATAACGAAATTTCCTTATGAAAATTGGCAGAGGGTTATTAACATAAATCTCACGGGCGTATTCTTGTTCTCAAGGGAGGTTGCCTACCACATGGTGAAGCACGGTGTAAAAGGTGTAATAATCAATATATCCTCCATAAGCCGCTGCGGCAATGTGGGGCAAGTGAACTATTCTGCCTCCAAGGCCGCAGTAGATGCGATGACAGTGACGTTGGCAAAAGAACTTTCAAAGTTCGGGATAAGAGTTGCTGCCGTCGCCCCCGGATTTATCGATACCGAGATGTTGCAAACGATTAGAGAGGACATGCTAAACAGGATCATCCAGACCATTCCGCTGGGCAGGCTCGGCGCGATAGAGGAAATTTCACAAGCTGTCCAGTTCATCATAAGAAATGACTTTTTCACTGGACGCTTCCTGGAAGTTGACGGTGGGATGAGAATTTGACAATGTTAGCTCAAATTTATGCTATCGAGTGAACTGGTATTTTGTAAAATGTTCCACATATAGGTCAGTGCTGTCCAGCTGGCGTAAATAACAACTCTTATCTAACCGCAAGTATTCATTTGTGAGGTTAATACGTAAGACGTTGCCTAAGAGGTAAAGTATACCCGGAAATGAGCAAGACAATTTTTTCATATTATACCAACCGCGCTTTTTTCCCTCATTTACGTCCGCGCCTTCGCTGGCGGAGTTCGGTCATATGAGAAAGGGCGGGGCTATTGCCTCCTTCTTTCTTTGTGTGGATTTCAGGAGAAATCCTCAACTGTTTCACTTTTGGAAAAGTGTTTAGTCGGTGGACACCGCAGCTTGCGAGCGTGCCAAGTTTCGATTAAAACCCTACAGCACTATCCCTCCCCGTCCCTTGAGTCAGAGGTAATAGTGAAAGTGGCGAACCCTGTCCTACAATATGACAGTAAGATTTCGCTCCACTGCGTAAAGACTTTTATGGAGTCATTGGCTAGGTACCTCATAATTGCCATTTACTCGATCCGGTCAGCGCAGGCGAGAAATTCCTTTACGTCATGCACCGGGGTGTCGGGAGGCAGGTCGCAGGATGGCATGAGAATGTAGTTCCGATAGGGATCAGAAATCTCCCCCACGCATTTCGAAACTGCTTTGCACAGCAGGGCGGGCTCACCGCCGAATACCGTATTAATTACATCCACATTTCCCGCAGTCACGAGCTGTTCACGGTTGAGTTCGTATACCTCGCCGATGGACACCCCGGCATCGATGGAGATGCAATCAGCTCCTGTTCCCGATTACTCAAATTTAAATTTCTTTTTGGTCAAAAGAATCAAGCAGGCATCCACCACATCAGGGTCATAGAGCACACCCCTGTTCCGGGAAATTTCCTTCAAGGCCTTACTCATTCCGAGGGTCGCGCGATAGGGTCTGTGGGATGACATGGCCTCCACAACATCAGCCACAGCCAGGATTCTTGCTTCAAGGAGAATCTCCCCGTCCGACAGGCCTGCAGGGTAGCCTGACCCATCCAGACGTTCCTGATGCTGAAGTACGGTGCTCGCAACAGGCCATGGGAATTCTATAGTCCTCAGTATTTCATACCCTGCCCGGGCATGGGCTTCTATAATCCCGGTTTCCAAATCACTTATCTGGCCGGGTCTGGTCAGAATTTCGGAAGGCACATTCATCTTCCCGATATCATGTAAAAGTGCCGACATGCGAATCCCCTCGATTTGGTTTTCTGAGAGACCCATCTCACGGGCAATGGCGCAGGCAAGTTGAGCAACACGTCGCTGGTGTCCTGCGGTATAAGGGTCCCTCTGTTGCGACATCTCTGCCAGGGCATACACCGTTCCATCGAGGACCTTCCTGAGCGTTCCAAAGCTCTGTTTCAGTGCATCTTCTGCTTTCCTGTGTTTGGAACGTGTCTCCATCACACCAATTCCATAGGCTATATCATTTGCCAGCTCAGTCAGGAGGGTTGCCTCTTCCTTATCAAATGCATCAGGCTCGGCAGCATACGCAGTCAAGGAGCCAAACACCTTTTTTCCCCCAATCAGGGGCAGAGCGATGCATGATGCGTACCCGCGCTTCGCCGCTTCGGATCGCCAAGGAGCAAAGCTGCGATCAGTGAGGACGTTCCTCGCAATAACAGGTTTTCGTGTTCGTATGGACATCCCTGTGGGCCCCCTCCCACGCTCAGTATTTGACCATGTGATATTGACTGTGTCGAGATACCCTTCTTCATAGCCATGTTGGGCTACAGGACGAACGGTTCTGCCCTCGTCCTTCTCCGCAAATCCGACCCATGCCAGACGATAACCACCCACCTCCACAATAATGCGGCATACTTCCTTCATAAAACTCGGGATATCTCTTGCGCGCATGAGCGCCTGGTTGCAGTTGCTGAGGACTTTGAGAGCCCGCGTAACCCTCTGCAACTCGGTCTCTGTTTTCTCATGCCTTACTATTAATGCCTTCAATCTGGCAACCTGCCGTTTCAAAGCAGAAGATTCTCTTATAAGCTCCTCTTTTGTCTTATCCCTGTCTCTATCTTTCATATCCAACCTTCGGAAAAAGATTCTCATTCCATTGTATGAGGATTCTTCGTTTAAGTCCAGCACAGAAGTGAGCCGCACAGTGTGATATGAAGACACAATGGCCACGCATCATTGAAGACACCCTCTCCTCATTTCACAGCTCAAAAGCGTATCTCTGTTCCCTTATCCATACTGTAAATGGAATAAATTCTGTACCCTTTGATCCATGTTTGCCTCAGCGTGTAATCATTCCTGTGCCAGAAGAAGACCCATGGCGCATCCCTCACAATCAGTTGTTCGGCCTTTTCGTAATATGAGTTCCTTTCTCTCTCATTCCCCGCAGCTTGGCCAAGCTCAATGAACCTGTCCACTGCCTGGTTTTTGTATCTCGTTCGGTTCCCCGCAGGTCCCATGTTGGACGAATGGAAAAGGGGAAAGAGGAAATCCTCGGGATCGGGATAATCCGCCCACCAGCTGAGCCAAAACATGTCAGGCTCCCCCCTGTTAATCGCCTCCTTATAGGCGCTCCATTCAAGCTGGTGTATCTTTACCTTCAGCCCTGTCTTTCCTATATAGGACTGAATAAACTCCGCCATGTCCACCACCTCCTGCTCAGCGGTGATATAGAAGTGTATGGTAGTACCGGCAAATCCCTCCTGACGAACAATATCCCTCGCCTTTTGAGGGTTATACTCGTAAAGATCGGGTGCCTGCCATTTCCGCAACAGGTCAGGCACAGGTCCTGCCGCCACTCTCCCCCTGCCTTCGTAAAAGGTGTCGAGCAATTTCCTTCTGTCTATGGCAATGCTCATTGCCCTTCTGATGTTCACATTACTGAAGGGAGGCCTCGCACAGTTCATGCCTATATAATACGTATTAATGCCCTTCACAGAGGCCATGAGATCTTTCCACTTCTCCGAGTTTCTATACCTTGCGAACTCCGAGCCTGGCACGGCAACGATATCAAGGTTTCCCAGCTCAAATTCGGTCATTGCGGTGAGGTCTTCGGGAATAATGCGGTAGACAATTCCTTTTATGTGGGGCTTCTTGTCGAAATAGCTCTCCCGCCTTTCAAGTCTCAGTTCCCTGTTGGTAAGCCACTCTTTGAGCATGAAGGGCCCGGTGCCCACAGGATGGCTCGAAAAGTCAGGCCCCCACCTCTTCACCTCGTCCTCGGGAACCACATACGCTGCTGACATGGTCAGGAGGTAGAGGAAAGGGGAAAAGGGTTTTTCCAGTCTTATTTCGAGAGTGTGATCATCAATGACCCTGAGCCCTTTTACATCATCCGCCTTACCACGGAGATAATCCTTTGCACCCTCTATCTTTTCCAAAACCCATGTGTTGGGAGAACGGGTTTTCGGGTCTAATATTCTCTTAAATGAATACTTGAAGTCATATGATGTAACTATCTTTTTATTATTATATTTAACGTTCTTACTTAACTTAAAAATATAGGAGAGGCCGTCACGGGAAATGCTCCAGCTCTCTGCTATATCGGGTATTATGTTGAGGTTCTCATCCAACCTTACAAGTCCGTTGAACAGCTTGGCTGCAATGGTACTTCCGGTGACATCCACGATAAGGGCCGGGTCGAGGGTAGTGGGGTTCGTACCAAGTCTGTAATACACATAACCATCCAGGCGGTTATGATGGGAGCATGAAGAAATAGTAAGCAGGGATATGAGAAAAGCCAAGCAAGCCAGAACACCTAATTTTCTGCAAAACGGAATAAAGAATAAAGATAATAAGGGCATTGGCAATTATAACAAATTCCTTACCTTTACCCTTCCATCCCCATCATCCCATTCACCAAGGAAAGTCGCTCCGCTCCTTTCCTATCCCGCATTCATAAACTCAGGAGAGGTATCCGGCTCGAACGGCGAGACTCAGGGTTATGTGCCGTCCGCACGAGCTGACCTTGACAAAAAATGGGAACAGAATGTTCTTAGGTGCGTAGACCACGGTATAGTCAATAAGGGCTATTGTTTTGCCGAGAGACAGATGCCTCTCCTATAAGAAAGAAACTCATGAATAGAATGGGCTAAAACCTTTAAAAGGCCCCTATGCCACATAGGTCGCATCTTCATCACGCATTTCTGCAATCTCTTTCAGCTCATTACGGTCAAGCATCGATTCCTCCTTCTATTGCCTTAAATATCTGGAAGACCGAGAGAAACAGGGCAAATACAAGAGGGCCCATGATGAGTCCCAACAACCCAAAGACTTTTATTCCTCCAAGGACCGTGAAGAATATAATAATTGTTGGCATCTTCGTTCGTCCCCCAATGATCAAAGGCTTCAGTATATTATCTACCATGCTAATCACCAATACTCCGATGAGGATGAGAGCAATACCTTTGGCAAACGCGCCATGAAACAAAAGAATAAGGCTCGCGGGAAACCAGATAACGGAAGTGCCCAGTACAGGGATAAAGGACATGAGCGCCATGCTGCAGCCCCAGAAGACCGGGGACCCGATCCCCAAAACTGCAAAAGCGAGCCCCCCCAGTATACCCTGTACAATCGCCACAATCACCCCGCCGTATATGGTTGAGACAATCATATCCCTTATCTGGGATACGAGCCTGTTCCTGTGGTTTTCTGAAAATGGCAGATAATCCCTTATCTTCTCGAGGAAGCCCGGCCCATCCTTAAAAAGAAAAAATATGGTAAATGCCATCACCACAAAGTTGCCTGCCACACTTACTGCGTTGGTGAACCCGAACGAAAGCCCCTCTACAACCTTTTTTCCCAATTTTTTTGTGTTCTCGATGATGATCTCCTCTGAAGGTCCTTCAATTCCGGTATAAGGCTGAATCTTCTCCATAATTTTCGTGATATGTTCATGCGCCAGAAGCTCTGCCAGCTTCTTCGTCGTTATCTCAGCTCTGCCCACAAAGTCAGTCACTTCACTCATGAGGGTGTAGGAGATGTATGAGAATGGCCCGATAATTACCACGAGAATCAACATCAGGGTCAGGAGCGAGGCCATGGCCTTCAATCTGATGAATCTCAGGGAAAAGGCATAGACAGGATAAAAAACAACACAAAAGACGATGGCCCAGGTAATGGGGGTCAGGAAGGGCAGGAATATCTGGTAAGAGAGGTACCCCAGAACAGTAAGTATGGAGAGGAGCATAAAAAGATAAAACCTATTTGCCGGCATGGGCACTTTCCACAAAAGCGCTGAAGAGAATCAGGGACAGCTCATCCTCTAACCGCTCAGGATGCCACTGGACACCTGTGAGAAAGGGATAATCGGGTAGCGTAATGGCCTCCACTATGCCATCCTCAGAGAATGCACTGACAGAAAGCCCATCTCCCAAACCTTTCACCGCCTGATGGTGTGAAGAGTTGACGGTAAACTCCCCCTTCAGTGTTCCTCCCTTTCCCAGAATTCTGTGGCTCCCTTGCTTGTGATCAATGGTCGTATTGAACTGGCAAGCGATATCCTGATACAAGCTCCCGCCAAAGGCCACATTAATCAGCTGCATTCCGTAACAGATACCGAATATGGGCTTCCTTAACTTCATGATAGCCCTTAACAGGGACATTTCAAAGTCCGTACGTTCCCTTGGTACCGTATGAAGTTGTACCTCCGACATCACCACATCTACGTCCTTTTTGCATCCCTCCTTCTTCCCTGAAATGCTACCTTCCCCCTTCATGAAGGCTGCCTCCTCGGAATAATAGGAAGGGTCTATATCACTCCCTCCGGGAATGAGGAGACCATCTATGGTCTCAGCAATTAAGACAGGGTCATTGCAGTGGGGTATCAAAATGGGTATCCCTCCGGCACGGAGTATGGCAGGCGGATACTGGTGTTTCAGTCGCAGGTATTCCCCATCCCTGTCAAGGGTAATGCCGATGAGGGGTTTGCCTGCAACCCTTTTATCCCCCATGCCGTAATATCCTCCCTGTTGTTGCACCCGTTGTCTCGCCCTCCCATACAACGGGTGAGCCGTTCACAAGGACATAATGTATTCCCTCGGGTTTTAGAAACGGCTCTTCAAAGGTGGCCCTGTCCTTGATTTTTTGATCATCGAATATCACCAGATCAGCCATATATCCTGGCCTTATGCAGCCTCTTCCTTTGAGACCAAAGGTCTCGGCCGGGAGCATGGTCATTTTGTGAATCGCCTTACCTATGCTCATCTGTCTCTGGTCCCTGGCATACCTGCCGAGGAATCTTGGAAAAGTCCCAAACCCCCTTGGGTGGGGTTTGCCTTTACGGGTCGGTCCATCAGTGGAGCGTGCGGAACTGTCCGAACCGATCATCGCATACGGGAGAGAAAGGAATCTCGCAAGATTATCCTCGTTCATAGAATGGAAAATGGCCCCTATTCGTAACCTCTCCTCAACGAGGATGTCCAGGAGGAAGTCTACGGGGCCTTTACCTACTGCCTTTGAAAGAGTATGCAATGTCTTGCCCTCCATCCACTTGTTCGATTCCAATTGAAGAGACGAGATGGCTATGCAGTCCCAGTAGTCATCCTCTGGGTGCTGGGAAAGGAGTTCACCCCTTATAGAGTACCTTACCTTCTCATCCTTAAGCCTCCTCAGTTCCTCCTCAGCCCCTCCTGCATATGCCCAGGAGGGAAGCACTGTGTCAAGATCGGTGGAGGAAGAGGTGTAAGGGTACCGGTCACAGGTCACATGGATACCCTCCCGCTGTGCGTGCTCCATGACCGAAATTGCCTCGTCTACCTTTCCCCAGTTTGCCTGTCCCCCTGTTTTGATATGTGATATATGCACCTTGATTCCGGACTCCTTTCCTATTGTCAAGGTTTCCTCGATGGACTCAATAAGTGCGTCTCCTTCACTGCGCATATGGGAAGTATAGATATACTGGTTGATATCCTCTGCCAATCCGGTAATTTCATCTGTTTTCGCACACACGCCGGGAGGGTATATTAGCCCGGTGGAAAGTCCTATCGCGCCTTCAGATATCCCTTTCCTCAACAAAAGGCGCATCTCCTGCATCTCACCTTTGTCAGGCTCCCTGTCATCATACCCAATCACAGAAGCCCTTATATTTCCATGACCTACCAATGTCGCATAGTTTATGGAAGGATGTATCTTTTCCAGGAGACGAAAATAATCCCCAAAGGTAGCCCACCGCTCCCTTATCCCCATTTCCTGAAAGTCATCTTCACGCTGTTCCCTTGCTTTGCCAAAGAGAGGGGCCGCAGACAACCCGCAGTTGCCGTTAATTTCTGTGGTGACACCCTGAAAAACCTTACCCTCTGCGCGATGGTCCGCAATGAGCGTGAATTCAGAATGGGCATGGGTATCTATGAACCCAGGTGCCAGGGAAAGTCCCTTTGCCTCAATGATCTTCCCCGCTCCTCCCTGATACCGCTCGGGAGCCTTCAGAATACACGCAATCCTGTCACCCGATATGCCCACATCTGCCACAAACCCGTCATCTCCGCTCCCGTCGTAGACATTGCTTCCCCTGATTAACAGGTCCACATCACTGTTCATAATTCTCTCTCCCCGGGAAGAGTGCGGTGCTCAGAAGAGCCAAAAAAAGTCTCGGGCGAACGGATGCTCTCCACAAACACCGGCAACAGGAAAGAGACCATGTGTCTCATTCTCCTGCGAAACCCGTGCTTCTCGTGATCCTTTATCTCTTCTCTATAGGTTTTCAAAAGGTGATTCATAAGGAGAGGAAAGGCTTTAAGTGTTAATCCCATTACACAGAAGAAGTCCTTCACCGGAAGACCGATTCTTTCCAGCGGTTTCAGGAATGTTTCCAGTGAATGAAGCATGTCATCCATGGAAAGTATCCCGGTCAATATCTTCGCAGCATAGATCATGGACAAAACCCTCAATGTCCTGATACCTGCCATCAGCAGGCCTTCATCGGTCACGGAAAGCAGATCATTGCCATAGAGTATTCTGCCAGGTTGAAAGAAGAGGTTACCTGCAAAAGTGAATAAGAGGAAGAGGGTGATGGGGACGATCCCCCCTTTCACCCTCTTCAAAGGCAGGACTATGAGTGCGATACAGAATACGGTAAGCGCGATGATACCATGGAGGACTATATCCCGGATAAAAAAGAGGCTTATGACAAAGAGTACATAGAGAAAGATTATGAGATACGGCAGCAAATGCTCTTCACCGCCCTGCCAGAAAGTCCTGCGACCTGGCGGAGTGTGTATCGGAGGAGGAAACCTTTTTTGCGAGTGCGGCGACATTATGCTTGGCTTTAGTCGTTTTTTGCACAGGACCTGATGATTCAAAGTAGATAAGCACGCCTGCTGCGATGGACTCTGCAATGAGTCTGCGGTACGAGTTATCGGCAAGGAGTTTCTCCTCAGTAGGGTTGCTGATAAATGAGACCTCTGCGAGGATAGAGGGCGGCATGGAAGCACCCATAAGGACAAAAAACATCGCCTGCTTTACTCCCAGGTTCACCGTTTTTGCATGAACCTTGGTGACATTGGAATACAGGGAGTTCTGTACATAGTGGGCAAGGGCGATTGATTCGTCCCGTTTATAGTCCCTATTGAGATCGGTGAGAATTTTGCCCACATCGTCGTTCTTATACTGGGCCATCTTCTCCTTCATTCTCTTCTCAGATATGTAATTTTCCCTCGCAGCAACTCGTATGGCCTCTTCTTCATTAGTCCAATTCTGGAGATAGGTCTCAATCCCCTTTGCGCCCCTGTTGGGGCTCGCGTTGGCATGGATAGATACAAAAAGGTCTGCCTTGTGCTGGAGTGCTATCAGAGATCTTTCGGGTAACGGGATGAAGACATCCTTATCCCTGGTAAGGACTATCTCTATATTCTCCTCCCTTAAAAGAATCTCCTTTACCTTGAGCGCAATGTCCAGCACCACGTCCTTTTCCTGAAGTCCTTTTTTCCCCACAGCACCCGTGTCGTGTCCTCCATGCCCCGGGTCAAGGACAAGCACTTTCCTCGTTATCGTAATTTTTTCGTGCCTGTCAGGTCTCAAAGGCTTTTCAGGCTTCTTTGCATTGACATCAATGACCAGTTTTGTGGGATCATCAAGAATGTACGCACTAAAGTCATCCATGGTCTCAAGATCGAGGACTATCCTCACCGTGGCCTGGTCATATTGCCCTGCCCTCACCGACCTGAGGATGCCGTCACCCACGGAGAGTGAATTCTGTATTTCCTTGGGGATCCTCGTATTCCTGAGATCAAAGTAGATTCTGTCAGGACTGGAAAGCCGTCTTTGCGCAAAGTCTACTGGGCGGGACAGATCTACGATTACCCTTGTATATCCGTCAGATGACCAATACCTGATGTCCTTGACCTGGGCCCTCTCCTCTGCGCCCAGGGAATTGGAGAGCGCGATTACAAAAAAAAGGACTGAGAAAAGAGAGAAGGAAAAAGAACGGGTTTTCGGTTTCACCTCATGTTGCACGGGGCACAGTGTGTTCACTTCCTTTGCGCCATATTCTTTATTCATACGGAACGAACAGCAATGATCTCAGGAATCTCCTTCTTTAGATTCGCCTCCACCCAATTTTTCATGGTAAGAGTGGACATGGCACATGTGCCACAGGCACCCTTGAGTTGCACATAGACGATATTGTCCTTGATATCCACAAGCTCTATATCGCCACCCTCAGCCTTTAGACCACCCCTTATCTTCTCAAGAACCTCTTCAACTTTTTCCCTTAACATATTGTTCTCCTTTAATAATAATGAAACTTTTTCTAATATTCAAGTCCTTTTTTTATTTCCCAAAGGGACATACAGGATACCTGCAGTCATGGCAGTTAAGGCAGAGCCCGCCATGACCGAGTTCTGCAAGTTCCCTTCTGCCAATGACTTCCCCAGCAAGAATCCTGGGAAGGATCAGATCAAATATAGTAGTCTTGTGATAAATCCCGCAGGCGGGAATTCCTAAGACAGGGATAGGTTGCTGGAGGGCGCGGATTTGTTTTCCAGGAATCTGCAATTTAGAACTCTGCATTCCCTTTTCAATATATGCGACAAGGAACATTGCACCAGGAAGTACCGCAGAACCGTAGATGATATCCCTTGCTCCAAGTCTCTTAATGGCAAAGCGTGTCACATCATCAGGGTCAACAGACATGCCCCCTGTCGTGATCAGCAGGTCAGCGCCTGAATCCATCAACTCCCTCAATCTTGCTTCGATAACCAGTTCATCATCAGGGGCGTAGTATATCCCCGCTATCTTGCCGTTCACTTCCTTTATTTTCTTCTTGATGATGGGGGCA
>DATKOU010000062.1:0-5236 GCA_035524455.1 Thermodesulfovibrionales bacterium | reverse complement strand
AAGCCAGGTGTCAGGTCAGTCCTGAGCGCTGCACATAATGGTTCTCCAATGAGCTAGCCACGGTTTTTTTTCTCTTCCAGTCTTGCCTTGAGTATGTCACCGAGACTCCCGAGGCCCCTGGACGACTCAGCAGACTTTTTTGCGGATTCCGTGTAATGGGCGAACTCGTCGTGTGCCGCCTTTTCGAGGACCGCCTTACGGCTGAGGCGGACTTTATTATGTATGGTATCCACATCAATCACGGCAACCTGCATCTCAGTTCCGGGAGGAAACATACGCCTGTGGTCTGTGCCTGATGGCGTCCCCATCTCCGCACTGGGAATCAATCCCTTAATGCCATTATTCATTTTCAGAAAAATTCCATAAGGCATCACCTTTTCAACGATACCGTCGAGGATTTCTCCCGCTGCGGGAAGAACGACCTTCACAGGCTCGGCCTTTGGCTGCATGGAGAGTGACACCTTTCTGTTCTGCTGATCCACTGCGAGGACATAGACCTCTACCAATTGCCCCACCTCTACAACTTCCTTGGGGTGATTGATACGCCTGCCGGCTCCAAGGTTGGAGATATGGATCAGGCCCTCAATCCCCGGTTCAAGCCTTACAAACGCACCGAAGGGCAAGAGTCGGGCTATAGAGCCGCTGACCCTGCTATCCACCGGGTATTTATCGGCGACTGAAGCCCATGGATCAGGCAGCGCGGCCTTTAAACTTAGTGTGAGCCTGTCGTGCTCCCAGTCAAGAGAGATGATCTTTGCGGTTATGTTTTTTCCGATGGAGAGTACATCATTGGGGTTCACTGTCCTGTCCCATGATATTTCGCTCGCAGGAATCAAACCTTCGATGCCTCCCAGGTCCACAAAGGCCCCGAATTTCTGTATTGATTTTACTTCAGCATCTACATCCATGCCGACCGTGAGCCTCTCCTTGAACTTCTCCCTCCTTGCCTTCTTTTCCTCTTCGAGGAGCACCCTTCTGGAGAGGACTATTTTTCCCCCCTCCTCACCGTATTCCAATACCTTAAACGGGAACGTCTGTCCGACATAGGCACTGCCTTCGCGTGAACCTCTCAGGTCGATATGGGAGAAGGGACAGAAGCATCTCACTCCGCCTACCGACACCTCAAAGCCTCCCTTAATCTCTTGTTTAACCTCACCGTTCACCGATATCCCTCCCTCATATGCATCCCTGATGGAGTTCAATGTGAGGGCAGAGTATCCGCCCACAAGGGTGGTCAATTTCATCAACCCGTCCTGAACCGTTACAAAAGACGCCTCTATCTCATCACCTTCACGGATACTGAGTAATCCCTCTTTATTCACAAATTCGGCCAGGTCCACGGCCCCTTCGCTCTTTCCCCCAAGATCAATATACACAAGGTCTCCCGATATACTTACCACCTTCGCCCTGACCTTCTGTCCCGGATAAAGTCTTTCACCCATACTGCTCCTTTTGAGCAATGACGCGAAACTCTCTTCACGGTCCTTATGCAGTTCTGCCTTCTTGGCATCAGGGGATTTCTTCTCTATATGCTCATCATTCATTTCTTACCTCTCTTTAAGAATTACGTTGTGTCCGGCAACTCTCCCTTCTGGGTTACGACCATACCCTGGCAGGCAAGCAAAAACGTTAGACTGAAGTTTAAAAGATTTGTGATCCGCGAGTCAATGCACCGAAGGAGAACCCTTCCTGCATACGTCTCTCAACAGAGGGCCCGTTTAGAGCGTTCCTTTGATAAAATAGTCCATGAGCTTATACCCCTCTTCCACCACCATGATATCTTTTCTCCCAACGATGGATTCATTAAAGGTGGCACCCTCATTGTTTCTTATGGCACGACTGTCGTAAATGACAAAAGGTATCGGTTCATCGGTATGGGTCTTTGCCTCTATGGGAGTCGCATGATCGGGCATCAACAGGATACGATATGCCTGAAAGTGTTTTGCACCCCTTATGATCGTACCCACCACAAGGGCATCAAAATCCTCTATAGCCTTCACCTTATCAACATAATTCCCGGAATGCCCTGCTTCATCGGGCGCCTCCACATGGACATATACGAGGTCCACATTCTCAAGGGCATTGAGGGAATACTCCGCCTTTCCCGTATAGTTGGTATCTAGATATCCGGTGACCCCCGGGACCCTGAGGATTTCAAATCCGGCATATACACCCAGTCCCTTGGTAAGGTCAACCGCCGAGACAAGGGCGCCATCGAGGTTATACTTTTCTTTGAATCTGGGAATCCTGGGTTTCTTCCCCTGTCCCCAGAGCCATATACTGTTTGCGGGCTTCTTCCCCGCTGCAAGCCGCTCTTTATTAACAGGGTGGCTGCTCAGGATGCCCACCGAATCCATCATCATCTTCCTGACAACCTCTTCTCTATAGCCTGTGGGAAGATAATCGCAAATATCCTTTCCAAGGATATCATGAGGAGGCACACACTCCACCCTCAGTTCTCCGTCCTTCCACACCATAAGATGACGGTAGCTCACCCCGGGATAAAACTTGATATCACTGGTTCCCAGTGTCTCATCGATCTCTCTTATGAGTAACGCAGCCTCAGCAGTCGACACATGACCACCGCTATAATCTTCCATTACCGCTCTTGTCCTCTCTTTGTTATAGCGAAGCGTGACCAGATTACACCGGTATGCCACATCTGTCTCTCGAAGCTCAACACCCATGCTCGCAGCCTCAAGCGGTGCACGTCCCGTGTAAAAAAGCTTAGGGTCGTATCCCAGGATACTCAGATTCGCAATGTCAGAGCCGGGATGAAGGCCTCTGGGCACGGTTCTTACCGAGCCGATGATGCCCTCCTTGGCAAGTCTGTCCATATTTGGCGTAAAGGCCTTCTGAAGAGGGGTCTTGCCACCCAGTTCTTTCAACGGCCTATCTGCCATCCCATCACCCACGATCACTATATATTTCATGCTATTTCTTCCACCGTCCTATGCCGTCACTACGGACATCCACGGACAATAAAGTTCACATTTATAGTCTCAACTATTAACTAATCGATGTTGTTTTACCCGGAACTCCAAGGGAATGTGAAATGACTACTCTATGATATCTCCTTCCACAAGTTCCACATCCACCCCCTGGTCCCTGAGCGATTGGATGCCTTTCCCGAGATTCTCTTCTGTGCCCTCCAACTCAAGCACCATTTCACCAACCGTCTCGGTAACCCTTGCCCTCCTTATATTAGGCATCACCTCAAACCTTTTCGCCATGGTAAAGATCACCGGTTCCCTGATAAGCTGCGGCGGGAAGGTTAACTTAACACGCCTTTTCATACATCCTCCTTTTAAGGATACAATCCGAAGTTGACCATCTGCCCAAGACTGCTGACTACCTCATTCCTCCGGCGATTGCAGGGACAATCGAAACCTCATCTCCGTCCTTCACTTCGGTATCCTCTGCCTTCAGAAACCTGATATCCTCCTCATTCACATAGATGTTCACAAACCTCCGTATCTTGCCCCCTTCGGAGATCCTCTCCCCAAGGCCGGGGAACCTCTTGTCCAGGTCGGTAACGAGCTGCATTACACTGCCCGGTACTCCTTCAACTTCTTCTTTTCCCTGCGTTAATCTCTGCAGCGGTGTAGGGATCCTTACCTTTACTGCCATTATACCACCTCCTGTTCAAATGTCCGCAGTCTCCACTTTGCAGCGGGAACTAATGCCCGATTTTTTGAAGTATTTCCTCAAAAGATGCAAGATTCGGTTTTATATAATGGGGTGATTCCATATGGCCGTTCAACGCCTCCTGGGTCTTGAGTCCGTTGCCGGTAATACAGAGGACCGTTGTCTCGTCCCTGGGAATCTTGCCTGATTCGATAAGTTTCTGTGCACATGCCAGGGTAACGCCACCTGCTGTCTCTGCAAAAATCCCCTCAGTCCTCGCGAGCATTTTCATGCCCTCTATGATCTCCTCGTCAGAAGCGTCCTCAGCGTATCCACCCGTCGCCTTAACGGCTTGTATTGCGTAAAATCCGTCTGCCGGGTTGCCAATGGCAAGGGATTTGGCAATGGTATTCGGTTTCACTGGCCTTATCACATCGGTGCCCTGCTTCAGTGCAACGGATATGGGAGCACATCCCGTGGCCTGAGCAGCAAACACTTTGGTCTCGAGCTCTTTTATTATTCCTATGGCCTTGAATTCCTTAAAGGACTTCCAGACCTTTGTGAGAAGAGAACCGCTAGCACAGGGAACCACCACATTGTCAGGGGCTTTCCATCCCAGCTGTTCAATAATCTCGAACCCCTGCGTCTTGGAGCCCTCGGCATAAAACGGCCTGATATTGATATTCACAAATGCCCACTTATATTTGTTTGCGATCTCGCTGCAAAGCCTGTTCACCTCGTCATAATTCCCATCAACAGCCACGACATTGGGCTCATAGACAAGGGATGCCACAATCTTGCTCGGCTCCAGTGAGGCAGGGATAAACACAAACCTCTTGAACCCTGCCTTTGCCCCGTGGGCAGAAACAGAGTGGGCAAGGTTTCCTGTCGATGCGCAGGCAACCGTATCGAACCCAAACTCCTTTGCCTTGGTGAGGGCAACCGCCACAACCCTGTCTTTAAACGAAAGCGTGGGATGGGCAACGGTATCATCCTTAATATATAATTCTTTCATTCCCAGTTCTTTGGCCAGGTTATCTGCCTTGATAAGCGGGGTGTACCCTGATTCCAGACCCACCTGGGGGTCTCCGTCTATGGGAAGGAGTTCCTTGTAGCGCCAGAGATTCCCTTCCCTCTTCTCAATGTTTTTCCTCTTCAGTACTCGCTTTATTTTCTTATAGTCATACACAACTTCCAGCGGACCGAAACAGAACTCGCAGACATATATGGGATCAATGGGATACTCCCTGCCGCACTCTCTGCACTTAAGACCATTTACATACCCCATAGACACCTCCTGTCGAGCCTGAGAAGTTCTCAAGAAACCTTTTGAAATTCAATAGATGTGTATTTTACTCTAATTTGTGCCAAAAATTAAATAGCGACGGAGAATAGCATTCCTTATGAACGATTCATATAGATTCTCCGGCGAATAGGCACTGAGTGTAGCTACTATCTAAGTAATTTTCCCCGCCAAGGGTGCAGCCATCGTGCGGAAAAATGATCTGCTTTCCGCGCTTACCTATAACTCTTTCTGTAATCTCCTAAAAAAACTGCTCATTCTTCCTTTTTGGCATTAGGTGATTTTCTTTCGTGCCTTTTCAAAAAG
>DATKOU010000061.1:0-4092 GCA_035524455.1 Thermodesulfovibrionales bacterium | reverse complement strand
ACTGTGGCGCTGAGTATGCCTACGGATTTTATGATCCTTAGTTTCGCGAGGGTCCTCTTGATTACACCAAAGGGCTCGGAAAGGTTTGTGAAGGTCACGGGCACGCCCACGACGGGCGTACCGTTGCCGTCAAGGACTTTGGCATGCAGCGTGATACTCGAATTTGTCTGGGCGATAAATTGCGAAGGAAGCAATTGCACTACAGAGGGAACACCCGAATTCTCTCCAGGCGGCAGAGCCGCAGAGCCGGCTCCTCCCCCGCCGCAACCGAATGTGCCGAAGGACAGAGCCACTATCCCCAGCAAAAGAATGATCTTTTTCATTACACCCTCCAGTTTATCTTATTAGCAATTATTATAGTCGCCGATCGAAAAACTCTTCGTACCGATAATAGTGACCTTGGTGCCATTGATCTGACCCTGGATTGTATAGATTGCCGTATAATTGTTAATAAAAGACGGTGATCCCGTGGTAGCGCCGAACACGCCGCTCAGCATGTCCTGATAATATTTATCCTTCCTCGGGATATCAACAAAAATCAGGCTCTGCGTCACCGTGCTGATATCGGTGCCCGTTGGAGGGGTGACGGAGAATGAAATGAACCTCGTGTCCGATTGGATGGACGGCGACCCGATGGAGTCGTTTGAGCGCCTGTACTCAATGGTGTAGCTCTCAATGAAGAGAGACGACGGTGTCAAAGTAGTAGTAGGGTTTAGGAGCTGCAGGCTGACCGCTACGTTCGCGCCGTGGTCCGTAAACTTCTCGAATACTGCGGGAGGACCTGGGTCACAAACATCCTCGGCCGCGTCCACATTATCGGTATTGCTGCCCAGATAAACCGGAGTTATTGTAACTGAGCAGATGAGGCCGAAGTTCTCGCACTCGGTGCTGCCGGGCGACCCCGGACCGCTGCCACCGCAGCCACAGAAAAACACGGCAGACAGCACACAGAACAGTGTAAGCAGCATTACTTTATTTCCTCTCTTCATCTCTCCTCCCTTAACCATCCTTTATCATAAATTATCTTCCGCAGTCCAATCATTTAGAGTTTCGCTGCCCTTTCCCCCCCCGGCTGTTCCACAACGCGCGGGGTAAGGAATATGAGAAGTTCGCTCACAGTTTCCGAAACGGTGTTGTTCTTGAACAGCCATCCGAGAATGGGTATCTTCATGAGGCCCGGAATGCCTGAATCATTTTCTGTTGTGGTCTTTTTGTAGACTCCCCCGATAACAATCGTCTCTCCGTTCTGTACAAGAACAAGCGTGTTACTCTCTATTTTGGAGGTCCTCGGGACCTGTGAACCACCGATATTCACGGTGCCCAGGATATCCTCCTTCTTCACATTGATCTTCATGCTGATGGCGCCTGTAGGGGTAATATGGGGCGTCACCTCAGTGCTGAGCACCACATCCTTGTACTCTGTGGATATCGTCCCCTCTGTGGTCAATTTGGGGAAGGGCTCGCTCGTGCCCTGCATGATGAGCGCCTTTTCGTTGTCCGTGGTCACGATCCTCGGGTTGGAAATTATCTTGGTATTGCCGATCTTCTGAAGGGCAGAAAGCTGAAGGTCAAGGCCGAAGGTTTTGTCAGGGCTCAGGACGCCAAAGGTAAAGCCTGTGCCTGATCCGGCAGCCACGGAGCCGGCTGGCAGGTCAACCATGAAGGGGGCACCTGCGAACGCCCCTTTATTGAGGGTGGTAAGTCCGGTCAAAAGTGAAAGGGTATTGGTCCCCTTGACGGTCACCCCCCACTGTATGCCCAAATCCCTGGAATCGGTTGTGTTTACCTCCACGACCCGTGCCTCTATCATCACCTGGGGTGTGGATTTATCCAGTGTGGACAGGAGATCTTTCACTTGGGGGAATACGGCCGGCACATCATTTACGGTCATGGAGCTTGTCCTCTTGTCCACGCTCAGGCTGCCCCTGGGAGAGAGTATCCTTGCGTCCTTGATCGCCTTTTCCACCACGCTGACATCAGCATAGTTTATGTCGAATGTCTTCGTCTCTAGGGGCTCCTCGGCCACCAGTTTCCTTCTCTCCGCTGCCTGAGCCTCTCTTTCTTTTCTCATGGACTCTGCGGTGGCTATCCTTATGACATTGCCCTCCACATCCTTGTCCAGGGGAGGGATCGTTGTTTTGAGGATAAGGTCAAGGGCCTGCTCCCATGGAGTATTGATCAGTTTCATGGTGAGCTTACCCCTCACATCAGGGCTCACCACAATGTTCTTTCCGCTTATATCAGCCAGAAGCCTGAATATGGGAACAACGTCCGCATCCTGAAAATCAAGGGATATCCTGTCCTTGTTATTTCCACCCTCAGCGGGTTCTTTTAGCGCCATCTTCTCTTCATCCATCCGTGGCGGCTGAGGTTCCTGAACATTTGGCTTGGCAGTGTCAGCCGGCAGCGAGCCTTTTTCCTCTGTCTGCAGGGCCGCCAGCTTCATTGGTTCCGACCTCTGCTCCCCGCCGTCCTTTTTCATCCTCACCACAAGGCTGTTATTGTGATACTGGGAATCAACACCGGAAGGGGATT
This sequence comes from Thermodesulfovibrionales bacterium, assembly GCA_035524455.1. GTDB lineage: Bacteria > Nitrospirota > Thermodesulfovibrionia > Thermodesulfovibrionales > UBA9159 > DASPUA01. The sequence goes on along the minus strand of DATKOU010000061.1, from coordinate 1,557 downwards.
GCAGGAGAATCTCTATCTTTGCCATAGGCTTGGGGACATCGATCTGCGACGGGGTAACCTCGGAAATCCCCGCACTGTCCGACTTAATGACATTCCTGAAGGCGCCGATATCCGCGTCGGGTATCTCCACCATGACCTTGTAAGGGTCAGACGACTTATAGATGGTATACACAAAAGGTCTGTCCCCCTTTATCTCCAGGGCTTCGTCCATCACATTAATCCCGGTGATGGCGGTCACACCCGGCGACTCTCCCTTTGCATAGCCTGCATGGGGAGCCCCCGCCACGCACAAGACGGTTAAAACCACCATTGATAAGATGATATTTAGTGTATTCCTTCTCATTCTCCCTCCTCCTTACGGAGTCTCAAAGTTGTGTCCTTCGATTGAATTTCTCCCTTATAATTCTTAATGTACTCCCTCACCATGACGCTTCCCGCGTCAATACTGATAACCTTTCCGTTATTAAGGCCCAGGGTCATGCCCTCTTTCACGGTAAAATATTTCTTGTCAGGCAATTGGACCATGGCATAGGACCTGTTTTTGTCCTTCGCAATGGCAATTACCCTTATCTCGGTAACATCATACATTTCCGAAGGCCTGAGGCTCCTTTTCTTTTTCTCCGACTCCTGTTCCTTCTTAGAGGCCTCTATGATAGAAAGGAAAGGGTCCCTCCTCCCCTGCGGGCTGTATGAGTATGCCTCTGCCTCAACTTTTTTCTCTTCAGGTTTCTGGGAGGCCGCTTCCCCCTTCTTGGGAGGTTCCGCGGGCTGGACCTTTTGCGCCTGTTTCTGGATTCCCTTCGGCTTCTCTTTCTCACAAGCAACGGTTAAGGCTACGGTTAATGTTACGGTTACGCTTAACAGTAAGAATTCCTTCAACCTCAGCCTTGATGTGTGAGCAGCTTTCATCATTGGTTCTTCGTCTTTGCTGCAGCAGTCTTTGCTGCCGCCTCCTTGTCAGATATTGCCGAGAAGGTGGTTGCCTTAAAGCTGATCCTGACGATGGCCTCGCTCCTCTGCGGCTGGGGGCCTCCCATTTTTATATCAGAGATGTTCACAATCCTGTTCAGTTTCGTCAGTCTGCTGAAAAAGATGCCGAGGTTGTGGTAACTTCCCGAGAGTTCCACTGCAACGGGTATCTCGTATATTGTTCCGCTGGGATGGTCCTTCTTCTGCTCAGGCCTCCATGAAACGATCTTCAAACCTGATTTTATTCCCAGGTCCGAAACCTGCTTCAGAAGCCCCGATACCTCCCGTTCTTCGGGGAGCTGCAACTTCAGCTCATCCAGCCTCATTCGGAGCTTCACGTTCTCTCCCTTCAACGTGGAAAGCTTCGCTGCCTTCACCTGGTCCTTTGCAATGTCATTCTCCTGTTTCGTGATTTCCACATTGAGCCTTTGGATCTCCTTGTGCCGCGGGAGTATCAGGAGTATGATCACGAGCGCGGAAATGACAATGGCAGGAAGAAAGGCGATGAGCACCTTTACCGCCAGGGGCAGGGTATCCATTTTTATATTGAGTTTTAGCGCCATCTTATGCCGCCACTCTAAAGGTCAA
>DATKOU010000060.1:0-22794 GCA_035524455.1 Thermodesulfovibrionales bacterium | reverse complement strand
CGTGACCGGCTCCTCCATGACGATTGCAAGGCCCCCGCGAAGAAACTTCTCCACTTCAGCCTCCTTCCCGGATTTTGCCTCCAGTCGAACAAACAGCGCTGTCTTAACCATAACGTCCTCCTTTCTTAAGAAAAGCACATCCGCTACGCATTTCTTAATTACTACTTATCACAAAATTCAGACAAGTCAAGGCAAGGCAAAGAACATTCTCCGCAGGCAGGGCAACAGACCGGAAGATATCGCCTCCCGGCAGCAAAGAATGCGCGGTCATTTCCTGTCTGGTACAATCGGAGCAGGAGCGTATACGTCGTGATCGGAACGCAAAGGAAATCAGGCCACGCAGTGCTCATCTATGACGGAGAGTGCCCTGTCTGCCGGAAAACCGCGGCATGGATCAGGGAGAATATGCGCAAGGACGCCTTCGAGATGATCCCCTGCCAGTCAGGGGAGGCACGGAAAAGGTTCCCCTTTATCGAGCAGGCCGTCTGCATGCAGGCAATGCAGCTTATCCTTCCTGACGGGGAGGTGCTGAGCGCTGAAAAGGCCCTGCCTGAGATCGTGAAACGCCTGAAGCGGTACAGCCCGGCTGCGGCACTCTTTGAGTTCCCCGGCGCTGGGCTCCTTGCCCGTTCATTCTATCGATGGCTTGCGGACAACAGATATCACATCGCACACGTCCTGTTCCCTGACAAAAAGAAACATGACAGGGACAACACCTGAAACAGCTTTTATTTGGATAATGGGAGAACTTCAGCCTTCAGCCTAAGCTCCCTGTACACAACACGCCTGATATACTAACTTTGAGTAAAGAGTACATTGGAAATCAACGTTCTTTGTATCCGAAAATCAAATCATAAGCAATAAAACACCTCATTATCAAAACTTCAAGTTGACAAAGTGGTTATGTGTAGAGGAAACTTAAACTAAGGGGAGGACTGGATGAGGCCGAGGCGCCCCAAGTCAAACAGGGTGAGTTATTGTACCCCTGTTTCCTCCTCCCTAAAATTAATTCCCTATCACTGTCCTCTTACAATAATCACTTCCCTCCTGAAGTCCGCATCTTTCCTATCTAATATAGTTCTGCAAGTTTCTCGTGTAAATCAACGATTCCAGGTTCGCCTTTCTTGTTAATTTTCACGACGGTTTATTGATTGATATCCCTGATGCTTTAAGGGACGTTCACTAGGTCGACAAACTTTTCATCAGGTTAATCTTTGTAGGATTTCAGGTCATACCGTTTTATTTTCAGACATCTCATCAGCTCTGTCACTTCTTTTACGCCACAAGCGAATCCGATATTGGAATTAGTAACTCCTTGAAATAATGTCATTATATAAACTATTGAGCGTCTGAGAATGAGAAACTGAGCATGAGCATGATATTTGCAAATATTCTCCAATGAAGTAAATAAAAATAATCACACGAAAGGAGACGATCATGTCAGAGAAATGCGAGTTACTGGAAAAGTGTGGATTCTTCTTGAATTTCAAAGGAAATACTGAAGTTGTCAAACAAGGTTGGATTAGGCTGTTCTGTGAAGACAAAGAGAAGTCAGAGAAGTGCGAGAGAAAGAGAATACGAAAACAGACAGGCAAACCACCTGCAGACAATATGGCTCCCACTGGACAAATAATCGGGTTGTAGCGCCAATTGCAATGATGTTGGCTAACAAAGCGCTCCGCCTTAAGGGAAAATTATGAATCCAAATATTGAGTGGTGCGACATTAAATCCCGACGTTGTCTTGTTCTGCATTTCGACGGACACCTTTCAGAGGATAACGCCCAAAATGCGGTTAGAAAGATCACATCCATGATCGACTCGTCGTCTGACAAACTCGTGATGGTCTGGGAGTGCACCCGCATGACCGATTACGACAGCGGTGCCCGAGAGGCGTGGCAGAAGTTTATTAAAGCTATTAAGTCTAGGTTGGATGCAATACATCTCATATCCAATCATTTCCTTATACGAGTCGGAGCCGCCACCGTAGGTGCTTTTGCTGGCATCAAGATTCATACATGGGCAGACATGGAGGAATTCCACGCCGGATTCTAAACCCGGTAGCTATTGATGCATATCAAGGTGGATGCAGAAGTTATCAATGTGAGCAAAGGGGGCATGTCCATTGAGTGTACCGAAAAGCTCGAAAGAGGAAAGGTTTACACCGTCACGCTACTTTGGTGTGGCAATGTCTTAGATGTGAAGTGCGAGGTTGTCTGGATACTTGACAATGGCTCTGCTCAAAAATATCGGTCAGGAATGAATTTTATTCAGATTGACAAAGACAATGTCAGCAACTTTCTGACGTGTCTAGAGGAACACGTGGCCGATGCCAGAAGACTTAATCCCAGGATGAAGGTGACAGGTACACGGGCGGTGTTGAGTTATCACTAGGTTTGAATGACTCAGAATAAGGTCTCAATTGCTGCTTTCTTGTTTCTTTCAAATGGTAATTCGCACAAGTTGCGATGTCTTGAAACTCTTTGTTGGTCGGTGAACACGACATAAAGAACTTTCTCGAAGTGATACGATTAAACTAGACCGGAATACGCGTTTCTTAATTACTACTTATCACAAAATTCAGACAAGTCAAGGCAATGTACTCATTCCGGTAAGCATTCTTGGAAAGCCTCACCACCTCCGCATGATATAATAAAGCATGAAAGATAAAGGGGTAACAAATGTCTACATTGGATAACCTATATAATGCCTTGACGAAAAAGGCGCAGACAGCAAACAAGGACATTACAAGGGAAATGGTGGAAGATTGGGTGGGGGATGCATGTCCTCTTGATAACCAAATAGCCTTGATGTCTATGGCACTTGGTGAACTCTATAGCGGAAACTATGCTGCAGAAGAAATGGTTGAGGATATTCTTCAGTTGACATATTTGGATAACTAATGAAAAAGAAATCATCGCATTTCTCGGTTGAGGACATAATCAGGAATGAGTTCAAGAAACCTGTCAGCAGGGGAACTATCGGCAAGGACGGCAATGGTTTGCTGTGGGCTTACGGTGTTGTTCTGAAAAACTCCCGCTACTGTGTTGAAGTGATCACGATAGACCTGGAGGCTCATACGGTGGAACGGATAAAGGACAAAGAAAGCTCATATGAGCAAATGGCAGATGCAACAGCATACATAACACGATTGATAAAGGGAATCCTTCCAGTGGAACTTCCAGCGACTCAATAAAACAGGATTAGACTCGGCTGTGGTATGAACGTCTAACTGGAGGTGCCATATGGCACAAGAAATCATCATTTACGGCATCATCCCCTGCCTTCTCCCTGAGGGTATGGGCTGAACTATTGAAGAAAGTTTCCCATTACCCTCTAGGCAATCCCACAAATGGTAAACTATTATGCGATGAACGGAATAACACTCTTAGGAATAATGGCTGGCACGCTGACAACAATTGCTCTGCTCCCACAGGTTGTCAAGACATGGAGGTCAAAATCAACCAAAGATATTTCAGCAGGGATGTTCTCTACATCTTGTATGGGGCTTCTCTTATGGACATTCTATGGTTTTGCGATAAATTCAATGCCGATTATTATTGCCAATATTGTCAGCTTTACTCTGGCATTCACAATTCTTGTTTTGAAGATAAGATATAGGTGAAGTGGGATACGATAAGTAAGGCTTGACCCCAATTCCATCCGTTCGGCGGGTTACTCTCTGGTCCCGCTTTTGTGCTTCAGGTACAGGGCTTCGACCTTTTTTCTGGCCCAGGGGGTCTTTCTCAGAAATTGCAGGCTGGATTTGATGCTCGGGTCATGAGTAAAACACCTGATTCGGATGATTCTTCCCATCTTCTCCCAGCCATGAAGTTCTACCAGCCGGGTCAGAATCATTTCCAGAGTGATGCCGTGAAGAGGATCGTTGGATTGCCACTCATTCATGCTTTAGCCTGATAATGGATTACTTCTGCTTTCATCGGTATTTACTATTCACGTTTCACTATTCACGATTCACGGACTTTAAAAATCCCCTTTACGCGTCCTATCTCGCCGCTTTCAAGGCGGACCTTGATCCCGTGCGGATGGGCCGTTGAATTGGTCAGAATGTCTCTTACGATCCCCTCTGTCAGTTTCCCTGTCCGCTGGTCCTTTTTCACTACGACCGAAACACGAAGTCCTGGTCTTATGTCGCTCCTTCTCGTTCCATCCATGCATTACTCTCCTGCCGTGTGAAATCCTTCTCTAATTATACACCGGCGAGTCGAAGGGATGATGCAGATGACCCTGATCCCTGTCAGGGTTGTCAATAAAGTCTTTTTGGGAATATAATAAACGCAGAACGGAGGTGCAGTATGCCCAAGGCAAAAGGGATGACAGTGGACGAGATAGAACAGATAGTCGAGCAGAAGATGCTCGAAATTATCGGCGACCCTGATTCAGGTCTCCATTTAAAGAAGAAATTCAGGACTCAACTGGAACAGAGACTTAAGAAGCCTTCGAGGAGAATGTCCCACGAAGAGGTCCTGAAGAGATTTGCCTTAAGGTTGAATGGGATAAGGAAGCCTTAGACGATCTTGAAAAGATTGACAGACCGATAGTAAAACGTATCCTGCATAAAATCTCGTGGTTTTCCCAATATTTCGACGCCGTCACTCCTGAACCACTGTCTGCTGACATGGCCGGCTTGTTTAAACTGAGAGTCGGCGACTGGAAAGTGATATACGAAATAGGGAAAGATGTGATCGTCATTAGAGCTGTTGGGCATAGAAGAGAGATATACAGACCATGAAGGCTAAAGCGGCAACGAAGAAAATGACAGACGAGGAATACTATGATAAGAAGGGCGTCCTTGGCGAGATCATCGAGAAGGACATTGCGATCAGTCTCGATGAGGCGCTTGCGAAGGATATTGTAGCGGGAAAACGGAAGCGTAAGCTGCAAAATGTCACCATCAAGCTCGACCCACTTTATCTCATGTCGATAAAAAAGGTGGCAACGAAAAAGGGGATTCCGAAACAAACGCTGGTGCGGCAATGGGTCGCCGAAAAGATTCGGAGAGAGCTTAAAATCGCGTAAGGCGGCGGCTCTTCAGCCCGTATCTATATTTACTATTCACGATTCACGGCTTCAATACGACCGAAAGAGAGAAGGCAGATGAGCGATCAGAAAAGAATTATCCTCTTAATCTTCATTATGGCACTCATATCTCTGGCTATAGGTATTATCGGAGTCAGCATCCTTTACCAAACGGCGCTTCATGAAGAAAAAGACCGTCTTATAGAAACCGTCAAGAGCCAGGCACGTTTAATGGAATCGGTTGCCCGATTTAATTCTAAATATAATAAAGATGTTCTCTACAGTTCGAGGCAAGCGACAATCAGCCAAATAATGAATGCTCATGAGCACTATGAAGGGTTAAGCAAGACAGGAGAATTTACCATTGCAGAGAAGGAGGGAAATGAAATTGTGTTTCTCTTGACTAAACAGAAAAAAATAACACAAAACGTGATGAGACTTCCCTTTGATACAAGGTTGGCTGAACCGATGCGGATGGCATTGTCCGGGCATTCCGGGCAATTGGTCGGCCTTGATTACCGTGGTGCGGAAGTGTTGGCAGCGTATGAGCCGGTTGCAGAATTAAATCTGGGTATCGTGGCAAAAATTGATCTCGCTGAGATTCGCGCGCCTTTCATAAAAGCCGGGATAATCAGTGGATTAATCGGCATGGTCCTTATTTCCCTGGGTGCACTAATCTTCCTCAAGATCAGTAACCCTTTGATAAAGAACCTAATTGAAAGCAATAGAAAGCTGGAAGATGCGCTGAGCCAAGTGAAGCTCCTGAGTGGTCTTTTACCTATATGTGCCTCTTGCAAGAAAATTCGTGACGATAAAGGAGATTGGAACCACATTGAATCCTATATAAGTAAACACAGCGAGGCACAATTCAGTCACGGGATATGTCCCCACTGTATGGAGAAACTATATCCTGATTATTATTCCCAACACGTAAAAGAGAAGTTGCACGAAGATAAGGTCAACCCGGAGTAAAGAACTGCTGGTCCTTTTTCAATACGACCGAAACACGAAGTCCCGGCCTTATGTCGCTTCTCCTCGTTCCATCCATGCATTACTCATTGAAATCATTGAGAAATACTGGGAGAAAGATATATACTTTTGCGATTGAGAAAGTTAGGGCGAAGAAGGAAGACGGAGGGTGAATGAAAGAATTAATTCCCGTTGAGATTATTGAAAAGAAGATTCTACTGATTCGAGGTGAAAAGGTGATGCTAGATGCTGATCTCGCAGAGCTTTACGGAGTGGAAGTGAAGCACCTGAAGAGACAGGTCAGACGAAATATAGGCCGTTTTCCGGCAGATTTCATGATCCAGTTATCAAAAGAAGAATATGAATTTTTAAGGCGCCATTTTGGCACCTTAAAAAGAGGCGAGCATTCTAAATACCTGCCTTATGCTTTTACCGAACAAGGCGTTGCCATGCTTTCCAGCGTTTTGAATAGCGAAAGAGCGGTAAGAGTCAACATTGAGATCATGCGTGCATTTGTGAGGCTCAGACAGATGCTTGCCTCCAATGCAGAACTGGCCCGTAAACTTGAGGCCCTTGAAAAGAAGTATGACTCTCAGTTTAAGGTTGTCTTTGACGCCATTCGGCAACTGATGGCCTCGCCCGAGACGAAGAAAAGAAAAATAGGGTTTCACAGGGATGGACCTGCCCCCCGAAAACTGTGCCACTTGTAATTAGAGTGTAAGCGTATAATAGCACACTCAGACAAGGAGGCAAGGATGAAGAAGACGAGGTATTCGGAGGAGCAGATCGTCGGCGTTCTGAAGGAAGCGGACGCCGGGATTCCGGTGTCAGAGGTTTGCCGGAAGTACGGGATCAGCGATGCCACCTATTACAACTGGAAGGCAAAGTACGGGGGAATGGCAGCCAGCGATGTGAAGCGGCTCAAGCAGTTGGAGGATGAGAACCGCCGGTTAAAGCAGCTGGTGGCCGATCTCACACTCGATAACCAGGCGCTGAAGGCGGTAGTCACAAAAAACTTCTAAGGCCCAAGGCACGCAGGGAAGCGGCGGTGTATATGATCAACTGCTTTGGGCTGAGTCACAGACGGGCGAGCGGTCTTGCTGGATTAAGCAGGAACTCCTTGCGGTACGAAGCGAAGCCCGACAGGGACGAAGGGCTCCGGGGAAGGATGAAGGAGCTTGCCGAGAAGCGCAGGCGGTTTGGTTGCAGAAGACTGCATGTGCTCTTAAAGAGAGAGGGATTGGTGAGGAACCACAAACGGACAGAAAGGATATACAGGCAGGAGAAGCTGTCTTTGAAGATTCGGAAGAGGAAGAAGCTGGCCTCCCAGGGGAGAGTCGAGCTGCCGAAGGCAGAACGGCCAAACCAGCTCTGGGCCATGGACTTTCTGCAGGATGCGTTATATAACGGCAGGAGGATAAGGCTGCTTCCTATTATCGACACCTATACGAAGGAATGTTTCAGGATTGAGGTGGATACATCGATCGGCGGGAAACGTGTTGCCACGGTCCTAAGCCAGATCGCAGCCTTTAGAGGGCTTCCCGAGAACATCGTTGTGGACAACGGACCTGAATTTGTGAGCAACACATTGGATGCATGGGCGTATGAGCGAGGGATAAAGCTGCAGTTTATCCGTCCCGGGAAGCCGGTAGATAATGCCTATATGGAGAGTTTCAACGGGAAGTTCAGGGACGAGTGTTTGAATCAGAACTGGTTTGCGAGCGTCGACCACGCTCGACGGGTAGCAGAGGAGTGGCGGGTTGATTATAACGAGGAGAGGCCGCACAGCGCTCTTGGGGATCTCACGCCAAGAGAATTCCTGAGGCTTGAAGAGGAAAAAGGTGTTGGGATACTCTAATTATGATTGGCACAACGGATGGGGGCAGGTCCATATAAACTGCCATACTTTTGTATTGCCTTTATCTCCATTCCGTAGTATCATAAAACCATGAAAAAGACCCATTTCGAATGGGATAAGGAGAAAGACATGGAGAACCAGGCAAAACACAATGTCTCTTTTTCATTGGCTCAATATGCCTTTTTTGACCCCAAGCGTGTAATTGTCGAGGACATTCACCATGGCGCCAAAGAAGAAAGGTTTTATTGTATCGGTAGAGTTGGTGAAGGCATAATGACTGTGAGGTTCACGTATAGAAATGATGTTATTCGCATTTATGGTGCGGGATATTGGAGAAAAGGGAGGAAGATATATGAAGAAGAAAATAAAATATAGTGAAGAACCGATGGGTGATCTCAGGGTTGTGAAGGATTTTCTTCCCCCGCCGGATCAACTGGTACTGAAGGAAGAAAATGTAAAGGTGACGATCGCTTTAAGAAAATCGAGTATAGATTTTTTTAAGGAAGAGGCGCAAAAACACCATACTTCGTATCAAAAAATGATCAGGCAGGTCATCGACTGGTATGCCTCACGCTATAAAACAAGCGCATGAATAATCCTTTAGCTTTGTACCATAATGTTGGCGAATTTTCAGCTCAGCTTATGACTTGTAGTCCCTTATTATTTCTTTTCTCCTGAAGCAATCGAGCGAATGATCGTTCACCATCCCTGTTGCCTGCATATGTGCATAACATGTCGTGGACCCCACAAATTTAAATCCTCTTTTCTTCAGATCGCGGCTTAATGCATCGGACTCCTTGCTCGTTGCCGCATAATCACTCAACTTTTTTATTTTATTTATCCTTGGCTTGTTGTTCACAAAGCCCCATATGTAGTTTGAAAAGCTGCCGTGTTCCTCCCGGACTTCAAGAAACCTGCGGGCATTGTGAACAGAAGCCTCGATCTTCAGGCGATTTCTGATTATCCCGGGGTTTTGGATCAGCCGCTCAATGTCTGACGCATTGAACCTCGCCACCTTTTCAGGGTCAAAGCCCCTGTAGGCCTGACGATAATGATCCCTCTTGCGTAAAACAGTGTACCAGCTCAAACCGGCCTGGGCCGCCTCCAGCGTCAGGAATTCAAAGATGGTCCTGTCGTCAAACACCGGAACACCCCACTCCTTATCGTGGTATTCGACATACTCCGGTTTGCTGAGATCAACCCACGGACAACGGCGACTTTCAATACGCGATTTCTTATTCATAAATGTGCTCGTCAAGTTTTACTCACCTCCTTCACCCAACAGCTTGGAAGGAACGATAATGGGCTACTTCATTGCCTTTGGCTGCCAGAGCCCAAATGTCGCGCCGGTCGGATCTGTAATCACGCTGAACCACCCCATGTCCGGGACCTCGGTGACCTCCTTGCAAATTGTGGCCCCGAGGGCCTGCGCCTTTTTCGTCGAGGCTGCAATGTCAGCAACCATGATATACGGAAGCCAGTTGTCCAGAATGCCGGGATCAGGCTTCTTCATCATCCCTCCGCCCGTTCCCTCACCGACCTCGATTATTGTATAGTCCATGCCCGGGAATTCTTCCAGCTTCCAGTCGAACATGCCTGCGTAGAACTTCTTTGATTTTTCCAGGTCTTGTGTCTGCAATTCAATGTGCACAAATGGATTTGGCATGTTGCACCTCCTCAAGGTTATTCATAAGCCCAATATAGCAGGTATATGCCTCCTGTCAATCTATCCCATATCACCCAGTTCACGGTTTACGCCTGTCCCCCATCTGATTCTACACGCCGATCACTGTGGTATAATGAAGCATTCCCGGAAGGAGGTATATATGCCCACAGCAGCAAGACGTAAAGATGATCACATAAAAGTCAAACAATTCCTTACAGACACAAAAGGCCATAAAATGGCGGCTGTTATCGATATAGAGGAGTTTAACAGAGTGAAGGCTGTTCTGAACCTCATACCCTCTTCAGAAGCATGGCTTTACAAGAACAAGAAGGCGCTGGATAGCGTTCAAAGGGGACTAAAACAGGCGGCTAAGGGTAAAGTGACGAGACTCAACCCCGACGAACTGTAGGACTGTCCCTTGTTTGAGATACTCACTACCGACGAGGCCAGGGAACAGCTAAATAGGCTTCAGGCAGACAAGGGACTTGCCAAGCGGTATAAAGCCGTAAAGAAGGCCCTTCTCTTCCTTTCCAAAAATCCAAGGCATCCCGGTCTTCGGACTCATGAGTTTACAACTTTGAAAGGCCCCAGGGGAGAAAAGGTTTTTGAGGCATATGCTGAGCAATCCACTCCAGCCGCTTACAGAGTTTTCTGGTATTACGGGCCTGAGGAAACCCAGATCACCATCGTCACTATCACACCTCATCCGTAAGCATGTCCCCCATTGCTTCCCCTGGCTTCCTGCACTACTTTCCGCCCCAGCGGATCAGCGGAGGCTGACTCAGACGGCTTTCTGCTCATCTCCTGATTCAGTTATAATCTGGAACATGGACTGCGGGAGTAAGCGAGGAGGAAGTACATGCTTTTGATTGTGCATGGGGGAGCGGGAGAACGAAGGCCGACGAAGAAGGCTTTGAAGACCCTTTCCTGGTCCCTCTCGCATGGATATGGAATACTGGAAAACGGCAGGACGGCCCTTGATGCGGTGGTCGGGGCGATAACCGTGCTCGAAGACTCGGGGATATTCAATGCCGGAACAGGCGGCAACCTCCAGCTTGACGGGATCAGGAGGCTGGATGCCTCGGTGATGGAAGGGAAGAAACTAAAGACAGGATCGGTGATAGGCGTTGAAGGGGTAAAAAATCCGGTTAAACTCGCCCGGCTGATAATGGACCTGCCCAATACGATGCTGACGAATATCGGAGCAAAGAGGATCGCAAAGGCAAATAACCTTGACCCCTTGCCGGGACCTGACAGGCGGGCTTTGGAGAAGCTTGAGAAGATAAAGAGAACGAAAAAAGACTCGCCTCGCATATTCAAGAATTACTTTTCGACTGTGGGCGCAGCAGCTCTCGATAGTGAAGGGAATCTCGCTGCCGGCGCGTCCACCGGCGGCATCCATGCGATGCTGCCGGGCAGGGTCGGAGACACGCCGATCATCGGCGCAGGCGTTTACGCCGAAAACTCGCAAGGCGCTGTTTCATGCACCGGCATAGGGGAATATATACTCAGGCTTGCCCTCGCAAAAGAGATATGCATGAACCTTGGCAGCATGACTCCCCGTGCTGCTTCCCGCCGCTCTCTGAAAAGACTCCTCAGGACAGGCGGCGCCGCAGGAGTAATAGTGCTCGATACGCAGGGCCGTTTTTCGATAGTACATTCAACCCGATTCATGGCTGCGGGGTACGCGCATAGAAAGGGAATCACTGTCAAAGAAGGCTTTAGTTTGCTTTGAAAGACCTTCATTAAAGCAGACACGGGGCAGTTTATTTGGATTAAAACAGACCGGGAACCCACTCGTCGGGTGCGATAGAGAAAAGCTCAGAAGGGGTCATGTCTGAGCACAATTGTCCCTTTCCATCCTCCTGAAGTGCCTCTCGAAAATCTTCCTGAAATGGAAACCGTAGATGGAAAAGGTCACGGCCATGGGCAGGAGTTTGGGCTTCCTGAAGAGGGACCAGAAGACAAGCCTCCAATAGTAGAAACGCTCCTTTCTGAGCATCCCCAATATGAACACAGACTTGAATCCGGCCTTCAAGTAGCTGTACCGCAGCTGCACTACCTTCTTCTGCATAGGCTGGAAATCCTTCATGAAGCGTTTGACCCTCGCGTAATAATGCTTCGGGGAATAAATGGTCTCTATGATCTGCCTGTATCCCTTGATAAGCTTTTCATAACTCATCTTGGGGATGAAGTTCATGGAGAGGTCTGTGTTGTCTCCTGTGGCAGTCTTTAACAGCCTGTTCTCTGTGACCAGCCGCTCGTAGAGTTTTGTGCCACGCGGCGCGTTCAGGAGCCCCACCATGGCGGTCACGATCCCGCTCTCCTGGATAAAGGTTATCATCTTCTCGAAGATCGAAGCAGGGTCCTGGTCGAACCCCACAATAAAACCGGCCTGGACTTCCAGCCCGAAGTCCTGTATCTTTTTGACACTGGCGATCAGGTCGCGGTTCCTGTTCTGCACCTTGTCGCACTCGATCAGGCTTTCCTCGTGCGGCGTCTCTATGCCGATAAAGACCGTAAGGAACTCCGCCTGCGCCATCATCTTCATGAGTTCCTCGTCGTCAGCCAGATTGATGGAGGCCTCGGTCGAGAAGTAGAAAGGCCGCTTCCGCTCCTCCATCCACTGGATAAGCGACGGGAGGATATCATCCTTAAGCTTCTTTTTATTGCCGATGAAGTTGTCGTCCACAAAAAAGACCCCCTCCCTCCATCCGAGGGAGTATATCTTCTCCAGTTCCGCGATAAGCTGCCCTGCGGACTTTGTCCTGGGGACCCGGCCGTAAAGCGATGTGATATTGCAGAATTCGCAGTCAAAGGGGCATCCCCTGGAATACTGGATGTTCATGGAGGAATAGTGCCGCATGTCTATCAGCTCCCATAGGGGAATGGGAGTTTTCGTCATGTCCGCCTTTTCAGCGGATGCATAGAGCGGTTTCGGCCTTCCCTCCCTTAGGTCGTTGAGAAAGGGCTGCATCGTTATTTCCGCCTCATTGAGCACCAGGTGGTCCACATCCCCGAACTCTTCGTAGTCATTGCTGAAAAGGGGCCCGCCGGCCACGACCTTGACATCCAGTTCCTTGCATCTGGCGAGCACGGCTTTCACGGATTCCTTCTGCACAGACATGGCGCTGAGAAAGACATAGTCGGCCCACAGGAGGTCCTTGTCCTTAAGCTTCCGGACATTCATGTCCACAAGTCTTTTGTCCCATTCAGGCGGGAGCATTGCTGCCACAGTCAGAAGGCCGAGGGGAGGATAGGCCGCCTTTTTCGAGGTGAACTTCAGCGCGTAGGAAAAACTCCAGAAGGTATCAGGATATTCCGGATACAGCAGCAGGATATTCATACACAAACTCCTTAGACGGGGACAAGACGGTTAATAAAAGGAACACAACGATTGGAGGGCATGTGGGGAGGAAATAAATATACGCTGCAATCGCTTCGCATCGGTTGTTTATTATACCACTAATGACCCGTTTTTCCCCAGATTTTTTCGCGCACCACTTTCCGCCCCAGCTGATCAGCGGAGGCTAACTCAGGCGGGGGTTTATGCCAATCTCCTGATTTGGTTATAATCTGAACCATGGACTACCCTCAGAGGATAAAACAGGCAGTAAATCTTATGAAACAGGCAAGGAGGATTATCGAAGGGTTGAAAGGGTAAGGGGAAAGGCCAGCTTCACAGGGCTGCCCTGAAAACCTTGTTAAAATCATCCATGATCTTCAGAAGCTTATCCGGGAGGATGCCCCGCACCTTCTCGACGATGAAAGGAGGGACGCTTTTATAATAGGCCTGGGCGATGCCCCCTGTGATGCAGGCGATGGTATCGCTATCGCCCCCGAGGGATATGGCGTTTCTGACCGCGTCCTCGTAATCCAGGGATTCGAGAAAGGCGGTGATTGCCTCAGGGACCGAGCCTTGGCAGGTCACATCGAACCTGTAGTCCGGCCGTATATCCTCAAGCTTCCGGTGGAGATTGTATTTGAACCGCTTCTCTATAAACCTCTGAATCCCCTCTTTGCTCTCTCCTTCCCGCGCGAGAAAGACTGCGGCGGCCGTTGCCTGAGCCCCCTTTATCCCCTCCGGATGGTTATGCGTCACCTCGGCGCTCCTCCTTGCTTCATCCAGGACTGCTTCGAGCGAGGGGAAGGCAAACCCTACAGGGCTGACCCGCATCGCCGCGCCGTTGCCGAAGCTGTTATAGGGCCTCGGATGGTCTGAAAAAAGCCATTCCCTAAAGAGGCCTCCATACCCGGCATCAGGATATCGCCGGCCGTATTCCCTGTAGGTCGTCGCATAGTGCTTTCCGTTCAGGATGCAGTCTGCGACAGCGATGGTCAGCACCGTATCGTCGGTAAACCGGCAAGGGCTGCTGAAGATCTCGAATTCCGTCGTCTTAATGTTTTTCCATTCATAGACAGAGCCGATGATGTCGCCTGCTATGGCGCCTATCATGACGATGTTGCGAAAACCGCTGCGGTCAGGACAAGGAATCTCATGGCAGCTTCTCCTTTGCTCACGTATCTGTAAAGAACATCTTCTCTCTTATTCTGTGACATGGACTATTGCCACTTTATTTTTGCCGCTGCATGCCAGATAGAGATCTCCTTCCGGGGTTGCTGCCATATTTCGAACCACTCCGCCTCCGGAGGGGATCGGCCAGCTTGAGAATGATCCGGTCTTCGGATCGAACCTCACAATTGTATTGGGAGTGACGCCCGATTCGCTGTACCAGACCATACTGTCAGGAGTTATTGCTATGGCATAAGGGTTGGAATCCCGGCCGCCTGGCGAGGGCCATTCCTCTGTTTTGCCGTCTGAGGGGTTAAAGCGACCTAATTTCCCGATCGAGTAGTCCGTGAAATAGATAATGTCGTCAGCCGTTATTGCCAGGCGTCTTGGCCTGGCGTCCCTGGGAAGGGGATATTCCCTGATAGTCATAGTATCCGGATCAATGCGCGCAAGTTTATTGGTGCCGAGTTCACAAAAGAAGGGGATGCCTTTTGAATTGACCGCGATCCCATAGGGCCGGGCATTTGGTGTGGGTAATGGTTTGACCTTAATGTCTCCTGTTTTGGGGTTTAGCCGGCCTACCATGTTGCCTGCCTGCACAGTAAACCAGAGAATGCCTTTCCGGTCAAAGACAGGAGTGTGCGGGTCATGTGCCGCCTTCGGAAGTTGATATTCGGTGATCTTGCCGGTTACCGGATTGAGCCGGCCGATATAACCCTTGGCATTGGCAGTAAACCAGACATTCCCCTCTCTATCTGCCACAAGCCCATGGGGGCCCGAGTTGGCAGTCTTCAACGAATATTCCCTGATCTCGCCTGTTTTCGGATTCAGCCTGCCAAGAGTATTGGACCCCATGCCCGTATACCAGAGCGAGCCGTCAGGTCCCAAAGCCGGATCATGAGGGAAGGAATCCGGGGTCGGAAGGGTCCATTCTTTGATAGTGACCGAAACCGGATTGGCGGCAAATACTGTAATCGGTATGGCAATAAGAATAAAAATCTTTATAAGAGATTTGTGTCTCATCTTATTTACCTGGGAGCACTTTATTGTCCGGCTATAATTGAAGTATACAATGACCGGAGAAGGCTGACAAGGCCGCTCCCTAGTCAACTTTTTACCTATTGCTTTTCCCTGGCCTGTCGCCCACCACTTCGCGTGCGGCTTTATCCTCGCGCAGTCGCAGGAAAACAGGCTGCCTCATGATGCCCTCTTCAGTCCAGCCGGATAAAGCAACCTCGCAGACCAGCTTCGGCTTTACCCATGTGACCAGGGTATTGGTCTCCGGCTCTACTTTGAAGGGGCATTTTTCTTGGATCAGGGGATGCAATTTTTCGTGGATTTCCTTCAAATCCTTAGCCGAGAATCCGCCTCCCGAATGGCCGATGTAAATCAAATCACCCCTCTCGAATACGCCCAGGACAAGGGAGCCTAAATATTTTCTGCCCCCGCTCGGTTCCGTGAATCCTGCGATCACACCCTCTTGCGTGAGCCGCGTCTTCATCTTCAGCCACTGCCGGCTCCTTCTTCCCGTCCGGTAGGCGCTTTGTGAATGTTTGGCGATGATCCCCTCAAGTCCCTTTTCTTTGACGACATTGAAAAAAGAGACGCCCTCTTTCGATACGTGATCGCTGAATTTAATTTTCGGGGAAGACGGAAGGATTTTTTTGAGAAGCTCTTTTCTCCTGAGCAGGGGCAGGTTCGTCAGGTCATGTCCCTGAAAGTACAAAAGATCAAAGACGTAGTAGAGCAAATGACCCCTTCCGGATTTCTGGTAATTCTGGAGCATCTGGAAATCAGGATGTCCCTGATCATCCACTACAACAATTTCGCCGTCTAACACCGCCTCAAATCCTAATTTGTGAAGGGACTCCACAAGAGGAAGGAACTTTTGGTTTAGCAATGTCCGCTTTCGGGAATAAAGCGAAACGTCTCCGTCACGGATTTCGGCAATTGCCCGGTACCCGTCCCATTTCACCTCAAAGATCCAATCCGGATGATCAAACGGTTCTTTCCCCAGGGTTGCGAGCATAGGTTCTATGCTGTACGGCATTGGCTTGACCGGCGCATCCTTCAGGTCCTCTATTTCCAGTACTTCCCGAAGACGAATCTGGTTTATTTTTTTTTGTCTAAGAGATTTCTCCGGTTTGGTTCTGAAGACTTCCTCCAGGGTCTTATTGGAGACTACGGAGCGGTTCTCCCTGAGAATGTCACCCTGGATTGCATATCGATCTTTTTTCTTCAAAAGCAGCCACGACTTCCCGTCCCTTCCCGTTTTTACCAAGGCGAATTCACCCTGCAGCTTCTCTCCCGCGAGGACAAACTTCATATTTCCTTTTCTTAAGCCGTCCAAAAGAAGTTTCTCACTCTCTTTTCTGCCTCCTGCGGAAGGGTGATGATAAAAGCCCCTGTCCCAGATGATAACGCTTCCTGCGCCGTAATTGCCCTCAGGGATGACGCCCTCAAAGTCTTTGTAATCAAACGGATGGTCCTCAACCATCACGGCCAGCCTTTTCAGGGAAGGATCCATTGTGGGCCCCTTTGGCACGGCCCAGCTCTTAAGCACCCCTTCCAGCTCGAGTCTGAGATCATAATGGAGGGCCCGGGCCGCGTGCTTATGGACAACAAAAATGAGATGGCCCCCCTTAGTGCGCAGCCCCGGTTTCGGTTCGGGCGTTTTCCCGAACTTCCGTTTGGATGCGTATTCCTTTAATCCCCTGCTGGTCAAATCAGGCTTTCGGGCGAAGGGGCCTGTTCCCATCTGCGTTTTCGTCATAGATAAGGAAGCTTCTGTTTTTTCACGATCACCTCTCGAAAAAGATCACCCTGTTTTTCGGCCCTTCCCACTGCTTCCGAATGCTTGATCTGCAGCTTTTCCGGGTCGCCCTGCTTGGATAAATTCTCCAGTTCCTTCCATGCAAGGGGAAACGAAACAACCGGTTTTTCCCGGGCTCGCAGGGAATACACGCAGATCATCGTTTTTGAAGAGTCGTTTTGAGCCCAGTTGATAAAGACCTTTGCTTTCCGGTATTCCTTTGCCATTTTTGCAGTCACCAAATTCGGATAATTCTTCTGCATTATCTCTGCCACGGCCTTTGAAAATGTCTTGGTGTTCTCAAAGGTCGTCTCTTTGCGATTCAGGGGGACATATACATGGAGTCCTTTTTTGCCAGAGGTTTTTACATAGCTTGTAAGCCGCAACCCGGAGAGAAGGTCCCGAAGCATCAGTGCCACCCGCGCACAACTTAGAATATTTGCCCGATCGCCGGGGTCCAGATCAAAGACCATGGAATCTGGCGTTTCAGGGGAATCGACTCTGGCCAGGGGCACATGGAGCTCAAGAGATGCAAGGTTCTCCACCCACATCAGCGTTGCCAGATCATTGACCAGGCAGACCGTCATCCGCTCTCCCTCATCCGGGCTGACCTCCGCTGTGTTCACCCATTCAGGATGGTGAGAAGGACAACGCTTCTCAAAAAAGAAATCCTTTTCCACTCCTTCGGGATACCGTTTTAAGGTCAATGCCCGGTCTTTCAAATGGGGTAGGATGAACTTCGCAATCCCGAGGTAGTATTCCAGGATGTGGGCCTTTGTGAAACCATAGGAGGGATAGAGGTCCTTTTCAAGGTTCGATAAAGAGAGTCTTCTTCCGGCGATCTCGACGGCTTTTCGGCTCACCGGTTCTTTTTCACTTTACGCATGCTCTCCTTGAGCGCGGCGACCAGATCGGCCGGACCTTCTCCCTCTTCCCCTTCCATTTCAGGGGCCTCCACCGGGGCTTTTTCTTTCGCCTTCTTCTTCAGGAGGTCCATGATTTCTTTCCGGCGCTTGTCCGCATATTTTCCCGGATCAAAGTCCGCCATCATTTTCCTGATGTTTTGTTTTATACGGCTTTTCTCTTCGTCTTCGATCTTTCCTTTCTTCGGTGAGATATCTTCATCGGGAAGTATTTCTTCGCGGTAATGAAGTGTGATGAGGGCCAGCGCTCCCTCCGAGCTATAGACCGCTACGAGATACTCACGCTCTCCCAACACGAATTTTGCGAGTCCTGCCTTGTGCGTCCGGCGCATCACCTCGACCAGCAGCCGATACGCCTTTTCGCCCCCTTTCGAAGGGATGAGATAATACGGGTGATCATAATAGATCGGATCCACTTCATCCATATCGATGAACTCTACGATCTCTATCGTACGGCTCCGTTCGGGTGACACGGACTCCAATTCCTCGTCCGATATCAGGATGTATTTGTCCGGTCCGATTTCGTACCCCCTGATAATCTCATCCGGAGGGACCATTGTTTCTTCTTCCGGGCAGAACATTCTTCTCTGGAGGGGAGAGTAATCCTTGCTGTGGAGCATGCGAAAAGAGACTCGGCCGCTATCGACGGCCTTAACCAAGTCTACCGGGATCGCCACCAGGCTGAAACTGATCGTCCCGCTCCATATTCCCTGCATGACCGCTTCATTCTCCCTGTGTGAAGACGACTTCGATGGTTTCGAAATCGGATCGCGCGTTTTCATTTAGGCGACTTTCTTCAGGCTCGCTTCAAGGGCCTGAAGCAGCTTATCTGGTGCGGTGGGTTTCAGGCGCCTAGGGCGCAGGACCGCTATTTTTTCTCCACGGGCTTTTTTCTCGATCAGACTTTGGAGCTTTTTCTGGTGTTCGTTTTCGAATTTCTGAGGCTGAAACGGCGCGGTCAATCGATTGATCAAATCACTCCCGATTTTCAGTTCTTTTTCAGACAGAGGAATGTCCGGTAGTTCGAGAGATTTTAGGGAAATAACTTCGTCGGCATACCGCAGAGTGGTCAGGCGAAGAATCTTCCCGCCTGTCTGCAAGGCTCCGAGATAGTACCTCTTTCTCATGGCCCAGGTGCAGATACCTGCTACCTCCATCTCCTTCAAAGCACCGACGAGAGCGTCATACCCTTTCAAAGGAACATCCGGTTCCAGATAATAGACGCGCTCAAGAAAGAGAGGATCGATCTGTTCGGTCTTGACGAATTCGCGGACTTCAATCATCCGGCTGTCTTCCGGGGCGGTCTGTTCGATTTCCTCAGGATCGACGATTATATATTTCCCCTCCTCCACTTCAAACCCTTTGACCTGTGCCTCCGTCGGCACCGGTTTTTTTTCAAACGCACAGATCATCTGTTGGCGCAATTTCAGGTGATCGCGCTTGTGAAGGAGGTGAAACTGGATCCGATCTTCCTTGATTGCGGTATGCAGCTTCACGGGGAGATTGACATCCCCGAAATTGATATATCCTTTCCAGATCGCTTTTCCCGCCATTGAAAATCCTCAGCAGTTCCTTTTAAGCCCAGGCCATTTGTTCCGCCCTGTTATGGCCTTACCTATAAGAAAAGTATCGCACAAAATGTCCTGCTGTCAAATGTTATATTTTTTTTGAGAAGATTCGCAGATAAGGCAACGAGGTCGTTAAAATAGATTTGAATCAGTGCTCAGTGGGAGCTCAGGGTTTGGATACTCGTTTCGGTTCAGCTTCGATTTTCTTTTTTACGCTCTTATTTATTTAACTGTTGAGATCTCCACTCTTGGTCTCTAGTATCATCCCTTTTCTTATAGCCCCTATGCCAGAAAACCTTTCGAATTTCCTCTTAACAAAATGGTAATGCAATGCGCTAAGCACAGTGAAGGGCGGATAGAGGATAATGAATATATAAAAGAGATATATCATTGCCTGAATCGTCGGAAATGTCGCCAAAAGACCTCTTACACCGGAAAAACCAAAAACGATCGGCATAATCGTACCTACGAATTTGCCGGCCATTTTTAACTCATGTTCTTTCCGATTGAAGTAACGTATTCCAGTATCGTCCAGGGTCCAGATGCTTGCTAACAGCAAAGATGTCACTGCGGTAACGAGGGATGTAGCCAAAAAAGATTCGATATTAAAGCGTCCCTTTGGAAGAAGGGAATCTGACACTGTTGAACCGGCAACGAGCTGAAGGGCAGTGATAAGTTTTGTATCGAACAGGAGACTCGTGCCAATACACTGCAAAGGACGATACACCCAGATTTTCAACGGGGAAAACGCAGGAGGTGCGGAGTCTGTAACTTTAAGAAGATGGTGTTTCATCTGTCTCAACAACCAGCGATTAAGGGGGAGCACAAGGTAAAGAGTCAGAGACGACAAGACAGCAATCCGGGAAAAACGTAAAATACCCTTTACAATGGCCCTGTCACCTCTTAGAAAAGCGAACTCTCCAAGCAAAAGGGAAAGCACTATGCTCAGCGTCAAGACTAAAAGAGCAGGCCATAGAGCCTTAAGCCAGTAAATCAAATTAACCTCATTAAGCAAATCATAGGCGCGCCACTCATCTTTTGTCAAACAAGGACAAAACGATCCTAACTCTCGCCAGACCTTGAGAAATCCGTAATTATCCCTGACATCCGCAAATAATTGGCAGGTGGTATACTCTATAGAGAGAAAAGAAAAAGCTGACAGTATTTACCAAGGAATCTCGGAGAGCCATGAAGAACAATGAAGAAGTGGCATCTGGACAAGAAAAAGAGTCCCTAAAGAAGTTTTTCCCTCCCCTGCAGTGGTGGCCTGCAGTCAGCCGTCGCAGTACGCGGGCTGACATTATCGCAGGCATAACCGGTGCGATTATAGTTCTTCCGCAGGGAGTGGCTTTTGCAATCATTGCAGGACTGCCTCCCGAATACGGTCTTTATTCCGCAATAGTTCCTGCTATTATTGCCGCTTTATTCGGGTCATCCCATCACCTCATCTCCGGTCCTACGACGGCAATATCGATTGTGATCTTCACCGCACTCAGCCCCCTGGCTCCCCCTTCAAGCGCTGAGTATATTCAGATGGCATTGACCCTGACCTTTCTCGCCGGATTTTTCCAATTGGCGCTGGGAGTTGCCCGTCTCGGTGCCCTGGTGAATTTCGTTTCTCACTCTGTAGTTGTAGGGTTCACCGCAGGTGCTTCAATACTCATTGCGACAAGCCAGCTCAGCAATATCCTGGGCATCACCGCACCAATAAAACACTCTTTCATCCATATTTGGGCAGATATGCTATCGCGCCTTTCCGAGACCAACCTCTATGTCCTTTCCATAGGTCTCAGTACGTTAATTATCGCAGTAGTTCTTAAAACCCTGAAGCCCAAGTGGCCGGGAATGCTGATAGCGATGATCGCAGGCAGCGTCATGGCCCTGCTCATGAAGGGTAACGAGCACGGTATTCGACTCGTGGGCTCTCTTCCCGGTCATCTTCCTCCCCTATCACATCCTTACATTACGACTGCTTCATTGCGCCAGCTTGCGCCCCCTGCTCTGGCTGTTGCCATGCTTGGGCTTGCTGAAGCAGTCTCCATTGCCCGATCAATAGCAACGAAGTCTGAACAGCTCATTGATAGCAATCAGGAGTTCATCGGTCAGGGACTCTCCAATATCATTGGGAGCTTCTTTTCGAGCTATGCCTCATCCGGATCGTTCACCCGCACAGGGGTGAACTATGAATCGGGCGCAAGGACACCATTGGCGGCTGTCTTTGCGGCAATAACGCTGACCGGAATATTACTGCTCATAGCCCCTCTTACCGCCTATCTCCCGATAGCCTCGATGGCCGGAATCCTGTTTTTGGTTGCGTATAACCTTATCGACACCCACCACGTTGCCTCAATTGTGAGGACAAGCAAGCCGGAGGCCGGAATACTCATTGCGACGTTTCTCTCTACATTATTTGTGGAGCTTGAATTTGCTATATACGTAGGGGTACTTCTTTCGCTGCTGCTCTATCTTAACCGAACATCTCATCCGACCTTTGTGACCCTTGCCCCTGACCCTGAGAGCAGGAGGAAGACTTTCATAAATGTGCAGAAGAAGCCTCTGTCCGAATGTCCACAACTCAAAATAATCAGGATTGACGGTTCAATCTTCTTTGGTGCGGTAAATCATGTGGTGGAACAATTAGACCAAATAACAAAAAAATACCCTGAACAGGCGCACATCCTGATTGTAGGAGGCGGGATAAACTTCATCGATGTCGCGGGATGTCAGACACTTAACCAGGAGGCTCATCGTCTGCGTGTGAACGGAAGGCAGCTATATCTCTGTTCTCTCAAAGGCGAGGTAATAGACGTCATGAAGCGGGGAGGCTGTAACAAGAGCATTGGAGAAGAAAACGTGTTCCACTCAAAGGTCGAGGCGATAAGGAGTATTGTGCCGAGACTGGACCCCGAAAGGTGTCGGCGCTGTAAGGTGCGGATCTTCCATGAATGCGCACAGATGCCGGGAGCATGAGGTTTGCCTCTCTGCCGACAACCCTGAGAACAATAAGCGAGAACTAATCTTCACCCTTTTTATGGGCATCCATCCTAAAGTCAAGCCAGTCGGGTGTAACCAAAAAGGTTTTGGGGCTTCTGAAAAAGGACAAAGGCCTTTTCACATGGTATGGGTAAGGTTTAAGATGTCTCAAGCCTATAATCTCTTTCAAAGGCGGTGGTGTTGATTCTGAAATCTTCAGGCAGATTCCTGCGCTTACATGAATGGGGAAACAATATCAAACCTTTTCTCCAACCAGGAAATGATGATACGGGAGGACAGCATACTTTACGATATCTCTGAAGCCCGCCTTGAGCATTTGGGACTCAATGGCCTCTTCCGTGACCCTTATCTCAAGGGGAGGACCTTCAGGGGTCTGCTCTTTCTTCCAATCGATAATCAGAAGTTTGCCCCCTCTCCTCAAAAGTCTAAGCGCTTCCCTGAGGATCTTCTGAG
>DATKOU010000059.1:0-5878 GCA_035524455.1 Thermodesulfovibrionales bacterium | reverse complement strand
ATCACTCACACCCATGACGATTCCTTTAGCGACACTCTTTGTGCTGAGGATAAGGCCTGTGCCGACCTCTTCTGTGGCCTGGATCGTCCCTTTTACCACATCTTTTGTGATGGTGACCGCCTCATTTGCCACCGAGCCGGTCGCCCTCAGGGTATTGGAAACGGTGTTCCTCACCAGGCTCACAATCTCGGCCTCGATCTCATTGATACCCTTTAGGCTGCTCACTACACCCTCTTTCACTGATGTACCCGCTTTACCCATGCTGGTTTTCTCTTCTGCTGGTGTGCCTTTTACAACGTTTTCCCTTGGCATATTATGCCTCCTTTCCGCTTAAATGCATTGTTTGTTTATAAAATTCTCATATGCCATAAGCTATCTGTTCCATTAAAGAATAATCATAAGGGAATGCTGAGGTATGCTGCTTAAATCAACCACAATGTTACAGCCTCTCTGTTACAGGTTAGTGAAGTTAGTTTTACAATTATGTTAAATCTGTCAAAGGGCTTATTCCATTTTTGAATCGTTCTGGGATTTTAGAAAGATATTGAAGGCGTACCAGAATGCGGTATACCAGGGAATGGCAGTGAAATTCCCTCTGCCTATCTGATATATCCCCGCACCCATAAGGGCAAGAAATGCCATTCCTCCAATATTGATCTCCCCGGACGTGAATGCCTTCATTTGATTGTTCAGGCCCTGAAAAGTCTCCGACACCTTCGGGTGTAAACCGGCAGGAGAGGAATGCGCTACTGTCAGGCTGAAAAGATTCTTCGCTGTGGCATATTGTTCAATGGTTTGCCTGTCCAGGTTGTGCACAATGAGCACACTTCCCGTCGTTGGATTGACCTCCAGGGCATTGATGCCTTCCAACCCTGAAAAATGCTCCTTCAATGCATTAAAGTAACTATTGCTCCCTTTTTTTGAGGGTATTCTGATCCTCAGTCGTCCTGAGGCCTGATGGCTTATATGAGCAATCGGAAGCATCAACCTTCCGTTTCGCCCTGCGGCGCAGCTGCCGCAGCCGCTGCCTTGTGTGCCTCTTCCACTTCGGATTTTGCCTCTGCTACGAGGTCCTCAACCACTTCACCCATTTCTGCAAAGGCCTCTTTGCCTTTTTCGTAAAGGATGATACCCCCTTTTATTGCAGCCTTTGCCACTGGTTTGGCCACACTTGCAATAACGGGAAGCACCGCAGGACCAAGGACCGCAGCACCTATGCCGATCGCGAGACCCGTTACGACATTTCCTTTGAACACATCATCGAAAAGTCCCATCCTGTTCCTCCTTATTTAATAGGCGTAATTTAAGAAAAGATAGTCTCAAAAAAAATAGATAACCACTTTTCTCTGTATTAATTAGCCTATCATGCTCCTATTCTCGTCGCCATGTATTTTTTCATTACTTGCCTACTTGCGCAAGGATTTTTCACCAAAATGTAACTTTGTATTCATATCCCTTTAACAAAGGGATGGTTTAATGTCCGTAATGATAACAAGAAGGAGGAGAATGAGAGATGATTCAGTACAGGATAGTACACCATGTCCCGGGCCGCATCAGGATTGAGGTTCCCTCAATAAAGGGACTTCACCTGAAGAACCTCGCACGGCTGTCAGCCATTCCCTTTCCGTCCGGCATAGAGGGCGTGCGTCCGAATCCACTCACTGGAAGTCTCTTGATCAAGTATGATCCGGAACAGATAAATATTGTGACATACCTCCAGGAGATGGCGGTAAGCAGTGTTTTGGAAGATAAACTCACGGGAGGGGACACTCCATGAGTGTTCATCATGTCCTGTCACTGCAAGATGGATGGAGCAAAGATGATGAGTTGCGGTGTCCATATTTAGACATGTCTGATGGGTGTACCGCTGCTCTTTCTGGAATGGTGCCATCCCACAGGATGAGGAAAAAACATTGTGCCAACGAGGACTATGACAACTGTCCCATATTCCTGGCAAAAGTCCTGAGGGGGAGGTAGGAATGGCGTGCATTGATTACATCCGGGAAGAGTGCAGATGCCTGAGGGGTTTCCCTGTGAGCGCTGAATTCGGCAGTTTTTTTTGCCAGGGGAAAAATGAGATGTGTCCTTTTATCATATTGGAGAAATACCAATCAAAGGGAAGGGATGTTTTACGACCTAAATCACTTTTGCATATTTGGAGGAGATCATGAAATGCCCGCACTTAAATCGTTGGATCGTGGCCACCTGTAAAATCGATGACAGGACCTATGTACCGAGTGTGTTCCAGCTCGATGAATATTGTAAGACCGGGGGACATAAAAGGTGCCCTTTCTTTGTGAAGAACGTGAGCGAGAAAAAAGAGACGAGCGGCCAAGTCCCTGTGGGCGAATATGCATGAAATACCCCTCATTTTTTCTCAATGCGGTCATGCTTGTGAGGGGTCAGTCTGGGTTATGTATTTCATGGTTTGAAGGCCTAAGGGAAGACCGCTCCAGCATTGTTAAGGATTGCTCGGTGGTGGGACGGGAAGATCTCACGAGGATACAAGATATGGAACTCTTGATCAGTGCATATCGGCAGGCTTCCCCGGACATCAGCAACTTATCTCTATAGTTCAAAGAAAATTTCTTAAATGTAACACCCCCTTAATATTGCTGTAACAATCCTTTTGGTAACATACATGCCGTGAACATTTCCATACTGCTATTCAGCCTGATCATTTCCTCAGCTGTTTTGGTCCTTCTGTTCAGGGGAAGACCAAATCTTTTTGTCTTTCAGCTCATCCAAAAAGTCTTTGGTGAAGAGCAAAAGGAGGTGAATAAAAAGGAATGTTTGCATGATGTAACTGAAATTTAACCGAATTGTAACACAATTGTAACAGACGGAAGTTTATTCTATTAATAGAAATAGAATACAAAAAAAAAGGAGAAAATGGATGAAGAAGATTTTAGGTGTATTGGCGGTATTGACTCTTGTGTTGTCGTTTTCATGGGCAAACGCGGAAGAAACATTAAACGGTGCGGGAGCATCATTCCCTTATCCGGTATATTCCGCATGGGCGTATGATTACAACAAGGTGACAGGTGTAAAGCTCAATTATCAGTCAATCGGTTCAGGTGGCGGGATCAAACAGATCACAGCAAGGACTGTGGACTTCGGAGCATCAGATGCACCGCTTAACCCGGAACAGCTTACCAAAGATAATTTGCTACAATTCCCGGCGGTTATCGGTGGAGTGGTTCCTGTGGTCAATATTCCTGGCATCAAGGCAGGTGAGCTTAAGCTTGATTCTGGCGCTGTCTGCAAGATATACCTAGGGGAGATCAAGTTCTGGGACGATGGGATGCTCAAGAAGATGAACCAAAAAGTAAGCCTGCCGCACAAGGAAATCACCGTGGTCCACAGGTCGGACGGTTCGGGGACGACTGCGATATTTACTGAATATCTCAGCGGTGTCTGCCCTGACTGGAAGAGCAAGGTGGGAGCCGGAACCTCGGTTCAATGGCCTGTGGGGATTGGCGGCAAGGGGAACGAAGGGGTTGCCAATTATGTGAAGCAGACCGAGAACTCCATTGGATATGTGGAATTTGCGTATGCAGAGCAGAACAAGCTTGCATATGCCCTTCTCAAAAACCCGGCAGGTAATTTTGTAAAACCGAGCTTCGAAGCCTTTGAGGATGCGGCAGCCACCGGAGATTTTGATCCCCAAAAAGATTTTCATCTCTGGCTTGTGAATGCTCCCGGCAAGCATTCATGGCCCATAGCGGGTGCGACATTCATACTCCTGGCAAAGGAAAAGGCCGATTCAAATAAGAATGTCATCAAATTTTATGACTGGGCGTTCAAGAATGGGGATAACAAGGCAAAAGAGCTTGTCTATGTCCCTCTCCCGAAATCTCTCAAGGATAAGATCACGGCTTACTGGAAGGCGCACGGGCTGTACTAAAAGTAAAGTTTAAGGTAATTTGAAATTTAAGGGGCCAGGTCTGTATCATATACCTGGCCCTTTAATAATCTTTAGAAACTACGTGATGAAGAGAGTTTGATGGTGATGGCCGGCTGGCTGTCAAGACGGCGGAAGGAGTAAGGTGTGCCCATAATCTACAAAAAGAATACGGTTGATTTCTCCTTTTCGCTGGTTACCGCACTCGCGTCTTTGACTGTCATTCTTCTTGTTATGGGGATTTTTGCGGTCTTGCTGCGTGAGTCTTTCCTTTCCATAAGCAAATTTGGAGTCGTTCATTTTCTCACCTCTACCGACTGGAACCCTGTGAAAGAATCCTTTGGCGCGGCCACCACAATTTACGGAACAGTAGTAACGACCTTTCTTGCCCTCCTCATTGCGGTGCCGACCGCCATCGGGATCGCAATATTCGTCACGGAGATATCCCCAAACTTCCTGAAGGGTCCCATCGGCATTGCGATAGAACTCCTTGCAGCAATACCCAGCATTATTTACGGCATGTGGGGGCTCTTCGCCCTTGCGCCGATAATGTCCCGCTATATTGAGCCTGCGCTCCAGAAGAGTGTGGGAAAACTCCCCTTTCTCGGTGTTTTGTTTCAGGGCACACCCTTGGGAATAGATATCTTTACTGCGAGCGTTATTTTGAGCATCATGATTATCCCCTTCACCGCGAGCATATCGAGGGATGCCTTTAATCTCACTCCGGCTGTGGTAAAAGAATCAGCGTATGCTATCGGCACTACGCAATGGGAAGTGGTAAAAGATGTGATCCTCCCTTATTCGAAACTCGGGGTATTCGGCGGGATCGCCCTCTCCCTCGGACGAGCGCTCGGTGAGACTATGGCGGTTGCCTTTGTGCTTGGGAATAACCACCAAATAACCTCCTCGCTCTTTCAGGCTGCTGCCACAATCACCGTGAGCCTTGCCAATGAGTTTACCGAGGCGGACAGCGACATGTATCTCTCTTCACTCTTTTATCTCGCCCTTGTGCTCTTTGTGCTGAGCTTCGTTGTCCTTGCTATCGCAAAGTTCTTCCTTCTCAAGGCCGAGAGGAGATATTCGCGATGAATCTTGAAAGAAAGAGGAAACTCGAAAGCCTGACGGCCCTTGTCCTGAGCACCCTTGCGGCAGGCTTTGGACTTTTCTGGCTCATCTTTATCCTGGGCGACGTCCTTATTCACGGCATTGGCGCATTGAACATCAGCCTTTTTCTGCATGACCCAACGCCTGCCGGCGTTACGGGCGGTGGACTGAGGAACGCCTTCGTAGGACAGTTGCTGATAACTTCTTGCGCAACTCTGATAGGAGTTCCCATCGGGGTCCTGGGCGGGACTTTTCTGGCCGAATATGCCAGGGGAACAGCGATATCAAGGGTGGTAAGCATACTTGCGGATATTATGGTGAGCGTTCCCTCTATAGTGATAGGGACCTTTGCGTACGCGATACTGGTAAGGCCGGTAGGACACTTTAACGGGTGGGCCGGCTCGGTTGCCCTCGCGATTATCATGATCCCTGTGGTCTTAAGAACGACAGAGGATATGTTGTCACTGGTCCCCTGGACCTTGAGGGAGGCCGCCTTTGCATTGGGTGCTCCCTACTACAAGGTGATCATTCAGGTGGTCTATCGGGGGGCAGCCACGGGCATTCTCACAGGAATCCTGCTTTCCATTGCAAGGGTCGCAGGGGAAACCGCGCCGCTTCTCTTCACATCATTCAATAACGCATATTTCTCTCTGGATATGAACAGGCCCATAGCCTCTCTGACTGCGAGCATATTCCAGTATGCCATGGGACCTTATGATGATTGGCACGCGCAGGCGTGGGCCGCATCTTTTATTATTACCCTGTTCGTCCTCGCCATCACCATTCTCGGGAGGCTTATCATAAAATGGAGGTACAAATAGTGGAGGAAAAGAGGGAGATAGAGACCAGGAATTTGAATTTTTACTATGC
>DATKOU010000058.1:0-6407 GCA_035524455.1 Thermodesulfovibrionales bacterium | reverse complement strand
TCCTGACCATGGTTGCTCCCTCTTCAATGGCTACCTCGAAATCATTGGACATACCCATGGATAATTCTGGCAGAGGGTACCCTGCAGAATCAGCCTCATCCCGTAATTCCCTCAACTTCCGGAAGTATGGTCTCGCCTCTTCAGGGTGCTCAAAAAAAGGAGGGATTGTCATGAGGCCCCTCAGTCTCAGATGTCTCATGGTCTGGACCATCTTCAAGAGCGCTGGGAGTTCGGTCCTGGCTACTCCATGCTTAGTCTCCTCAGGTGAGAGCTTCACCTCCAGCAGCACTTCCTGGACCTTACCGATCTTTTCTGCCTGTGAGTTCAGCTCTTCTGCAAGCTCCGCAGAGTCAAGGGAGTGGATCAGGTCGAATAACCGAACCGAATATTTTGCCTTGTTTTTCTGTAAATGGCCTATGAGATGCCATGAGACCGAAGGCATTGTCCATCCTGCCGAAAGTTCTTCAATCTTGGCCTTTGCTTCCTGGACCCGGTTTTCCCCGAATGTCCTTAATCCCGCATCTATGGCCTCTTTGATCTGGAGAACCGTGACCGTCTTCGTAACTGCAATGAGCTTGACCTCCTCAGGATTCCTCCCTGCCCTCATGGCCGCATTGGTAATCCTTTTGTAAATAGTGCTTACGGTGTCGATGAGCCGGGTTGCCTTCATCTCATCGCTCATGATGCTCTTATCCGGTTTCCGGAGAAGGGGAATGCAGCACGGAGAATGAATTCGCTTCTCACCTCACACATTGCCAATCGCCTTTTCATATTCTGTCCAGAGTTTTTCTTTCGAAATGTAATTATCGATGAAATCCCACGGAAGTGTTTCCTGGAGATATCTCTGCCTGAAAAGATAAAATTCAGCGTTTGTCCCTTTATTGGCGCACGCCTTTCTCCAGTCTTCGATGCCTTCCATACCTTCCAGAACATGGGAAACCCTCCTGTCACCCCGTGAGAAGAGTCCCTGCATGTATGCATATTTAGGGACATCGTGGAACACCTTCACCCCCTTTAAGGCAATAAGCCCTTTCTTCACTGATTTGAGGCGGTCTTTCACGGTCTCCATCCTCTCCATGGGATGCCACTGAAAGGGGGTGAACGGCTTGGGGACAAAGGTGCTGAGAGTAAGGACGATATTCCCCCTGTGCGAAATCTTCCTTAGCTTCTTCACAAGAGAGACAATCCCTTCAATGTCCCTTTGGTCCTCGGTGGGAAGGCCCACCATAAAATAAAGCCTGAGGGTTTCAATCCCTTCTGCAAGGATAAGCCTGGAGGTTTCCAGGATGTTCTCCTCTGTGATCTTTTTGTCAATCACTGTCCTCAGCCTCTCGGTGCCTGCCTCTGGGGCGATCGAGACGCTCCTGTTCCCTTTGAGAAACGGGATAAGTTCTGCGCTCTTCTGACTTGCCCTTAATGAGGTGATGGAGAAGTCAACCCCTTCGATGCTGAGGACATCCTTTGTGTGGGGATAATCCGTAAGTGATGGCGCAATAAGGCCTATTCTGCCGGTCGCGGATGAGGCTTCTCTTATTTCTTCTTTTAATGTACTCACCTCTTTCTTCCTCACCGGTTTGTAGACTGAGCCTGCCACACAGAACCTGCAGTTCCATGGACAACCCCTCATCGCCTCCATGAGATACATCCGTGAGAACTCTGTTTCCGGCGTGATGATGGACGGCCCGGTTCTGTATCTCGATATATCCTTCACAAAACGTCTTTTTATCATCATGGGTGCGGTTCCCCATGCCTCCCTCTCTGAGATCCTTCCATCGGGGAAATAGTGGAGGCGGTAAAACTTCGGCAGGTAGATCCCTTCTATACCCTTCGCTCTTTCATAGAGTTCTTCCCTGTTTCTTGAGGCCCTGTGTGCCTCCATGAGTTCAGGGAGTACCTCCTCCGCCTCTCCTATTACGCACAGGTCAAAGAATTCTGCCACTGGTTCTGGATTGAAGAAGCTGCAGGCCCCGCCCATGATCAGGAGGGGATGGCCTTCTCCTCTCTCCTTTGCCCTCACCGGAATCTTCGCCATTCGGAGAATGGTAAGGATGTGGGGGTAATCGTTCTCAAAAGAGACCGAGAATGCAACAATATCAAAGCGGTTCAGGGGTCTTTTTGACTCTAAGGAAAGAATTTCCGTCCCTGTCCTTATATGTTCGTTCATATCCTCCTGGTCAGGGAGAAAGGCCCTTTCACAGACGATGTCGGGACTCCTGTTCAGAAGGGTATAGATGCCCTGAAAACCCAGGTTCGACATCCCGATATGGTAGGTGTTCGGATACACAAGGCAGGTGGTTATCTTACCGCCCGGCTCCTTGTAAATGGTTCCTTTTTCCTTGAAAAGAAGGGATCCAATCTTGTCCATTATCCTTTTGCTAGTCATTGAAGATAGTATACATGAACCGCAACTCCCATAGCCTGATGACCTCAGATGATCGGAAGTGTTTTTAAAGAATTGACATTTCTTCGAGCATTGGTAAAGATACATGATAAAGTGTGGAAAGACGGGGATGCGAAGGCACCCTTGAGAGGGGATGAAACAGGATGATGGAATTGAATTTCTCTCACATGATGACCGAACTACTCGAAGAGAAAGGAATCTCTGTAAGGCAGGTTGAGGCCCTGAGGGACAGAATCGGGAGGGCCCACCAGGAGATTATACAAAGGGCATGGCCTGAGCTTTCTTTTATGGACCTTACTTCCCAGGATACCTCTGCGATAAAAAAGCTCGCGGAAGAGGTAAGGAACTGCGCTGATGACTTCTTAGTCCTCGGAATCGGGGGATCTGCCATTGGCCCTCGGTCGATTCTGGAGGCCCTGAGCCCGTTCCATAACCTGACAAAAAAACCAAGGGTCTTTATTTGCGATAATCCGGATCCGCGAACGCTCAATGGAGTGTTCTCTCTAATCGACATGAAGAAGACCGTTGTCAATGTCATCACTAAATCAGGAAGTACCGCAGAGACCATGGCATCATTCATGATACTCTGGGATGAACTTTCAAGGACTTTGGGGGATAAGGCAAGGGAGAGGATTATTGTGACCACAGACCCTGTCAAAGGAAACCTCAGAAGGATTGCGACTGATTTGGGGTTGAAATCTCTCTCTATCCCTCCCGGAGTGGGGGGGAGGTTTTCGGTCCTCAGCCCTGTCGGTCTTTTGCTCTCAGAGGTAATAGGAGTAGGGGGCGCGGAAATGCTGAAGGGTGCTGCGGACATCCATAGAAAATGCTCGGACCCTGAAATATGGAAAAACCCGGCGTATCTGTTCGGGACGCTCCTGTATCTGATGGAGAAAGAAGAGAAAAGAAATATCAATGTGATCATTCCTTATGCGGACGGTCTGAAATTCCTGTCTGAGTGGTTTTGCCAGTTATGGGCCGAGAGCCTTGGGAAACTCGGTACCGGCATAACGCCGTATCCGTCCCTCGGATGCGTTGATCAGCATTCCCAGCTTCAGCTCTGGATGGAAGGGCCCGAGGATAAGGTCTGTATATTTCTGAAGATCATGGACTATGGAACGGATATTAGGATCCCCAATGTTTTTGAGAAGATGGAGGGGACCCATTATCTGGGAGATCACCTCCTCTCGGAGCTCATGAATGCTGAGGAAGAGTCCACAGAACTTGCCCTTGCGAAAAACAAGAGACCTCACATGACTCTCAGCATTCCTTCCATAGACCCCTACCATATGGGCCAGCTGTTTTATTTCTTCGAGATTGCAACCGTGTTTACAGGATTCCTCTACAGCGTAAATCCCTTTAATCAGCCAGGGGTGGAAGAAGGCAAGAACTACACCTACGGAATGATGGGCAAGGAGGGGTTTGAAGAGAGGCGAAAAGAGGCGGAAATGGCGAGGGAGAAAATGCTCTGTTACCGACTGTCAGCAGGGTACGATGAATGAACTCGTGATATTTGAGAAGATTGGACAATACCGATCCCCTTCATGGAATCCTCACCTTCAGGGCGTATCCCGACATAAAAGCTCCCATTAAACCAGTGGAGCCCGAATCGTGAGGGAAAAAGGACAGAACGGTCACCCGAGAATTGCATATGAGGAGAGAAGAGCATTTTTGAGATGACCGGACCGACCCAAAAAAAGCTGCCACTGGTTTCTGTAATCATTCCTACCATTAACAATGGGCGTTTTATTGGGTCTGCCCTGGAGAGCCTCTTTCGACAGACCTACCCTGGGGAAAGGAGGGAAATCATTGTCGTTGACGATGGCTCCACTGATAACACCCCGGAAGCCCTCAAAAAGTACGGGCAAAACATTTTTCAAATTCACCAGCAGCACCGAGGGATTGCAAGTGCAAGGAATACCGGGATATCCCATGCCAGGGGAGAAATAATTACGTTTCTCGACTCTGACGATCTATGGTATGAGGAGAGACTCCAGAAAGTTGTTGAGAGATTTGTGGAGAATCCCCGTGCAGGGATGGTGTATCACCCTGTTGAGCTGATTGACAGCGAGGGAAATACTATCGTGCATAATTTTTATTATGCCTTTGGGTATAAAGAGGAAATCAGCGGCTGGGTTGCTAATGAAATATTTTCGGGCCGTATATACTGCGGAGGTAGCTCATTTGCCTTTAGAAAGGCTATCATCGATAGGATATATCCGATTCCTGAGGATATTAAAAGGGGTGTCGATTATTATATGATTGCATTCTCTTCATGTTTTACGGAAGCCGAATATATTCTCGACATCCTCGGCAAATACAGATTTCACGGGAACAATATCAGTATGTGGGCCGGACGAAATAATCGTAAAGATCTCGCGGCATTCAATAAGGATTTTGCTTACATGCGGGGGAAGCTGCTAGAACAAATTATAGGGTTTCAGGATGTTGATGCGAAAAAAGTAGATTTAAATATTATAAGAAGGCGACAGGAACAGGAGAGAATTTTCTATCATACACTTGATGGTGAAAGGGTAAAAGGAATAAAACGCATACCCTCACTTTTTAAGGGCAGGCCGGATCATAGAGATCTGTTAAGGGGCATGGCTATATGCTTTATGGCGCTGTTCATCCCTGCATTTGGTTTCTCTAAACTGCTGAAGTTATATGAAAACCTGAAGCGGTTGCAAATTATCAAATTCTGAAGGCATTAATAGATAAAGAGAAAATAAGAAATGGGTCCACTTGAAACAGCAAAGAAGTTCTTCAGGCTATCGACCACTTTAGAGAAGATGGTCCTGGGGTTTTATGACAGACTGCCGCTGGCCCTGAGATATCGAATATCTTATGGTCCAACCTTCTTTTACTGGCTGGCTTTTTTGAAGGAAGCGGAGAACTGGGACAGAGACAGGACTATTGCTTATCAATTCGAACAGCTCAAGAACCTCCTTCTGCATGCAATGAGACACGTCCCTTATTACAGGAAACTTTTTTCCGATTACGGATTCAACCCGGGAAATCTTCAGTGCATCGAGGATATAAGAATTCTTCCCTATCTCGATAAGGAGACGGTGAGGGACAGGACTGATGAATTCGTGGATGAAAGAATACCGAAAAACTTTCTCCTCAGGGACCGTACGAGCGGATCAACCGGGATACCCTTAACCATATTCAGAACAAAAGAATCGCAGGAGATATTCGAGGCGTTCTTAATATATTCGTTCAACAGGATAGGGTATACGACCCGGAGCAGAGAGGTGCTATTCAGGGGTATGATAGAATCCGGGAAGAGCACTAATCTCCCTTACCTGCGCTATGGCAATAAGCTGTTCCTTTCAGCCAGATACGTCATGGTGGATGAATGGCTTAAGAGATACGTTCAGATGATGACAGAATTTAAGCCGGAGTTTATCACAGGGTATCCTTCAGTGCTGACGGTCATTTCACTATTTATTAAAAACAAGAAGCTCTCCTTCGATAAGGTAAAGGCGATAAAATACTTTGCAGAGACATTGTACGACTGGCAGAAGGATTTAATAGAGGGGGTCTTTCATAGGAGGATATTTTCAGTATATGCAATGACTGAACATTTATTATTCGGCAGTGAATGTGAATATTCGATGAGCCAGCATCTTTACCCTTATTACGGGATAACGGAGTTTGATGCATCAGGAGGCGGCCGGGAAGAGATAGTGGGAAGCGGTTTTTTGAACTATGCAATGCCGCTGATAAGATACAAAACATCCGACATCGCACTCCGGGGCGAAGATTTTTGCCCTCTTTGCGGACGACATCATCAGCTCATCGACAGGATAGAGGGAAGGATAAACGACTACCTCATTAGTCGGGAAGGAAAAATCATCCCGAGACTTATGCCCTGGGTAAAGATTTTTCCTAACACCAGGCAATATCAGTTTTTCCAGGACGAGCCGGGGAAGGCATATTTAAAGATAGTAAGAGCCGAAACGTATTCTGAAGCGGATACGCTTTACATAAAGTCAAAAAT
>DATKOU010000057.1:0-11619 GCA_035524455.1 Thermodesulfovibrionales bacterium | reverse complement strand
TCAAGAGTTGGTTCAGGTTTGCCTCATAGCCAGAAGCAATCGTTAAACCAAACTGAATATAATCCGTTGCCTCACCGGTCCATCCGTTGGAATTCAATGAGTTAGCGCCAGCGCTGTCGGTGAGTAACCCAACCCCTCTGGTCATATCTATTGCCGTAATGTTAGATGACCCAGTCCCAGGTGTTGACACCTGCTGACCTGTTTGGCCATACTGGTTCCAATAAGCAATAGCTCCCGGATATGCTATGTCTGCTTTTGCCGTTCCTGCCGTAAACAACAAAGCCATGCATGCTGCTGCAATCAACTTTCTCATTTTCTCCTCTCCTTTCTTTTTACCTAGCATTGTTCTTGCTGTAACAACCTCTGCTTCCAACTCTGCTCCGCCTGCCCGTGCGAGCAGCCAGTTGACCGTGCAACGAACGGCATTTTGCCTTTATGGTAAGGGGTGCGTTCCTGAAAGCATCTACTGCGTGACAACAAAGCCTGCGATTTCACTTACCGAGAGTGTTATCCTTTTTTCACCTCGTTTAGTTAGCTCACAATAAAAAAGCCGGAGAGTCTCTCCTGAGAGAGGCAACCCGGCTGTCCGTGTGGGACCCGTGGCTTTCCGTCCCCACCTTACGATGGGTTTGGCTTTACTTTCTCCTGATTGCGCCGTACAGACAAAAAACCCGGATTTCGACACCGCACGCGATGCTCGTCATCCGGGCTATCCGGTCCCTGCACATTGAACATGCAGGTCGGCAACGTACCCAGTTTACTGTTTATCCATGCTCATTACGGCATATCATTGGACCGATCAGGACTTTTAGTGTCTTGCATGAGGTCAACAACATCCCCGTAACTATTCCCCGAGGGGGGTGCTCCTCTTGAATTTTTCAAATAAAAAACCCGGAAAAGAACCTGCTAGGTTCGTCTTCCGGGTTTTCTGGTTCCTTCAAAAGGTCAGCAAAATGCCCATACCTTTAAGCTAACAGTATCTATTCAACCAGATCTTTGTTGCAAGATGATGAAGGACGCGTTAAATTTTCGTTACAGTGCAGAACAGACCATCGAGAAAAGCAGCATAGATCAACGGCTCTCAAATGCCTTATTCCTCATGTTCCTTAATAGCAAGATGCTGAGGCCGTCTTAGGGTGAAGATATGAAAAGACATGCTCCGTGAAAAAGTGTTCGTGAGAAGGCGTGCCTGACACGGATCAAATTGCACACGCCGTTCAGTTCCGCCAGAAACCCCTCATTTGAGCAGAAAACTGTCTGTGTGATATCCTGGATGTACATCACCGTTATTCCTTTGTCGCAGATAAGCATGGTTCTCTTGAAAAGGGTGATCCCTTCAGCAAGGTGGTTTTTGCGGATCAGTCGGTTAAACGAACACTCCAAAGGCTAAGGCGCATTCGTGGTATTGCCTGCAAAAAGAAGGCCAGCTCAATATATTTTTTGATCAATCTCCTCGTAACAAAATCTTCACGGGATTTTCATCATGGTGTAACGGGAATACACTACTCTAAGGCTGTGCACTGCTTCGCAATGGAACTTCGCTGCAAAGACGGAGTTTGATATGAGCAGTGAAGATCACAAGAAATGTCCTGTCGGGGAAACTCTATGAGGATCTCCGGCCCTGCCGGATGTCCCACTGCGACCTTTAAAGAGGAAAACACCATGGGCACGTTCGGGAAACGGATTTGAAGCCTCATTGAAAACCTTACCGATTACGACATGCAATGGAGTGGAGGCAAATTGTTCACGCTAATTGACCGGAAGCGAACTAAAGATGATTGGTTTGCATATGACGCTGAGATCAGGTCGATTTTTAAGGAAATGGCCATTGATCTCGTAATTTACCTTGGCTTAAACGATGGCCAGTTAGCTCCAAAGCTGCGGGCCTTCTACACCGGAGAGATACTTTCATTCAGACCAGTCTCATCTGTTTTTGAACGATTAGCGGTAACGGCCTTTTCTGGTCGCAATTG
The DNA here is from genome assembly GCA_035524455.1 of Thermodesulfovibrionales bacterium. GTDB lineage: Bacteria > Nitrospirota > Thermodesulfovibrionia > Thermodesulfovibrionales > UBA9159 > DASPUA01. The sequence continues at coordinate 9,646 of DATKOU010000057.1, read as the reverse complement.
GCATATTCACAAATGCTCATCAGGACGTCAGGGGCCTAACCAAACAATTAATGTTTACGACGAAACAGTCTATAGTCCCTTACGAAAAGCGGGTGAATATTGTACGAAGTGTTCTGGTGAGGGAACAATAGCTACAGAAGAAAAGGTGTCCGTCCAAAGTCTTGGGGAAGTGCTAGGCGAGATTGTCCCTGGCATTGAGAGCAAACACATTTTTCTTAAAACGGAGATACAAGCCAACGACACCGAAGTCCTCAAGGGCTTGGGAAACAAACTTGAATGCGTCATGGCGGTTCAGACGAAGTTGTCTCTTGTCCCCACATATGAAAGAATGCCCCACTGGACAGAGAGCATCTCTGCTTATGAAAGGAACGGCTTTGGAGTGCTTGGCATAAATCCATCGAATCGTGATTCAGGGAGAATAAATGAATACGACTGTTTATTGATGAGAGTATAGTTCCTGAATAATGCGGAGACACGCGCTTCGGCAGGTCACATTGCGTTCGTGTTTCATTGTAGCTGGTTGTCGTGAATACAATGAGTGGTTTGCTCGGAAATGTTCACTGTTGCAATCGATGGGAAGCGTTGCGTAGTACTAATTCCGGCTGTCTCCGGCAGAAGTGTTTCAGACTATCACGACTGAATCGTCACCGCCATAAGGATTCCGTTCATACCTGTCGGCACACCAATCATTTTCCCATCGATGTCCGTCCATTAGATAACGGAACCTGTATTCCCTCCCCGTCGACAACTCTAACGTGATTTCAAAGTCGCCGCTTCTAAGCTTCTTCATCGGTGAGGCCTCTTTATCCCATTTATTGAAATCTCCTACGATCGCAACCTTTTTCGCTAGACCCACTGCTTCCTTTGGCAGTCTGAATGTGAGCCAGCAAGAGACATTGGATGTCAGGTAATGCTTCTTGATACCACAGGCTCTGCCCGCTGATATTTCCTGGGGCATACCCAGATTCACCGTTTCCTTGGAACACCGTTCCTCTCTTAATCCATAACACTTTTCGTTCCGCCCCATCATCTCTACAGAGGCCACAAGATTGGATGTCCTTGCTTTAGCGAGCCTTTTCAGTCCTTTCGGGGCTGTTTCCTCCAGAGGGACTAAAGGCTCAGATGTTTTCTTCCTCACTTTTCCCCTCACCGCTCCCTTTAATTCAAGTTTCGCCATATCGCTGCCTCCTCAAACGTTTCTTTTTTCTCCCTCATGATTAACTCCCTTTCATCTGAAGGCATCCGCCGACAGTGCTATTAGATTAGCGCTCTATTATTACAGAAACATGTCCGGCTCATGAAATAACTGTTAAATTATTGTTGAGAGTCGGGATTGTTCTTTTTCAAAGAACACGGATTTCAAAGTATGGAGGCGAACCTCACATTGTAGCCTTTCTTGCTGCTCACCAGAGCCATTTCAGGAATTCTGTGGAATACTTAGCGAAGCCGACACATCTGTACAGAACAGCAACGCAGGTCACGTATTCTACCAAGCACGGTGACTAACAGCGGTTCAAGACAAGCCCAAAAACCTTCCCCTTAGGAAGAAACTGAAGCGCCTTCTTAACATCTTCTTTCGAGGTTTTGCCCGCTTGAACAACAACAATCACCAGGTCAACGAGAGAAACAAACGTTAAGGTGTCAGCACCGGTAAGAATAGGGGGCACATCAAAAATAATGTATCGCTCAGGATAGCGCTGTTTCATGTCGAACACAAGTTCTTTCATACGCTGCGATCCAAGAATCTCGGCGCTTTCCTGAAAAGAACGTTCTCCGGAAATAAGTGTAATCTTCTCGATGCCCGGCCAGGTGATTAATTCGGAAACAGGCGAACCGTCAACAAGATAATCTACCAATCCCTTTCCACCAGGGCATCCCAGGTATTTATGAATGCTCTGCTTTCTCAGGTCTCCATCAACCAGCAGGACCGTATTCCGGAACTCACGGGCAACGGTGAAGGCAAGATTGATGGCTGTGAGGGTCTTACCTTCGCCCGGCAAAGCACTGGTAACCATAATGGTATTGTTCCCGGTGCCCCAAGTTCGCTGCAACAATTGTGTCCGTAGCATTCTATAAGCCTCCGCTCCTGGAACATTGTCCAGATAAGCCAAACACCTGTTTCTCGAGACGAATCGCGGATCTAAATGAACTCTCCGGGATTGTGAATAAGTCGGAGATATCCATCCGATTCTCTCATTATCTCTCTCCCTACGCATACTGTCTTTCTGTCCATCGCTGTCTTGCAAAGGTACGGCAGTTGTCACCTCTGCCCTCACCTCAGCCGCTGACTGAGGCATTACCTCAGGGTTGTTTTCTGAAAAGACCTCGGGCGTCTCCCCCTTACCGCCTTGTCTTTGCTTGAAAAATGACATTGCTTTCCCTATCTTGTCCCTGTACCGCCCATTATCCTGTTTCTCAGGAGCACTACGTATGGACGCCTCCGGTGTTTCTTTCATGCCGCCACTATCTTCCTCCTGATGCATACCATCTTTCTGTCCATTATCATCTTGTAAAGAGACAGCAGTTGTCACCTTCCTCCTCACCTCAGCCTCTCCCTGGGGCGTTACGTCCGGGGTATTTTCTAAAGGGACCTCCGGTGTTTCCTTCTTGCCGCCTTGCCTTTGTTTGAAAAATGATACAGCTTTTTCCATCTTGGCCCTGTACTGCTCATCCTCCTCTTTCTCAGGAGTACTACGCAAGGATGCGTCTGGCGTTTTTTTCTTGCCGCCGCTTAGCTTATACTTTAAAGAAGATATCGTTGTTTTTATCTTGTCCACGTTCGAATCACACCTTCCCAGTCTGTTTCCTTGTTATAAATTTAAATACTTCATCATACGTACCCAGAGGAGATCCATATCCATCACAAACAAATGGATACCCAGCACGAGACCAACGACTAAGAGAACTGTTATTCCGACGGCCATCCTCAAGCGTCTTCTCCTGCAGAGCGCATCCTCCGCTGAGACAATCTCCGGTATCTCTGCGAGAATTGGCAAAGGAATAACTGTCGCCAGATCTTCTGCCCCGCGGGCTGAACGGTCTGTAGCCTCTCGCAGCGACGCCGTCCCGGCGCCCGCTCCGATACCGAGAATAAGCCCCATGATAAGAATAAGGGGTCGGTTAGGCCTGACCGGTTTCTCCGGAAGCCTCGCAGGATCGATCAAGGTAAAACGCTCTCCCATCTTTTCCTTTTCAAGGCCGTGTGCCACCTTCGCTTCCATGAATTTTTTCATAAGATCATCGTATTTTGCCTGGGTACTGTTTCTTTCGACCATAAGGTTCTTGTAGCCTTCCTCTACTTTGGGGAACAGTTCCACTCTTCGCCGGTATTCATTTCTCCTCTTATCGAGATCCTCCAGCTGTCTCTTGGCAGACTCGATCTCTGACTGTACGCTGGCTAACTCCGAGGCAAGCGCAACGTATGCAGGGTTGTCCGGTTGTTCAGGAACGGACACGTTAGTGTTTTCAGCATTAAGCCTTTCTTCAAGCTCAGCGATTTCCTTTTTCGTTTTTTTCACATCGGGATATGAGTCTGAGTATTTTGAGCTTAGCATCACGAGCTTCGCCCTGAGTTCTTTCAGGAGGTCCTTATCCTGATTTTTCGTGTCAGGCGCAATAGTAGCCAATTGGGTCTTCAGATAGCTCTCCTTCTCGCGAAGAGAGGGGAGACGGTCGTTCACCTGGTCATAATTCCTCTCGGTCCCATCCAGGGCGTTAAGGTTGAACTGAAGGAGCTCCGGAACGGCATGGGGGTTTTTGTCCTTATAGGCAGCGATTCTTTTCTCTAACTCTGCCAGCTTGGCCTGGACATCCTTCATTTCCTCTTGAAGGAATTTCGTGGCGCCCTCAGTTTGCTGGCTTACGACCTTCAAGTTCTCCTCCAGATATAAAGAGGCGAGGACATTAGCGACCTCTTGAACCACCACAGGATTTTCCCCGAAATATGAGATGCTAAATGCAATAGTCGCTGAAGCAGGCTGACCTGTCCTGCGATTTACCACATCAGCCGTAATGGTCTCGAACTTCACATCTTTTCCACGCATATTCGAGATGATCTCCTCGGTGGTAAACCTCTTCCTTTTATCTGCGTAAAGGTTGAAACGATTGATGACTTCGAGAAGTCGCGCTGCGCTCATAATCCTCTGATTGATGGCCTGGAGTCTCGCGTCCGCATAACTTGATACCGTTGCCATCACATATTCCGGCGGGATCTCCTGTTCTTCGATGAGGATCGTGGCGGTGGAGCGATACACAGGCTTCCATATCAGGACAACGACAACCGAAATGAGGAAAACGACAGGCAACGATATCATGAATCCCCAACGTCGCCGCCAGGCAATTCGCAAGATATCTTCAGCGCGCAATGTCTTCTCTTGCTCCATCAAAGGTCCTTTCTCTTATTTCGCTTTACCCCTATTCAAAAAAAGGGTACTCAACATGCAGCCGGACAGTGAACAAGTTCCTATCTGCCTTCGTGTGCGACACGCTATCGTGATTCACGTTATACCCGTAAAACGCCTCCAGGGAAGTGCGTCCTGTCCCTGCCCGGAGAAATTCCGGAAGCATGTAACGCACCCCCGTACTGATGAAGAATGTCTGATAGTTTACATTATTAGTCGACAGATTTAAATTTGAAGTATCAGACCTGTATGTCTGATAGGCGGCTGTCAGAGCAGTCGACCACTCACGCGTGAGTGAATAACCAGCTTGGAGTACTATGCTGTCGCTCACTGCCGCGCCATTCAGACCAGAGGCTAGTGTAATACCCTTATTGTAGGTGAGGCTGCCATTCATGTACTCGCCCTTGTAATTAAGGGAGACCCCTCCCACTCCGCTCCAGCCGGAGTTGTTCAACGTTTCCCTTGCCACGAGTATGAGACCTGGAGGTATGGGAATGAATTGTGTCACAAATAGTTCCGACCTTTGAAGCGTGGCACCGATTGAGCTGGAGATGCTCCAGAGCTCATTGAAATCCCATGAAAAGCCTACGGTTCCCGAGATACCATTATTCCTGGAATCGGGAAGCCAATAATAGTTGTAGTTCAGGTTCAACCATCCTTTCAGATAGGGAAGGTACTGACTAAAATCATGTGTCACCACCGCGGTAACATTCTGGGATGAATCGTTCTGATAATTCGGGTTATTATAGTAATAGTCGTTGCCGTAGCTGTAGGATATCGTGGCTGATGTTGTTTCGTCAACTTGATAGTTAGCAGCCAATAAAGCGGTGATGTGCCTCCAGGGTACAGCTTCCAAAAAGGCGCCAGCCGTCGGAGAGGGAGTTCCCGGTCCCGTACCAGGCCCGCCAGGCCCGCCAGGCCCGCCGGGCTCCCCAGGTAATGGGGGAAAAGGCTGAATAGGGTAAAGTCCAGGTGGTAGCCCAGGCAACGGGATTATGTTCAGTGTGGGGTTATAGTTTTTTGTGTAGGCAGCCTCGCATGAGATACCAAGCTGGGGCGTTACTTGATACCGGGCCCTCCCGCTGTATGTCTGATTCGTATCATTGAGGTCCCCGTGATTGGCATATATAAGCTTGTCAAACCGAACCAGCAGGTCTGTATCGAGTCGCTCCGTGCGTTCTACCATATCAGCGCCCAACGAGACGATGGTGACGAAATCTCCCTTTCCAGAAGGCGTCACGATCAAAGGGTCAGTCGAAAGCAGGATGTTGCTATTGTATTGCTGCTCGATTGAGGCAGCTGGCACAAGACGGAATTCGTCCCCCCACACAAGCGATGGATAACACTGCAGCACAATAATAACCATCAGCCAGCGCCTGCAATTCATCAGGGAACGACGATGACATCGCCCCGTCTGAGAAAGATGTTCTGTTCCAGATGCCTTCCCTCGATGACCTCGTCGTACTCGAATGGATATAGGGTGGTTTCATCGCTTCCATGCCTGAGAATCTTGATACTATTCCTCTTTGCAAAAGGATTGAGCCCTCCGGCCGATGCGAGGGCCTGAAGGACGTTGATATCGACGTTTAGTATAAATCGGCCGGGACTATTCACCCTGCCTATTACGTAAATAATCATGCTGTTGATCTGCTTTATCTCCAGAGAAAGCGTTACTTCCGGTACATAGCGGGCAAGTCTTTTCTCTATCTCCGCTTTCACCTGTGATGCTGTTCTTCCGGCAGCCCGGACCTCCCCGACCAGAGGAAATGTGATAAACCCGTCGGGCCGGACAACACATAACCGAGTCAAAGCCTCATCCTTCCATACGGCAATATCCAGCACATCGCCAGATCCGATAAGGTAACCCTCTTTGCCAGGCTCTGTCGCGGGCGATAAAGCCGTCAAAGGCGCAATCCGCTCGGACCCCTCTGAAGCTTTCATGCGAGGCGCAGCATCTCCTTCCCCAGCCCGTGACAAGGACACAGAATAAGCAAGAAGCACCCCGGCCGCCATAAAAAGAATCAAAATCATTCGAAACATGTATTATCCCTCCGCCACATTTTGACCATTGTTTTGTATCGAAAATCAAGACGTTGTAGAAAAAACTCTATCAAGCATCATGAATAGAATCCTTTTTATTACGAACCCCTCTTTGCAAAATGCCCCGTGTCTTTACAGGGATGAAAGCATGTCTTGCGTATAGGGTCATTAAGGAGGCGCAAGGACTCCCCAATCTTCCAAGGCCTCCACAACGCCATCATGTTGTGCAATAGGGACCCCGCAGCTTGCCACGAGGGATAATCACTAATTTTACTACAATAATTGTTACACCTTGGTTACAATTTTGTTACAGAGAAATTAAGTTTAGTTTAAAGACGCGTATATGAATATATAGCCAATGCGCTCATAAATGAGGGCAAAATCTATTCAGCATGAGGCAAGCCATCCCTTGTGTCGCTCGTGCCTCTTTTACAGTACCGGGGGATTTATGTGTTAATGGATGCTGGTCATTGTCTTTTCGGCCTCATCCCTGCCGCGGAAACCAAGTTTGGAATTCAGGGCAAGCTGGAGATATTCCTTTGCTTTTCCGGAATTGCCTGCGCGATTATGGGCCATCCCCAGATGGTAATTGATTAAGGGATTTCCGGAATTCCTGGCCTGTGCCTTTCCCAGCAATTCAATGGCCTGATTTGTTTCACCCCTGCGATAATAGATCCAGCCGAGAGTGTCTAAAACGGCAGGGTTGTCAGGACTGACGGATATGACTTTCTGGGCCAGCGCCAGTGCCCTGTCCAGGTCTTGCTTCCCGCTGCCGAATTCGTTCAGCAACTCGGCAAGGTCATTCGTTGTCGACCAAAGTTCAGGATGTATCCGGACCACTTGCTCCATTTCGTTGATTGCCCTGTCCCATTTCTTCTGGGCGCCATACAGAGCACTCAGCTTTACGTACCCCAGGGGGTTATTCGGGGCCTTCCTCTTTATATCAGTGTACACTTCCTCTGCCCGCTTAAAGTTGCCTGTTCTCAGCATAAGATCACCCAGGCTGGCCCTGGCTCCCAGGTCATTTGGGTTCGCGGCCAGGAGTTTGGCATACTGGGATTCCGCGCTCTTGAAATCCTTATTCGCCGCATAGAGACCCGCCATTGTTAAAGCTACGTCCCTTGAATCAGGTGCAATCTTCAAGGCCTTCTGGAGGGTATCGAAGGCGAGATTCGGCTCTTTGTTGATGAAATGTGCCTTCGCAAGACCGATATGGCCAGGTATGGATTGAGGCTCCTCACTGATAACGGTGCGAAATGAAGAAACAGCCTGTACCCCTTCTTGCTTATCGAGATGAATAACTCCCTCGATGTAATTGGCTTCCACGTTTTTCGGACTCTCTTTTATGACCTCATCTGCATACATCTTCGCCTTGTCGGTCTCCTGCCGCGAAAGATAGAATTTCGCCAGAAGATTCTTTGTATGGATAACATTCGGATTCGTCGGGTCCTTCTCCAGACCGAGACACTCCTGAAGGACGGAAACCGCTTGATCGGGCCGGTTCGTGCCCAAATAGAGAGCGCTCAACGCAAAACGTATCTGAAAGCTCTTTTTATTCTGGCGTATTCCTTCCTGCATTTCCTGCTCAGCATCAGCTGTTCTGTTCCTTGAGATATAGAAAGCGGACGCCTGAAGCCAACGTTCCTCTTTCTTGGGTTCTGCTGATACATAGGCCTTGAGAACACTCGCCGCCTGTTGCTGTTTGCCCGAATCCCAGTAAATCCCCGCCAGGTTCATGCGATGACGGGCAACATCAGGCTCTATCGCAATCACTTTTTGCATAAGGTCGGCTGCCTCATCAGTATGTTTGTTTTTCAGGGCAAGGTCGGCAAGGGTGATGGAGAGCAACGCCGACTTCTCATTCAACTTAAGGCCCTCACGCAGAATTTTCTCGGCATTCTGCGTATCTCCGCTTTGCACAAAGATAGAGGCCAAAAGCAGGTAACCGTCAGGTCCGCGCACGTCGCGCCCCACAACAGATTCAAGGAAGCGGCGCGCGCCTCTGTAATCCCTCTTCTTCAGCATGACAGCGCCCTTGAGGATAAGCGCATCCTCATTCTTTGGTTCGCTTTGCAGGACAAGTTCCGCCTTAGCCATTGCCTCATCCACTTTGCCAGCGCCCAGGAGAAACTTGCCCAGCTGAACCTGTGCATCCCAACGCTGCGGTGAGATCTCTACGACTTTGGAGAAGCTCCAGTGGGCTCCACCGGGGTCTCCTGATTTTAGTGCATTCATGCCAAGCATATAGTATGCGTCGGCATATTTCACATCTATCTGGATGGCGTTCTTGAACTCCAGCTTCGCCTTCGCATATTCCCCTTTGTCATACAAGCCCTTGCCCTTGTTATAAAACTTAACCTTTTTTTGTTCAGGCCCGCTGCAAGCCGCCAACAAGGCAACAGCCAGCACAAGCACAATGCCTACGGATATACTATGCCTTTTGAACATCGTGAGTCCTCCTTCTCCATTTCATAGTTCTTTCAGTTCAACAGTCCCATACCACCCCGCACACCAATGAGCATAAAGGACAGCAGGGTCAAAACCGTCAAGGCGCCGAAGCTTCCCCGGAGCTCTGTAATCAGAAATTCGTAGCCGAACAAAAGAGTGATTATCTCCACTGCGAGCATGCCCAAATTATAGCTCCTGATTGACTTATCAGGCAGGTTAGGCACGACCACCGCGATAAAAATGATCAGAAAGTCCATGGTCGTCATCCGGAATCCTTTCGCTTCGCGGGTAAACTTTACGGCAAGCAGCACAAACAATGCGATAATACCGAAACAGAGGTGGTAAAACGTGAACATTCTTGGGCTGACCCAGGGCGCCCTTTCCGCCTCAACAAGACTGAGAAGAATGGGGACGGTCAGATAAAGGACAAAGCGGAGCCAAAAGCCCACATGGTTCCTTGCCAATAGCCAACACACTGCGATTAGCAGGCTGGCGGAAACGGCAACGATAGAGACATATCCGGGGATGCCCGCAGAGAAGAGACAGCAGAGCAGAAGAGGCAGCGGAACAACCATCTTCGACACAACGAAGGACATCTTGACGACCCAGTTGGCATCCCTGAATTTCCTTAGCCTGCCCTTAATGACATAATCGATCAGTGCATAGCGTCTTATCTTGAAGCCGGTTCTGTCCGCGACAAAAAAGGCGCTGATTACGATTGCAGAAAATACTGTCCAGGAAATAATAAGCACCCAGTC
>DATKOU010000056.1:0-3197 GCA_035524455.1 Thermodesulfovibrionales bacterium | reverse complement strand
TACCACGGGAATGAGAAATAATATATCCCATGTGAGAAACGATTGAGGCCAATCCAATAGCACTTTTAACCAGCCATAGTAAAAGATATCCCAGAAACCAAAACAATACAGTATGTATGCAAGCCTCTCAGAAAGAATCCTCCCTGCAGCCACACCCAGAGAGACGAGCATGATAAGAGTCGAAACCTCACGAAGAGACTCGATATAAAATCCCTCCAGCACCATGGGTTTCAGCGGAAATACGAACCCTTCAGGGTAATACAATTGCCTCAGATACACAACCACCACGGCTTCAAGGAACCCCATTGCAATACTGAATATGGTGAGGGAGAAGATGCGCTTTCTCACGGGAGTCTCAGAGTGCGACTGTTACAGATTATGAGGTAAGAACGAGTAGTGCATGGTGAACTCAACAAATGACCATTCAGAGATAGGCAACTAGTCGAGCAGCTTCCCCATGCATACCTCATCAATAAATTCATTGCCGACCCGGAACTGCCTTCTTTTTTTGCATTCCTCGTCGAATCCGGCACGGCCGAACATACGAAGGGAGCGTTTGTTTGTGGTAAAGATACTCGCCTCCATCTTCTTGAACCCATGTTCCTCTGCCCATTCAATGGCGTAGTTTAACATCTCTGAACCAATCCCCTGTCCTCGGTATGCTTCTGTGAGATGCAGTCCTATCTTGAGGATATGGGCGGTCTGCGGCCTCTGCCCACCGTCGGCCTGAAGACCCGCAAGGCTTCCCACTACTGTGCTGCCCGCGAGGGCAACAAGGAGAAGATTCCTTTGACGATTCAGCCCGGTTATATATTCCTTTTCCGATGCTGGATTCTTGCCGTAGTGCTCCATGAGCACATAACTCCGCTCAGGAGAAGCGGACTTCACTGTCTGAATAATATCCCCCGCATCCTTGGGTACTGCATATCTAAGCATGATCTCTTCACCATTCTTGGCCAAGAATTTCCAGCTCTCCTGCATCGTATGCTCCTTCCTCTCTTTGCCTTGATTATACACCTAAACGGGAATACCCTCAACATAATATAACCCCTATTCATCCTCACAAAAGATATAGAAAACGGAAGGGGATAATGATATACTTATTTCCATGCCTGACTTCAGACTGGAAAAAGATTCCCTGGGAGAGATAAAGGTTCCGAAGAACGCGTATTGGGGAGCGCAAACCCAGAGAGCTGTGGAGAACTTTCCCGTGAGCAGCATTAGATTTCCCGAGGTGTTTATCCGCTCCCTGGCGTATATAAAACTCGCCTGCGCAAAGGTGAATGGGGATTCCCTGCTCCTCGATAAGAGACTTTCCCATGCCATAATCAGGGCATGCGAGGAGATTATCGCAGGCAGGTTCAATGACCAATTCCCTCTGGACATCTTTCAAACAGGCTCGGGCACATCAACGAACATGAATGCCAACGAGGTAATCGCCGCAAGGGCAAATGAAATGATCACTGGAAAAAAGAATTCCAAATCTCCGGTGCATCCCAATGACCATGTAAACATGGGACAGTCATCCAATGACGTGATCCCAACCGCAATCCACGTCTCCGCCTATATCCAGGTCAAGGAGCTTTTTATCCCCTCCATGGAATTCCTCTTTCAGACCCTAACACATACAAAAAAGAAATATAAGAAAACGGTAAAGACTGGCAGGACCCATCTGATGGATGCCATGCCTATCACCCTGGAACAGGAGATGTCGGGATGGGCAACTCAGGTTGAGTATTCCATCGGGAGAATCAAAGATACGCTCCCCCGCCTTGCGGAGCTCGCTATTGGCGGTACTGCAGTGGGAACCGGGGTAAATACGCAACCGGATTTCGGGAAGAGAGTTTCCAAACGGTTGTCAGAACTGACAAATATTCAATTCAGGGAGGCCAAAAACCACTTTGAAGCACAGTCCGCACAGGATGCCATTGCAGAGCTTTCAGGTCAGCTAAAGACCTGCGCAACAAGTCTCATGAAGATCTCCAATGACCTTCGCTGGATGAACAGCGGCCCCATGGCAGGCCTGGCTGAGATAAGGCTTCCCTCACTCCAGCCAGGATCATCCATAATGCCGGGAAAGGTGAACCCTGTGATCCCTGAGGCTATGCGGATGGTATGTGCACAGGTTATGGGGAATGACACCGTCATCGCCATAGCCAACGCCTCAGGTGATTTTCAGCTTAATGTGATGTTGCCGGTCATTGCACACAGCATTATTCAGTCGATCACCATTCTCGCACACGCGTCACGGCTTCTGGCAGAAAGGGCAATAAAGGGATTTGAAGTGAATGAGGGGCATATGACGGAACTGATATTGAGGAACCCCATAATTGCCACTGTGCTGAATCCCCTCATAGGGTATGACAAAGCGGCAGAGGTGGTGAAGAAGGCATTAAGGGACAAAAAGTCCGTGAAGCAGGTGGTGGTGGAGATGGGGTATTTGGACGAAAAAGAGGCAGACAAGCTGTTGAATCCTGCCAAGATGACCAAGGCCGGTTTTTCTGAATAGAAAAGCCCTGAGGAAATGACCTCAGGCTTACTATGCCTTTGACTTGCCTTTCAGTACCGTAAAGAGCTCATCAGCACTGCTCCCCGGATTGATACTCACCCCCTTGAACCGCTCCTCCAGCTCTTTCCTGAGACCCTTAAAGTCTCCCTTGCCCTTAGTCCTTATCACGAGCCTTCTGTAGCCTTCCTTTACCCATTCATACGAGGTGAGGATACTCTGGAGCCTGTAGCCGTGGTTTCTGATAACATCAGCGACATCCTTTATTGTGCCTGGCTTATCCTCTATGGTCAGGTATATCCTGATCCCCCCATGCCTTACTCCGGTTACACCGATGAGAACACGGAAAATGTCCCTATCAGAAATGATACCCACGAGCTTCCCGTTCTCCAGTACAGGCAGACACCCTATATTCTGATCGTACATGAGCGCTGCTGCTTCTTCCACCGGAATCTCTGGTGTGGTGGTCGCCACTTTGGTATTCATCACATCCTTAATCTTTGTCTTTGCAAAAATATAGTGAAGTTCGTAGATATCAAGCGTCGTGCACTTGGAAGGGGTAAACTCCTTTATGTCCCGGTCCGAGATTATACCCTTAAGCTTCTCGTCCTTGACTACCGGGACATGCTTTATCTTCTTTTCCTTCATCAGGCTCACTGCATCCGAAACGCTCTCATCAGGACTGACAGTG
>DATKOU010000055.1:0-4186 GCA_035524455.1 Thermodesulfovibrionales bacterium | reverse complement strand
CATCGTCCTTCTTGAGAGAGAATATCTCTTCCCCTTTCTTCGCCCTTCCCACATCCACAGAGACCCGGACATTCTCCTGCCGTATGTTCTTGCTGAGGCTCTCGTGCGTCCTGACGACGATATGCGCAGTGGTCACGGTGTGCTTTGAGATCTCGAGCCCCGAGGGGATATTTACATATTCAATAGGGACACTCAGGGACATCTCTGTTTGTCCTTTTGATGTCACAAAGACCCACAGGATCACCGCAAGGACCACCGCAGCGGCCTTGAAGGCAAGGTTTTCCCAAAAAAGCCTCTTTATCACAAAGTCTCCTTTAGTCCCTCAGACTTTCTGTGAATCTTTTTGCGCTCGGTGGTAGTAAAAATGTCGGTCAACCTGTTCCTCAGGTTCTCCATATCAATTTGTGTTTCCAGTTTCCCCGCCGCAGCCATGGAGATCGTCCCTGTCTCTTCGGACACAATGATCGCAATGGCGTCCGTTTCCTCGGTGAGACCAATCCCCGCACGATGGCGCGTGCCAAAGGCCTTACTCACCTCGGTACTTAATGCAATGGGCAGGAAACACCCTGCAGCGATTATCCTGTTGCCATGGATTACTACCGCCCCGTCATGGATGGGGGACGAGGGATGGAAAATACTCAGGAGTATCTCCTTGGAGACCTTTGCGTCAAGGAGCGTCCCCATTTCCACAAAATCCTTAAGGCTGGTATCCCTCTCTATGACAATGAGCGCGCCCATCTTTCTGTTCGCAAGGGCGACTGCCGCTTTCACGATCTCATCCAGGGACTTTAGCTCTTCCGCGGGGGTAAAGGCGCTGAGGAACCTCGCTTCACCCATTTGCGCAAGGGCCCTTCTGATCTCGGGCTGGAACAGCACAATGAGCACAATAACGATCTGCGCCCAGAGGCTCTGTATGATCCAGTTTACCGTGTATAATTCCAGATAGCCCGAAAGGAGGGAAGCAAGGAGCAAAAGGACGAGGCCTATGAGCATCTGGGCTGCCCTGGTGCCTTTTATGATCAATAAGACACGGTAAAGGATTATTGCCACAAAGACAATATCCAGGATATCCTGCCATCGCACCTGTCTCAGAAGCTCCATGACATAAATTATAAGGCATCTGGCGCTGAATTGACAAAACAATTTTGTTTTTCTGCCGGTTTTCCCTTCTCTTTCCTCCGCGATTCTGGTATGCTGAAAAGGAGTTTGCAGTTCGAGGGAAGGAGACTTCGTAAAAAGGAGTGGACGGGTAATTCACCATGGAGGAGAGAAGGAAACACAGGAGATTCATCATTGAGGGGATGGACATCCATTGCAAGATGCTCTTTGCTTCCGAGGTCAGGCTTCTGAACATAAGTTTTGGCGGCGCGGCACTCAGTTTAAGTGAAAAGCTCAACATGGGAGGGGAATACACGCTCAAAATCGAGTCCGAAGAGAATGTTATCTCGGTCCCTGGTGTCGTGGTGTGGGAAAAAATGACTGAACTCAAGAAGAATGAGCGGGGGGAAATGGTCCCGCGATATGAAGTGGGGATGCGCTTTAAAGACGTCTTCACCTACAGGGGAGATGAGCTTATTGATTTCATCGAATCCAACATCCTCGAGAAAAAGTTCAAGGTGCGCTTGAAAGGACTCAGGGTGAACATCGTTGAACCGGAAAAAACCACCATTCTTGGCTACCACAAGGATTACAGTGTGAAGATGATAAGCCTGGGGGGAATGCTCCTCGAGACGGACCTGAAGCTGGAGGTGGACAATAGATTCCATATGGAACTGGCCTTTCCTGAAGATAACGAGCAGGTGCAGTTTCTCGGGAGGGTCGCCTATTGTTCGGAAATAACAGGAAAGATGCCGAGACGCTATGATGCGGGAATAGAGTTTATTGAGATGGGAGAAGAGGGGAAGAAAAAATTAAATGAGTTCATCGAACTTCTCCAGTCTTTTTGATTGACCATGGCAGGCGATCCTGCCCTCCAAAGCGCGTTTCACTTCTATCCCATTTTATTCATGAGTGTCTTTCTTATAGGAGAGGCATCCGTCTTTCCGCAAGACAATAGCCCTTATTGACTATACCGGGGTCTGTGCATTTAAGAACATTCTGTTCCCACTTTTTGTCTGGGTCCGCTCGTGCGGACCGGCACATAACCCTGAGTCTTGCCGTTCAAGCCGGATACCTCCCCCGAGTGTGTGAATTCGTATGCCAGGATATCATTCGAAGGCCTTCTTTGGCTTATCTTTTATGTGAAATACTTGCTGAAGAGCAACCCGATGAGGTAGAAGACAAGGAGAGTGACCAGAAAACAGAGAATCAATGCCATTATGACCAGGAAAAGACTGCCAATGACACGGATTACCAGTAATACGGTGGTCCTATTTGCCGGGCTTCCTGCCGTGTTCTTCTGATCAGGAAAAAATTTCGATAACCAGTGCATCTCCCGTCCCTCTCCGAGTTCGGTCACCGCACTCTTGATTACCGCAGAATGAAGAATTACTAGGTGCCAAGACCGGGACTATGATACTTACCTGCATCATATCACAGCACTGGGAGAGAGGGAAGATTCTTCTCCCCTTAAATGCCCTAGGTGGGTTTCATGTCCTGGCAGATACGGGGATTCTGCTTCGGTGGATACTGCGGAAAAAAACATGGTGGGCGATGCAGGTTTCGAACCTGCTACGCCTGCCGTGTGAGGGATACTCAAACCCCCAGTTGATGTTCTCTCTTGTTCTCTAATGACAGACGGTGTCTGACAAAACAGCAATTCAGGGGATAGCATCTTCTACGGTGTTATCCCTTGTTTGCTCCTGTCAGGTGTGCAATTACTGCACAGTGGAAGGGGGCTTGGGTATCAAAGCCCCTCATGTTTTGAGGTGCGAGGACTGCATTGATGATTGAGTTTCTAAGGAGGGTGAGGCCCCCGGAAGGGATGGGGGCCTCTTTGAAAGTGACACGCATTGCGTATCGGGTCTAACTTACAACGGCAATGTGAAGAGAAAATGAAGATAGCAGAGCGAACACTAAAAAGAGAGAGGCCCCCGGGAGGGCGCCAAGGGGCCCTTGAGAGAAGTGAGACACGCACTGCAAGCATCAATCTCAGGTTACAACGCAATTATGAAATGACAATGAAGTTTTGATTAAAGATGATTAATGAAGATAATCTTATCAAGGGCGTGCCCGATGATGTATAAATACTTGCATAGCTTGAAGCATCTATATATCTTTGTCAAAACAGGAATGACAATATGGCTCATTCCGCAGTCAGATGGATTGGGGTGCGGTCCAACTGCAAAGCGCTACTCTTATCCAGGCCCCTCATGTTTATTCCACCGACACCCATTTAGCAGGCGCCTGTCAAGAAAAAAAAGATGTCTTGTCGGGATGTGTTCTGACTTCTCCCTCATTATGAGCTACCGACGATTCTACCATTGCCGTCTTTTCATTGGGATTCGGCTGCAGTCTTCACTATGCAAGATACCCTTCAGGATCGAGGCCTCACCCAGAGATTGCTCCCAAAAGAGGGGCTGCGGGGGAATAAACTTCGTTATGGCCAAATAGGACCGTGATACGGGAAGAATTCTGCTCCTGTTGCCTTTCCTTTCAAGACGGTAACGCTGTTGCTGCCGTAATTTGCCACCCACACATTGCCCGATGCGTCTATGACTATGTCGTCTGGGTTATTTCCTACTCTGAATGTGCCAAGCAGGGTCCCATCAGGGCTTAGCTCGGTAACGGTGTTTCCAGGAGCGGCGATACTACCGAAATTCGTTATCCACACATTGCCTGCTGAGTCTATAGCCATGCCATGCGGTTCACTGCCAACGGTGAATGTGCCAAGCAGGGTCCCATCGGGGCTTAGCTTCATTACAGTATTGCCCGGAGTGTCGTCGTTTCCTGGATTTGTCACCCACACATTGCCGGAAGGGTCTATCCTAACGGTTTGTGGTTCACTGCCAACCGGAAACGTGCCAAGCAGTGCCCCACTGGAACTCAACTCTGTGATAGTGCTGTCGCCCTGGTTTGCGACCCACACATTGCCCGAGGCGTCTATGGCTAAGTCGACTGGCCCAGTGCCCACCGTGAATGTGCCAAGCAGTGCTCCACTGGAACTCAACTCTGTGATAGTGTTGTCGCCCTGGTTTGCGACCCACACATTGCCCGATGCGTCTATCCGAATGCCGCGTGGACTATT
>DATKOU010000054.1:0-6790 GCA_035524455.1 Thermodesulfovibrionales bacterium | reverse complement strand
CTCCTCTTACTTGCTATACTACAAGTAAGATACAGGAGAATCTTTCATCTGTCAAGATCTTTTTTGCTATCGCCGAATCTTTAGATTTCGCCCAGCGTCAAAACTGGGGGATGGCAAGACCATCCAGTCCCTTGACTATTGAGGGCTTTTCCAATAAACTAAAAAAGCTGAGAAAAATCCCTCGGAGGGCGCGATCAGAATTTTTCCTGGGCTCCTCCCTGAGCCTCCCTCTTCAAACGTTCCCATTCCCTGTCCACCTCATCCTGAAACAGGGCTATGAGCCATTCGTTTCCAGGAGCAAACATGTGTTTGAATCTCCCCTGCGGTCTGAGGAATTCTTCCACAGGCCTCTTCTCTTTGGGGGTATAATTGATTTTCGTAACCCCGTGTTCCACTTCGTAGAGGGGCCAGTAGCAGGTGTCGACGGCGATCCTGCTGAGAAGGATAGCGTCGTCAGTGCTGGATCGCCATCCCCTGTTGCAGGGAGCAATGACATTGATGAATTTCGGCCCCGTTATATCCAAGGCCTTCTTGAACTTTACGACGGCGTCTCTCCAGTGAGCAGGAGATGCCTGGGCAACATAAGGGATGCCGTGGGCAGCCATGATCCGCGTCAGATTCTTTCTCTGCTGCGTCTTTCCTTTCAGGACACTCCCCGCAGGGGAGGTGGTGGTGTCTGTTCCGATGGGTGTCGCACTGGAACGCTGGATCCCTGTATTCATGTACCCACCGTTGTCGTAACAGACATACAGCATGTCATGGCCGCGTTCCATGGCGCCGGAGAGGCTCTGGAAGCCTATATCATAGGTTCCCCCGTCACCGCCAAAGGCAACGAATTTTATCTCTTTTGCGATCTTCCCCTGCTTCTTGAGAGAGCGGTACATCGCTTCGACTCCCGACAGGGTCGCTGCAGCGTTCTCAAACGCATTGTGTATCCAGGGGATCTTCCACGCAGTGTACTCGGAGATGCAGGTAGAGACCTCGAGACATCCCGTTGCATTGGATGCGACGATGGAATAGTCGGACGCGAGCAGGAGCTGTTTTACAACGATAGGCGCCCCGCATCCCGAACACATCCTGTGTCCATGGGTAAAGAGTTCCTCTTTCTTCGAAAGTTCTTTGAGCGATGGTGCAGTTGACATGTTATTCCTTCACTCCTATATATTCCTTGAATGTTTTTATCTTGCCACCCTTCGCGATATCACTAAGTTCAGAAAGCACTTGTTCGGCATGTTCCGGGAGAAAATCCCGGCCGCCCAGTCCGTATATTTTATTAATGAGGGCAGGCTTCCTGCCGTTCATCATGAGCGCTGAGGCGATCTCCATGTGCATCGGTCCGAACCCGCCAAAGGAGTCGGCGCGGTCCATCACGCAGACCGCCTTCGCGGTTTTTAGGGCGTCTGCTACCCCCTGGTAGGGAAAAGGCCTGAAGAGTCTTGGTTTGAGGAGCCCTGCCTTGACTCCCCTGGCCCTGAACTCATCTACCGTGTCCTTTGCGGTCCCTGCAGCAGAATTGAGAATGACGAGGGCGATCTCTGCGTCGTCAAGGCGGTAGGACTCAAAGAGGCCATATTTCCGTCCGGATATCTTTTCGAATTCGGCCGCGACATTCAGGACCACGTCGCTCACCCTCGCCATCACTTCATGCTGTGCCCTCTTGTATTCCATATAGAGGTCCGAGAGTATGAGGGGACCGTAGCTCACGGGATGTTCCACATCGAGAAGGGGGTGGAGCTGTGCGTATTCACCGATGAACTTCCGCGCCTCATCATCTTCCAGGTACTCTAGCCTCTCGATACAGTGGCTTATGATAAAGCCGTCCAGACAGACCATTACAGGAAGCCTTATATCCATGTGCTCGGCGATTCTGAATGCCTGCAGGGTATTGTCATAGGCCTCCTGAGCATTCTCTGACCACAGCTGCACCCATCCCGTGTCCCGTGCGCCCATGCCGTCAGAATGGTCGGCGTGGATATTGATAGGAGCTGACAGCGCCCTGTTCACCAGAGGCATCACAATGGGAAGCCGGTCACCCGCAGCAATGAAAAGGATCTCCCACATCAGGGCAAGGCCCTGGGATGAAGTGGCGGTGATAACCCTTCCTCCTGCTGCTGAAGCGCCCACACATGCGCTCATGGCGCTGTGTTCGCTCTCCACGAGGATCAATTCCGTCTTTACGAGGCCATCAGCCACATAGCCGGAAAACCGCTGCATGATATCTGTCGCAGGAGTAATGGGATATGCGGCACACACATCCGGATTTGCCTGTCTGAGGGCATTGGCTATTGCCTCGTTTCCCGTAACCGCAACTACCTTTGCCATCTATTTGCCCTCCTCCACCATGATGATCGCTTTTTGCCCTTTCTTGCCCGGACATTCCCTCGCACATATTCCACAGCCCTTGCAGTAATCATAGTCAAACGCTTCCCTCTTGCCGTCCTTCACCTTTATCGCCATGTCAGGGCAGAACATCCAGCAGAACAGGCACTGGATACAGTGCTCGGGTACCCATTCAGGCTTGAATGTCCTCCATGAGCCTGTCTTGAATCTTGCTGCACTCCCTGGTTCGGTCACTACAGACCCGGGAGGGAGTTCTCTCCAGCCTTTTGGTTTCATCCTTCCCTTACCTCCTCGAAACCTCTTTTGGTTGCTTCAACGTTTCCGTCTATTATCTTCTGCGAAAACTTCTTGCCGAAGCTTTTCTTGACGTCCTGCAGGAGGGCGTCGAGACCTATAATGCCCGTGGCCCTGGAGACTGCGCCAAGCATCGGCGCATTAGGGAGGGCCCTGCCAAAACATTCAAGGGCTATCTTCGTCGCGTCAACGGTACATATCTTTTGGGTTGGGGTGAGACCTAGCTTTGTCCGAATCGCCGATGGGTCCTTTGAAGTGTTTACGATAAATATCGCATCCTCTTTTGCACCTTCCGCCACATTCACGCCATCCAGGAGTGTTGCATCCGCCACTGCTACCACATTGGGATGGAGTACCGGACAATGCAAGCGGAGTTCATTATCACTCACTCTATTGTAAGCCCTCAAGGGTGCCCCCGAGCGCTCGGGCCCGTACTCGGGAAAAGCCTGGACATACCTGCCACCGCTCAAACAGGCGTCAGCAAGGACCTTTGCGGCGGTAACCGTCCCCTGACCCCCCCTGCCGTGCCAGCGTATTTCAATCGTCTTTGCCATTCTGTTCCTCCGGAAAGTTAAGTCTAAAATTTTAGCTAAAGCATGCCTACTTTTTCAACAGGATTTTATAACAAAACCGATACAGGTTTATTATAAAATAGAACGCAGGGCACAGATGCGCATCCCCACTCCCAAGAAGGATGGAGGTAACGGTTGAAGGGTAGCAGGATAACCAAAAGGGCGGCATTAAGCTTATTGAAGGATGCAGAACTCCTCCCGTTGGGAGAGATGGCGGACCGAATCAGGAAGGAAATGCACCCTGAGGAAACCGTAACCTTTGTGGTGGACAGGAATATCAACTACACAAACGTATGTATAAATAAATGCAGGTTTTGCGCCTTCTACTGCGATGTCGATAGTCCCCATGCGTATCTCCTGTCAGCCGAAGATATCTTCAGAAAGATAGAGGAAACCATCGCGCTGGGCGGTACCCAGATACTTCTCCAGGGCGGCCTTCATCCTCACCTCACCATGGACTATTACCTCTCCCTGCTGAAGGCGATAAAGGCTCGGTATCCCATCACCATTCATGGTTTCTCACCGCCTGAAATAAGTTACCTTGCGGCGAAACATGACCTGACCATCAGGGAGACACTGAAGATACTGAAAGAGGCAGGGCTTGACTCCATTCCCGGAGGAGGGGCGGAAATTCTCTCTGACAGGGTGAGAGAAATCCTCAGTCCAAGGAAGATTAAATCGGCTGCGTGGTTAAAGGTAATGGAGGAGGCGCATTATCTCGGAATGCGCACCACTGCAACCATGATGTTTGGGAGCATTGAAAAGCCCGAAGACATTGTTGACCACCTGGATCGCATACGGGAACTCCAGGAGAGGACAGGGGGATTCACTGCATTCATTCCCTGGTCGTTCCAGCCGGGGAATACGGAGCTCAGTACGGCGGCGAAGGCAGGCAGTGGATCGCCCGGCTTCAACGTTCAGCATCCGGCAAGTGCAGTTGAGTACCTGAAGGTCCTTGCACTCTCGCGAATCTACCTTGACAACCTGAGAAATATTCAGGCGTCATGGGTGACCCAGGGGCTAAAACTTGCCCAGATTGCACTGCGGTTTGGTGCCAATGACTTTGGCTCCACCATGATTGAGGAGAACGTAGTTGCGTCAACAGGGGTGAGCTACCGGGTCTCCAAGGATGACATACTGCACGCCATCAGGTCAGCAGGCTTCCATCCTGCCCAGAGAGACACCTGCTATAATGTCTTGAGAAGATTTTAGCCGGGATGCGGCATAGTATGTACTACGCCACGCAACGGGAATCAGGAATTCTTAAGGCGAGTGCCTGTTGGGAATTCCCACAGGAGGACATATGACAGATACAGCCTATGATGTGGTAATCATCGGTGGCGGTCCTGCGGGGCTGAGCGCTGCCCAGTATACCGCGCGTTCAAATCTGAAAGCGGTGGTGATTGATAAGTCACCTACTGCAGGGGCCCTTGCTTATACCAGCAAGATTGAGAACTATCCGGGATTGCCTCACGCGTTAAGCGGTACAGAACTCCTCGATATCTTCAGAACACAGGCGGTGAATTTCGGTGCAGAGTATGTGGAAAAACAGGTAGTGGGAGTAAAGCTGGAAGGTGACTTAAAAGAGGTCTACACCATGGATCAGGTCTATAGGGGAAAAACGGTGATCATTGCCACAGGTTCCATGGGAAGAAAAGCAACGATAAAGGGTGAGGCCCAGTTCCTCGGCAGGGGGGTGAGCTACTGTGCCGTATGCGATGCGGCCTTCTACAAGGGGATGACCGTCTGCGTGATCGGTGACTCTGAGGAGGCAGTGAAGGAGGCAGGGCTGCTCACAAGGTTTGCTGAGACGGTATATCTCATTTCTCCTTCAAAGAAGCTCAAGGTGGGAGATGATCACCTGACGTTTGCGCTTAAAAACCTGAAAGTGTTAAAAGGACTGAGCGTAACCTCTATTGAGGGGAATGAGGTTGTGGAGAGGGTACGAATGGCGGATAGCGAGCAAAACGAAAAAGTACTGGAGCTCTCGGGCGTCTTTGTGTATCTCCACGGCAGTAAGCCCGTTATTGACTTTCTTGGCAATACCATTGAACTGAGCGAAGAGGAGTGTATCGTGACCAACAAGATGATGCAGACCTCCATTCCCGGCGTATTTGCGGCAGGGGATGTGACCTGTGCGGAGGTGAGGCAGGTGGTGATCGCCGCCTCGAACGGGTGCATCGCCGCGCTTTCTGCGGAAATGTACATCCACCATAGGAGGAGACACAAGTACGACTGGGCAAAATAGCGCGGCCTCAAGGCCTATTGCGCATACTTCCCTAATCTCAGAAGCACCTCAATGTGGAGGCGCTCGGTGGGCACGATCCGGAATTCTATCCAGTCCGTCTCTTTCATCCCCGCCCTCACTGACAACGCAGTAGCAGCGAAGTAAGCTCCATAGGTTTTTTCGAGCTGCGGTTCCAATGCGAACAGAGAGCTTAATATCAAGCCAGCCCGCTCCTGCATCTTAGCCCTCATCTCTTTATTCACTTTCTCGTCAGGGCTGAGAGGGAGTCTTGTACTGACCAGGATGAGGCTGATATTTTCCCTGATTTCTGGATCGTTCAGGGCAGTGAGAAAGACACTTCCGATCTTTTTCAGGATAAGAGGTTCCGATCCCTTTGCGGGATGGATGTTGCTCAACAGAAGAGACGGTTCCACCAGAATAGCCCCGGTCCGGAATCTGAGGCCGTTGATTTGCCCGATCCCGAATTCCTTTGTGATCAGGGAGCTTATGTTTTGGGTAAATTTCATCCTTGGCTGTGAGATTGCAAGGGCGGGTTCCAGAAACCGCTGTATTTTTACGGACCGATAATAGAGGAGTGCGCTCAAGACAAGGATGCCGATGAGCGTGAGACTCAAGAGGGGCCCCAGCGGCAGGATAAATTTTTTCACAGGGTACTCTCTCATTGGTGAGGTGCGTGCTCCAATAACTTCAGGGTTTTTATCGAAGCAATAAGGTCCCGCTTGGAAATCTCGGCAGGATGGTGGATCGCCTTGTTCCTTAAGCGCAAGAGCTGCTGGAATAATTCTTTGTGGTGCTGGCCGATGAGGTGGGTGTTTTCGAGTGCCTTCAGGCAATCAGAGAGCGCCGGGAAAGAACGCCCCAGCAGCGCGCTGGTGAATGTCTTGAGTCTCTCCTCAAGATAATGTCCCAGGAGGAGTGATGCCGCAACCCTCTCTCCCTTCTCATAAAACTCCTCGATATACTCGGTGGATATTTCGCCCTTAAACATGCGGATGTTTTCATTGGATTCCTGTTCTCCGGGAGCGAGGTCCTGGATCTTCTGATACACCTCCAGACACTTGTCGATCATGTTCTTCTCAAGATAGGATTCGGCAAGGAGAAAGAGCTCCCGCATCTTGCCGGCGCTTTCCTTCTGGCGGACGGCAAACGAAAAGGCACGTTGCAGGGCGTCCGTCTTATCGTCCTTCTTGTCCAGGACATCAAAGTGTCTTGCCCACCGTTTTCCCTTTAACACATTATCCTTCGTAAAACGGAACAATTGTTCCGATACCTCCACTTTGTTCAGTTTGCCGCTGATGACGATGATGTTGAGTGTCGGGTAGTTTTCGAATATCTC
>DATKOU010000053.1:0-12903 GCA_035524455.1 Thermodesulfovibrionales bacterium | reverse complement strand
TACGCCCACAGGAAGCTCCTCATCTTCCTTCTTCACCGTTATTGCCACTGATAAGAACGGCTGTCAGAGCGGCCAGTACTACGGCCTTTCTATAAATGAAATCAACAGCTCTTTGTATCCCGCAGTTCTTCCAAGCGGAACCGTGGACAATTATTACAGCCAGGGATTTTGGGCTGGTGAAGGCGGTCCATACACATATAGTATTGCATTTGGCGCACTTCCTCCTGGTCTGACACTTGACCCCTCGGGTGTTCTTTCAGGCACACCGACAACGTCAGGAATATTCGACTTTATTGTAGATACTGATTACGGTGATAACCAATACTACACGCTTGTGATAAATGCAAGCAGTTGTCTTTACGACACGATGTCGGTTTCTCCAACAGAGCTTCCGTCAGGTAGCGAAGGGACCCTTTACAGCAGCCAGACATTTACAGTAAATGGGGGGACCGGGCCATATACGTATAGTGTTGCATTCGGCACACTTCCAAACGGTCTGACATTGAACTCCTCTACTGGCGATCTTTCGGGGACACCGATAATGTCAGGTAATTTCCCTTTCACTTTGATTGTTACCGACTCTTCCGGATGCAAGCAGAGCAGTCCGTACTACGACATCCAGATCGGTTGCCTCGGGATAACAGTGGCACCTGCAGGTCTTGCGAGCGGGACGGCATGGATTTCTTACAGCCAGACATTTACGGCAAGCGGAGGAGTAGGCCCATATACGTATAGTGTTACCGGGTTGCTTCCTCCTGGTCTGACACTGAACTCCTCGGGTGTTCTTTCCGGGATGCCGACAGCAGCAGGCACATTCAATTTTTCTGTAGGTGCCGCCGACTCCGGCGGCTGCCAAGGCTCCAACCCCTATACTCTTGTGATCAATGTAGGCGGTCCTCCGCCACCTCTCACGATTACCGCCACACCTAATCCTGCAGTTGCCGGACAATTTGTTGATATCCGCGTTTCAGGACCTTTTTCTGGCACATCCTGTCCGGCAACGGCCTGTGTCGATGAGATTGCTATATGTGTTAGCTTAATGCTTGGGGGGACATCGCCACTGAATAACGCCGCGATATGGCCAAGCATGCTGTCTACTTTTAGTACCCCCGGATCATATACATTAGCCATAACACCTGACCCCTCCTGTGCAACAGCAGGCTCAACAGTCCTCGTGATCGGTTGTCCGACCATCACCCTTTCACCTGCAACGCTTCCCAACGGCACACAGGGTACCTCTTATAGTCAGACGATCACGGCAAGCGGTGGAACAGCACCCTACACTTACAGTATCGCGACAGGCTCTTTACCTGCAGGAGTAGCGCTTTCCTCTGGAGGGGTGCTCTCAGGCACACCCACAACATCAGGGACTTTCAACTTCACGGTAAAAGCGACTGATGCCAATGGCTGCACAGGCGCAGGCGCTTATACCTGGACAGTCGCAGGGACCCCGAAGATTTCGATCTCACCCGCTTCACCAGTGAACTTTAAGCATGTGGCGCTGGGCAAATCTGGGGTAATAAAATTAACCGTATCCAACATAGGGGATGGAGACCTGATCATAAGTTCTCTAGCGGTCAAAAAAACCGTTGATTTCAGCCAGACCAATGACTGCGCGACAGTGCCTCCACAATCTTCCTGTGAGATAGAGGTCACCTTCAGCCCGAATTCTGCCGGGCAAAAAAAGGCGGTTCTTGCGGTCAACTCCAACGACCCTGATACGGGGACACGCATTGTATATTTGGCCGGGTACGGAACCGCAGTGTCAGACATAGTGTATGTCACGAATTCCGGTGCGAACACGGTTTCTTGTATTGAAGATGGTACAACCTCTGAGCAGGTGGACGTGGGTCTTGAGCCCCTTGGTATAGCAGTAAGCCCCTCAGGGGACGCTGTCTATGTGACGAACTACGACAGCAATACCCTTTCGGTGATTAACACTGCCACCAATACGGTAGTTTCCACAGTGGCAGTTGGAGCGAATCCTGTGGGTGTGGCAGTAAGTCCGAAAGGGGATGTCGCCTATGTTGCCAACTTCAGTAGCAATTCTGTCTCGGTCATAGACACATCTTCCCGGCAGGTAATCTCTACGATTCCTGTTGATTACGGGCCTTCAGGTGTGGCGGTAAGTCCTGACGGGCGGATCCTTTATATAACGAACTACTGGAGCGGCACGGTTTCGACGATCGACACCCTGATTGGAATGACCACAGCATCGGTCAGCGTGGGTTCCGGACCTTATGGGATAGCGGTCCATCCATCGGGTGCGGTCGCGTATACGGCAGACTATGGGAGTGACACGGTTTCCTTTGTTGATACTTCAACACGGAAGGTAATAGGAACAACACTGGTCGGCATTAACCCTACGGGGCTGGCATTAGACCCCTCAGGGAATTTTCTTTATGTGACAAACTTGGGCAGCAATACCGTCTCGGTCATCAATACCGCCACCCGAGAGGTCGTCAATACAGTGGATGCGGGCTTACGACCATTTGGGGTCTCAGTCAACCCTCAAGGCACTCTTATCTACGTTGCCAATTGGGGGAGCAGCAGTGTTTCGATCATTAATGCCGCTACCGGTACTTTGCTGGAAACGGTTTCCGTAGAGAATGCTCCTACGGCTTTTGGAAACTTCATCCTTCCCTGACCGGACGGAAGTTATGAACCGCAGGCGCACATGCTGCCGGGGGATCACCTTCTGGAGTGACATGTTTACACCGTCTCTTTCATCCAAACTAAAATAAAACTCTGTGATGACTCCTGTCCCGCAATCAAGAATCCATTTTCCTTCAGCTTGCCAAGAATCACGGGATACACACACAAGCTATCAGAAATGATGTATCGCCTGAAGGTTTAAACGGAAAATATTTTCTGAACTCGGTATGGGATATAATTACGCATGAGCAGACGATATATGAAGATATTTTAGGCAGTCGTTTTTTTCATGGTTGTGGCAGTTTACTCCCTCCACAACAGACCGATTTTTGCTGCATTGAGGCCCGATACCCTGTCCGTAAGGGTCGTAAGGGTCCACGACGGCGATACGGTAAGCGTCATGATGGGAAGAAAGACAGAGAAGGTGAGATTAATCGGCATAGACGCACCCGAAATGGGCCAGAGGCCGTGGGGCGCAAAGGCAAAGAGATACCTCGAAGGGCTGTTGAGCCGCAGTGGATGGATGGTGTCAATGGAGTTTGATATAGAAAAAAGGGACAAGTACGGCAGACTCCTTGCGTATCTATGGACCAAAGACAACACGCTGCTCAACCTGGAAATGATACAGGATGGGTATGCCGTCCTGTTCACTTTTCCCCCAAATGTGAAACATGTGAATCTCCTGAGAGAAGGCCAGCGCCTTGCCAGAGAAAAAGGCCTCGCTATCTGGGGAAAGGATGGACTGAGGGAAACGCCTCAAGACTACAAGAGAGCCCACCCGCGGTAGTCTACCCTTTCGTCCTCTCCCTCACCTCAAAGCCCTTTGCCGCAAGGTGCGAAAGAATAAGTCCCAAATGTCCTTCTCCCCTTGTCTCAATGGTGAAGATCACCCTGGTCTTTCCCACAGGCAAGTCCCCTGCAAGCCTGTCATGAACCACGTTCAGGATATTCCCCCTGTCAGACGCAATGATGCCGGTCAAGGTGTGGAGACTTCCCGGGATATCTTCCACCGTGACATCAAAGACACCTATCCTGCCACTGGAGACGAGACCCTTGTGGATTATTTTGTCTATGACGGTGAAATCTATATTGCCGCCACTCACCACGAGCACGACGAGCTTCCCTGCAAACCTCTCCCCGGATTCCATCAGGGCAGCAAGGGGGACCGCTCCGGCCCCCTCCACCACAAGCTTTTTCCTCTCGAGGAAAAGGAGAATTGCCTTTGCGATGGATTCTTCCCGTACCATGATCATATCATCCACGTAGTGATTCATAATCTCCCAGGTCCTTTTTCCGACCCTTCCCACCGCAATCCCGTCAGCAAGGGTTGGGGAGGGATATTTTTCTGATATGCCCTTTTTTCTGAAGGAGATACTGGCCGAAGACGCGGACTCAGTCTGCACACCGATGACCTTTGTCTTAGGTGAAATGGCCTTCAGCGCCGTGGAGATTCCCGCAATCAGACCGCCGCCTCCCACAGGCACCAGAATAAAATCCACCTCTTTCATGTCCTCCGCGATTTCGATACCCACAGTCCCCTGCCCCGCAATCACCGCGTCATCGTCAAAGGCATGGATGAAGAGATACTCTTTCTGATTATGCGCATACTCAAGGGCCTCTGCAAAGCTCTCTCCATAGAGTACCACCTCAGCCCCGTAGCTCCGTGTTGCCTCCTCTTTTACGATAGGTGCGGTCACGGGCATCACGATCTTCGCACGCACACCGAGTCGTTGCGCGGCGTAGGCAACCCCCTGTGCATGGTTTCCCATGGATGCCGCGATCACCTTACCGTCCTTGAGGGAAAACATTCTGTTAAATGCTCCCCTCACCTTGAATGAGCCGGTCTTCTGGAGGTTTTCCGCCTTAAGGTACACATCCGCACCCGCCATCTTGCTGAAAGAGTTGGAAAAGATAAGGGGCGTCTTATGCACAAAAGGCCTGATATGTTCGTACGCATACCGAATGTCGTCTATGTGTATCATTTATGATCCTCTACTACCTTTACCATCTTGCCCTTTAAAGGGACCACGTAGTACCCTGGCGACACTTTATACTGCCCTAGCACCGCGTGGGTAAGAGATCCAAGAGTAAAAGAGGAATCGGTCATCAATTCAAAAGACATGTCAGCATCCATTCCCTTTATGCTTCCCCTGACCCTTCCATACACTCCCTTGCCGGAAAGGGCGAGGGATCGCACTTCCACCGTCTCATTCTTGATCGTCGCTGCGCCTTTTATCTCATGAAACACCTCCAGGGGCACCACGCCGCCGCCCCATGATGTGCTTTTGAGGCTCGCATCTGCTACTGAGAACTTCACTTCCCCTGTGTCATTGCTCATATGAAAATCTCCTGACAGAAGACCATCACCCTGTATGCCAAGGAAATCGAGGAAAGGAATCCCCTTTATGCGAATAGTGTTCCCCCTGATCGCCAGGTTTTCCTTTCCCGTCAATCCGACCTTTCCCGCAACCTCACCCCCGTTCATTTCTCCCTCAAAATCCAGTTCCGGATGTATCCTGAAAAGAGACATGAAATCAAGCCATCCGTGCACGTTACGGAATACCAGGAGAGGCACGTAAGAATCTCCCTTGACCCCCTTTTCCCTCAAAACGATCTTCTCTGCGTTGAAATTATAAAACAGTCCCTTCCCGAAACCTTCGGTCTGGAAATCGAGGTTCTCTTTACCTAATGAACCATCTATAAGGGAAATTATCAGGCTCTCGGGGAGTGCGACGAACCATAGGCCGAAAATAACCAGGACAAGGACAACGCAGATGGTTGCAGCCTTTTTCACTTCTTGGTGAAAAGTGCAATGGTCATGGTGACATCCAGAAAATCAGGGTTCTCGAACGCTTTCTTCATCGTTGCTCTTTTTACCGAAAGGATCACAGGAGCTTCCCTTATCCTGTAGAACATATTCACCAGCTCATTCATGCTCACCCTCTCCAGCTGCACTTCCGCACTCTCCTCGGTCATGGGACCTTTTATCTCTCTGCTTCCGAGGCCTTTGACTGACTTTAACTTTCCCTTTATCCCGATGGACGACACTATGCCGTCCAGGACATTTGCAACTCCCTGTACCTGTGCGGAAGTAGTCTTTTGCTCCACCACGTCCACCTGCCCCTTGAGGGCGGTGAACTCTGAGGTGAGAATGGCCAACTCATTGCGCTTCGACTTCAACGTATCAACTTCTTTTTTTGAGGCCCTCTGCATCATGAAAACAGGAATTATGAGGATAGAGAGGAGAAGGACAATGGCGATAGCGATTGAGCTGCGGGAGAACATCCTCGTCATCTCTGTGCCTTTGCAACCACGGTAAAAAGGATTTTACCTGTGGGTAATGGTTTTATATCCGAGACAGAGACATTCGCCCGGGAGGCAGAGAGCCTCGTCTTCATTTTATCAATGTCATCCATAGAAGAGGCCTCTCCTTTCATGGTGCTCAGGTCCCTGTCAAGCCCTATCTCGCTGAATGCCACGCCCGGGACAGTTTTCTGGGAAAGATCGAGCAGGAACTGGAGGGGATACACGCCGAGAAGGGCATCACCCTTTTCCTTAATCTCCCGCATATGTGACTTCATCTGGTAAAGCTCATCCGCCACCCTTTTCTCATTCGGGAAAAGGGTGGTGTACATGTTCCTCATATCTTTCTTCAGGGAAGATGTCTCGGTCTTCGCTGAGACGATTCCGAAAATGAGATACGCATTGATCGCCAGCGCCAGCACCAGGAGAAGGACGAATGTCACCTTCAGCTTTTTTTCCACCCTTTCCCTGTCCCTCGTGTACGCAAAGGGTCCGGTCCTGAGATTAATGGTATGACGTGACAGCTCGCTCCTGGCTGCCGAGATCCGGGCATCGCGGTCCAATGGGGAAGGATCCACGAGCCGCAGGGCAACATCCCCGGTCCCGTTCTTTGCAATGGCCTGGAGCTCGAGGGAAGTGACCACCTGAGGGTCTATGCTGAGTAAGGATAGCTGTGTCAGAATCTCTCGAAGCATTCCCTTCTCGACATATGCGACGAGCACATCAAAGCCATTCTCCCCGCCACCCATTACCATGGCATCGAAGACCACATGGTCCGCGCTGTCCATCAGCAGGCTCTCGAGCTCAAAGGGGATTACCTTTATAAGCTTTTCCTTTTCGGAAAAGGGAAGCTTCATCATCCTGAAGTTCAGCATCTCCAGGGGAATGCTGAGATAAAATTCACCTACACCGGTGAGATCAGGGGACTGCGATGAACCCTCTCCGGTATAGTGCACTGTTTTTTCGAGATCGTATCCCCCGGTACGCCCTCTGAACACATATATTTCCCCGGACTGCCTTGAGGTAAGGTCGATGAACCCTAGGGTCTTCATTGTGCGCTCTTTTTCACCCTGCCCAATTCCGAATTCAACAAATCACATCTCCCGCCAGTACCGTATTGTCCCCTGATTTCCCCTGTTGATACTCACTGTGCTCTCAATTATCCTTTTTATTTTATTTTCTTCCGCCACGGATGTTATGCGAACATTTTGGGGAAGCGTTGCGGTAATCCTA
This sequence comes from Thermodesulfovibrionales bacterium, assembly GCA_035524455.1. Lineage (GTDB taxonomy): Bacteria > Nitrospirota > Thermodesulfovibrionia > Thermodesulfovibrionales > UBA9159 > DASPUA01. The sequence continues at coordinate 5,712 of DATKOU010000053.1, read as the reverse complement.
TCACTGATTGATGATATCAGGGTACTGCTAAATCCGACCTTTTGAAGTTCGCCAGGCATAGTGAAAGGTTCAAGGACCCTTTGATTCACAAGAGCTTCCGCCATCGCTTTTGTTATTCTTTCATCAAGGGACATTATAACAGGTATCGAGGCGGTATTGATATTTACGAGAGGAGAATCCGTTGCATCAAAACCGTAAACTGTCACATAGGGCAATAGTTTTTCATAAGTCGTCTGATCGATCCCTTTTATCAACAGTAATTCGTCCACGCTATCCATAAATGCATTCTTGGCTCCTTCTTCCGAGTCTCTAAGCCTGGGTTCACTGTCAGCGTCTATCCAGTCAGCAACCCTGTCTGCAATGGTTTCTTCGAGATCAAGATTTCTGAGTAGTCTCTTAAAGGAATCGTATACCCTCACAGATCTATCTCCCCACGTTCTATTTATTGAATTTAAATTCAACCTCCCATTTTCGTCTTCAGCCTTGATGATAAAACTCCCGTTGAATCCCTCTGGTATATTGGGCACCGGGATTTCCCTGCCAAGATACTTGTAGAGTTCAGACTGTGGCGCACCGGAAATGGTGTTTACCGCCATTACGACACCAGATTTCGCAACAAAGGAAAGCCTTTGTGAGTCCCTCCAATTATAGAGTGCTGAAGTGGAGGTATATACCCCGTAGGCAAATTCCACCACCATGGCGGTGATGAGGGTGAGTATCATGAGTGTGAGAACCAGCACCATGCCTTCGGAATTGAAAAAACAACACTTAAGATTGAGAATTCCGGAATATTCAGAACGTTTCATTCCAGAGTCCGGGCTCACAACGGTTTTCCGTATCTTGGTCTCGCGACATCATATACCATAAAGGGAGTCTCTCCCTTCTTCGTGTATACCTTTACAGAGACCCTTATCTCTTCGGGCATGCTGTTGGATTCAGCACTGTCCCAGGTCTTCACCCACTTGTCACCGTATCGCGCTTCCACGGTGAACGACTCCACATCTTCCATGAGCTCGATACTCTTCGGCTCGCCCGTTTTAGCGAATGCTGAGCCGATGCTCTTCTTGAGTACCAGTTTTCCATCACCCTCTTCCACTGAGTAGCCTATCTTTGCGAGTCCCGGAATCAAGGGTGAGAAAGAGGTGAAGGATACCCGGGATGCCTGCTTTCCATAGTAATCCCGGTCCTCCAGTTTGAACAATGTATAGGGTTTCACACTCTCATACAATGCGGACTCCATTTCCCGTTTAATGATGTCCAGCAGGGCACGGGATTCCTGAAGCCTCAGAAGGGAATCGTCCACCGCATCCACGGCCTTGCGCGACAAAAAAAATGCACTGTAGAGGGCGGTCATAATAATAGCGGATATTCCAAGAGCAACGAGGACCTCCAGGAGGGTGAACCCTTGATCACCGCAACGTGCAGTTGAGAGCCCCATGCGAAAGGCGCCCGCACCCCCCAATTGCGGACTCTTCATTTTGCCTTTTTCACGAGTTCACTGAGGTTGAACTCTTCCTGTGCATTCTTCACTACCACTGTAATCTCTGACATGCCGGGGAAAAGGGAATCCTTGACATTTGTTTCATAGGAAAAACTGGCGTATGGTTCGGGAAACTGCCCCTTCCCCCCTACCGGTTTCCTCTCCATTTCGTACATTTTCTCCTTGGCGAGATGGGTGGAGATGGTGATGACCCTATGCCTTTCCGCAATACCCAGGTTATAGTTAAGCGTGTACAGGAGAGTAATGAGAAGCCCCCCCACAATGGCCAGGCTTATCATCACCTCAAGGAGGGTGAAACCTGCCCCGGCGTGTGTGTGTGCACAATGCGCGGTACGAATTTTAGCATTTCCTGGTTCTTCCACCCTCACCCGAAACAACCTCTTATCCCTGGATTGAGAATGACGTTCTCATTTTTCATTTTGAATTATCTTCACCCTTCCGTTCATACTGTTCAGCGCAATGGCTATAGTAGAACCTTCGTCCCCAAGATGCATGGTAATGTTTTCCCGTGCGCCCAGGGGGCTGAAAAAGACAAGAAGCTCACCTTCTGTGACCATCCCCCTGGATTGCAATTCCACCCCTGACAGGGAATCGATTCGCTCGGATTTTTCTCCTTCAGGGCCGTTGTACCCTATGACTTTGTCCTTAAAGTCCACCCTGAGCGTGAGACTTTCTTTTGTGGAGACCGCGCTGTCATTGAGGTATCTCAGGATGGAGGCAATCCTTTTCGCATCCGACAATAGTTTATTGTCACCCATACCGGTGAAGGTGGGAAGGGAGAGTGCAAGCACAATGGAAATGATGAAAACGACCATCATGAGTTCCAGGAGGGTAAACCCACCCCTCTTACCGAAATGTCCTCTCAACCGATCACGAGATAAAAGGCTGAAATCTCTTAGGCCCGCATCTGGCATGTGGTTTTCTTGATTCTGGTTTCATTTCATATCCCAGCTCTTAATATCCGCATTCTTGCCCTCTCCCCCTTCCTTGCCATCAGCACCATAGCTCAGGATATCATAGTCCCCGTTGAGCCCGGGAGATACGTACACGTAAGGATTGCCCCATGGGTCAAGCGGTATCTTCTTCTGTTCAAGATAGCCCCCCTCTTTATAGTTTTTTGGTATCGTGCCGGATGCCGGCTTTTCTACAAGGGCTTCCAGGCCCTGTTGGGTATCAGGATAGAAGCCATTGTCCATCTTAAAGAGCTTGAGGGCGGTCTCGAAGTTCTTTATCTGAACCTTTGTTGCCTCAATGCGCGCGTCATCGGTCCTCCCGATAATCCTGGGCGCAACAATGGCAGCGAGAAGACTGAGGATAAAGACCACGACTATGATCTCAAGGAGAGTGAACCCTTCCTCCCTGCAGGGATCTGAAATTCCCAAATCCCTTAGTTTTGCGTCTTGAGAGTTATATCTTACCTTTTGCATTGAATCCGCCTCCGCGTTTATTTAATGAGCTGATTAAGCTGAAACATGGGCAGCAGAACTGCGAGCACGATGAAGAGCACCACGAGTCCCATCACCAGAATCATGGCAGGTTCAAAAAGGGACACCGCCTTGTTCACCTTCCTGTTGAACTCCTCCTCATAGGAGTCAGCCGCCCTCTTCAGTGTTTCGGGAAGTCTTCCGCTCTTCTCCCCTGTGGCGATGAGCTGCACAAACACCGGGGGAAACCCTTCAAGGGTTGAAGAAAGGCTCTGCCCTTCAGCCACCCTCCTCTCCGCATCCCGCACCGATGCTTCCAGCTCCCTGTTTCCCATGGATTTGGCTGCGAGGCTCAGTGCTCTCAGCATGGGGAGTCCGCCTTCAAGGAGAAACCCCAGGGTCCTTGCGAACCGGGAATAACAGAGACTCTGCAGAATATTCCCGGGCAATCTGAGGATCAGCCTGTCTACAAGCAGTCCATGCCCTGCGATAAAACGCTTCACGTAGAGCGTGCCGGCGACTGCTCCAGCGACCATAATCCACCAATATTTGATAAAGATATTGCTCACAAATATGAGGACGACGGTAATGAAGGGCAATGCGGCCTTTGTGTCTTTGAAGATTTTTACTATCTTGGGTATCACAAAGGTAAACAGAAAGGAAAGTACCACAATGCTTACCGCCATCATAAGGATAGGGTAGATCAGGGAAGCCCGCACCTTTGCCTTTATGGTATTCTGGCTCTCGAGAAAGTCCGCAAGTCTCAGGAGGACCTTATCAAGGGTTCCACTCTGCTCGCCGGAATGAACCATGCTGGTGAAAAAATCCGGAAAAATATGGGGAAAGTCCTCCAGTGCCTTGTAAAGGGTTACACCGCCGGAAACCTTTTCCTTAATGGCGATGAGCATCTCCCTGTTCACGCCCTTGTGTTCAGCGGAAAGGGACTGGAGTGCCTCCATGAGAGGGACCCCTGAGGAAAGGAGGAGGGAAAGCTGACGCGTCATATGGGGAAGAAACGATTGATCCGGCCTGTGAAATATTCCCTTCTTTGTACCACCGGACTCTACCACTTCGCTCGGGAAGATACCCTCTTCCCTGACCCTGACCATGGCATCATTAAGCCCTGAAGCCTCAATGGTGCCATCTACATCAGTGCCGTCTGTCCTGTAGCCCCTGTATTTAAAAATCGGCATTTCTCATCCTTCAATATAGTCTTTCTGTGTGACCCTCAACACCTCCTGGAGCGTCGTGTCCCCTTTCACCGCCTTGTTCAGTCCGTCCGCATAGAGGGTTCTCATGCCTGCCGAGACAGCCTGGTCTTTTATCACCTGTGAATCCTTCTTTGCGGCTATCATCTGCCTCATCTCATTGGTCATGGGCAATACCTCAAATATCCCAGTCCTCCCCAGGTACCCGCTTCCCCTGCATCGGTCACACCCCCTGCCCCGGTAGAGGGTGAAAGAAGAGGTGCGGGAGACGGGGACCGAAAAATAGCGCCTTTCCTCTTCAGTGGCCGTATAGGACTCCTTACAAAGGGGACATATGGTCCTCACGAGCCTCTGGGCGACAACTGCCACCAGTGACGATGCGATGAGAAAGGGCTCAACCCCCATGTCAATGAGCCTCGTAATAGCAGAAGCAGCGTCATTGGTATGGAGGGTGCTCAGGACGAGATGGCCGGTGAGGGAGGCCTGGATCGCGATCTCCGCGGTTTCGTAGTCTCTGATCTCACCCACCATGATCACATCAGGGTCCTGTCTCAATATGGATCTCAGGCCTGATGCAAAGGTGAGCCCTATCTTGGGATTTACGTGGATCTGCCCAACCCCCTTGAGCTGATACTCCACAGGGTCTTCCACTGTAATGATATTTTTCTCCTCAGTATGGATCCTGTTCAGCGCAGCATAAAGCGTAGTCGTCTTACCGCTCCCCGTAGGACCGGTAACAAGGATTATGCCGTTTGTCCTGGATAACAGCCCTTCGATATTTTTCGTGTCCTTTTCATCGAGGCCCACTTCATTCAGACCGATAAGTCCCTGCCGCCTGTCGAGCAATCTCAGGACCGCCCTTTCCCCAAAAAAGGTGGGCACGATCGAGACCCTGATATCGATATCCCTTGCGCCGATGAGGAGCCTGATGCGTCCGTCCTGGGGGAGGCGCTTTTCCGCAATATCGAGATTTGCCATTATCTTCATCCTGCTGATAAGGGCGTCCTGGATGATTTTAGGCGGACACAGGACCCTGTGGAGGATGCCGTCTATCCTCATCCTCACCTCAAGCTCCTTCTCATAGGGTTCTATATGGATATCACTGGCCTTCTCCTTCACCGCCTGGAGGAGAAGTGCATTGAGAAGACGTATGATGGGAGCCTCTTCAGTAAGTTCCAGGAGGTCCTTGGGAGATTCAAACTCAGTGGCCACTGCCGAAAGGTCTTCACCGGTGATGCCCTCCATCACTTCCTGTGCCGAGCCCACCTGTCCGTAAAACCTGTTGATGGCCTCTATGAGAAGCCCCTTTCCCGCCATCAAGGGCTGCGGAGTCAACCCGTATTTCTTTGCCAGGTCGAGGAGGGCGAGAAGCCCTCTGTCATCAGAGACCGCGGCCTTCAGGAAGCCGCTGTCCTTTCTCAGGGGCATGAGGAGATTGTTTTTTGCAAAGGAAAGGGGAACCTCCTGGAGAAGTGAACTGTCCACATCCTCGTCTCTTATGGCTTCAATGGTTTCCATGCGATAGTCCAGGAATGAACTTGCAATGTTCAGAAATCTGCCGTTCAGCAATCAGAGAAGG
>DATKOU010000052.1:0-9930 GCA_035524455.1 Thermodesulfovibrionales bacterium | reverse complement strand
CCTGATAATTTCTTGCCGCGTTCTTTCCCATTTGGGAGCAATGAGAATATCATCCGGAGCCATGGCAAAGAGTCTCTGGAGGACAATTTCGGGAGAAAGACGCTGAATGAACTCCACAAGGAAATCCAGATATTCATCATAGGCGAACGTGGGGAAGGGGTTCTCCTGGTATCGCTTCGCGAGAATCGTGTCTCTAATGACCTGTAGCTGGTGTATCTTGAGAAATCCTATGGGAAGAGTTGACAGCTCGTCTGCCATGGCGAGCATCTCATCCCTGGTTTCTGTGGGAAAACCCATAATGGTGTGGACGCCGATGTGTATGCCACGGAGTGCGGTGAGATGGATCGCATCAAGAAACGCCTGATAATCATGCCCCCTGAGAATATACCTGAGGGACTTGTCATAAATAGACTGAACTCCATATTCTATGAGAATAAACCTGTCCTTTGCCAGCTCTTCAAGCATTCGTATCTTATTTTCATCAACGCAGTCGGGTCTGGTTCCTATGGCAAGCCCGATCACCGAAGGCATGGAAAGTGCCTCAGCATACATCCTTTCCAGCTCTGATACAGGGGCATACGTATTGGAATAAGGCTGAAAGTACACAAGAAATTTTTTCGCTTTGTATCTGGCAGTGAGATAGGTGATGCCCTTCTGGACCTGCTCCGTGATGGTCTTTTCCGCCTTGCATGCAGAAGGCCTGAAGCTGTCGTTATTACAGTAGACGCAGCCCGTTACTCCCACAGTGCCGTCCCTGTTGGGACAGGTGAACCCGGCATCCACATTCACTTTGTAGACAATGGTGCCGAATCGCTCCTTGAGAAAGGGTCCAAATGCATTATACCTTGGGGTCATGTTTAATTATTTCCTTTTGTAAGCGGTAATGTCAACGTAAGGGTGAATGAACATCCTTCTTGACGATTTTCTCCCTTTGATCTCTCACCTTAAGCTACAGGTTTAGTTTTGCCAGGACTTATTTTTGCTCTGTTTTTTGCTCTTGACAAAGGGCAGAGGTCATATTATCATAAGGTCATCAGATGGTCAGACCAATACCACAAAACGTCGGCGCTGAGGCATGTGGGAATTCCCGCGTTCAAGGGACTTGCACAAAGAACTTGAGGAGGTTTTGAGCATGGCAAAATGGAAATGCATCGCGTGCGGCTACATTTATGACCCTGAGGAGGGCGATCCGGACACCGGCATTGAGCCGGGGACCGCTTTTGAGGATTTGCCCGGCGACTGGGTCTGTCCCAGATGCGGGGTTACAAAGGATATGTTCGAGAAAATCTCCTAGAAGGAAGGACATGCAGGACCCGGTAATGGGTGCGGATCTGGAATTAAAAGTGAGTGAAGCATTCATCGAAGACGTGGGCAAGGGATGGGCCCGTCTCGACTCGGACGACATGAAGGCCCTGGGCGCCGCACTGGGCGATCTCATCGAAATCTCCGGCAAGCAGAAAACCATTGCACGGCTCACCGCAATCGCTGACCAGGACAGGGGTAAAAGGCTCATCCAGATAGACGGCATTATCAGGGAAAATGCCCAGGTCAATGTGGGGGATAAAGTGAAGGTATGTAAAGTTCCCCGTAAGACAGCAACGAGTATTGTCCTGTATCCTTTGGATATCAATAGCCCCCTTCCCACTGATGCCGAGCTGGAATACTTCGGGAAGGTCCTTCAGGGTTTTCCCGTTCTACAGGGCGACAAGATCAACGTACCACCCTTTGGGGGGAAGGACCGTTTCTTCAGAGTGGAAGGGACTTCACCTTCAGGGGGAGTGATCATCAACGAGCTTACCAAGTTTGTCTTAAGGCAGCCTGACTATTCTCCGGAGAGTGGTGCGACTGTCTCCTACGAAGAAATCGGAGGGCTTGAAAGAGAGCTCAAGCTTATTCGTGAGATGGTGGAACTCCCCTTGTACCACGCGGAGGTGTTTGAACGTCTGGGGATCGAGGCTCCCAAGGGGGTGCTCCTCTACGGTCCGCCCGGTACTGGGAAAACCCTTATCGCAAGGGCCATTGCCAGCGAAGCGAAGCTCTATTTCATCAGGGTCAACGGTCCTGAGATCATTCATAAGTTCTATGGAGAGAGCGAGGCGAGGCTGCGGGAAATCTTTGAAGAGGCATCACAGAATGCGCCCAGCGTGATCTTTATCGACGAGATAGACGCCATCGCTCCGAAGCGAGCAGATGTTCTCGGAGATGTGGAGAAAAGGGTGGTGGCCCAGCTCCTTGCGCTCATGGATGGTATGGTCTCGAGAGGTCATGTGATCGTGATCGGCGCCACCAATATCCCTGAGATGATTGATGCGGCGCTGCGCCGTCCGGGACGGTTTGACAGGGAGATTGCCATTCCTGTTCCTAATGCAGAAGGACGGCTCGCCATACTGAAGGTTCACAGCAGGCGCATGCCGCTCTCACCCGACGTGAATCTGGAACGCCTCGCCCAGATCACCCACGGGTTTGTGGGGGCAGACTTGGAGGCGTTATGCAAGGAGGCGGGGATGGTTACCTTGCGGAGATACCTCTCTCTTTGCAAGGATGGAGATTTCGACTTCAGTAGTGCACGGGAGCATCTCCAGATCACCATGGGAGACTTCCTCAGCGGCCTGCGTGAAATAGACCCCACCGCCACCCGTGAGTTTTTCACCGAAAGATCCACGGTGAAGTGGGAACACGTGGGCGGCCTTAAGGACATCAAGGAGACCCTTGTCTCGACTGTAGAATGGCCTTACAGGTACCCCGAACTCTTTGCTGCGGGCAGGGTTTCCCCTCCCAGGGGAATTCTTTTTACCGGCCCCTCCGGGACCGGCAAGACCCTTATGGCAAAGGCCCTGGCAGGTGAGACCGGCCTGAATTTCATATCCATAAGCGGCCCCATTCTCTTTTCTAAATGGCTGGGAGAATCAGAAAAAGCCCTCCATGAGCTCTTCAAGAAGGCAAAACAATCGGCACCCTGCATACTCTTTTTTGATGAGATAGATGCCCTGGTGACCAGGAGGGGTATCTCCAGTGAAAGCGGGGCAGTGGAACGGGTGTCGAGCCAGTTTTTCAGTGAGCTGGACCGGCTGAGTGATCATTCGCAGGTCATCGTCCTGGGAGCCACCAACCGTGAGGACCTCATCGATCCCGCCCTGCTCAGGGCAGGCCGCCTCGATTTCATCCTCAGGTTCCCCGTGCCTGATGAAAAGGGGCGGTGGGAGATTTTTATGGTACACGCCTCGGGAAAACCCCTCAGCGAGGATGTGGACCTAGAGGAGTTGGCCAGAGAATCTGAAGGGATGGTTGGTTCGGATATCGCCTTTGTCTGCAAGAGAGCGACCATGCTCGCAATCGCCCAGGTGGTTCATGCATCTGAGGGGAAGGATTCGGAAAAGCTTTCAATATCCGCGGTTCATTTTAAGGTTGCATTGAACGAAGTGGGGAAGAAAAAGGAAATCTGACATGCTGAAGGCAGTGGAAAAGAAAAAGGCATATGAGGATATCGTGAAGCAGATTCGCGACCTCATCGAGAAGGGAAGACTGAAAAAGGGGGACCAACTCCCCACCGAAAGGGAACTGACCGAGACCTTCAAGGTGTCCCGCGCCACGGTGCGTGAGGCCATTCGCACCCTGGAATCCATGATGCTGGTTGAGAGCAGACAGGGAAACGGTACCTATGTGCTCGCCTCGAGTGAGGAGGCCCTTGTGCAGCCTCTTGCTGCCGCTCTTTTCCATGAGAAGGACGACCTCATGGATATCTTTTACATCCGCAAGCTCATAGAACCTTCCATCGCGCAACTTGCCGCCGGAAACGCGACCCGTGACGAAATCAAGGAACTTGAGGAGATTCTGGGGAAGCAGGAACAGGACATTGAAAACGGGGTAAGCAGCCTTGAGACCGACTCTGCATTTCATACTATTCTTGCGCGAATGGCAAAAAACCGGGCTTTGGGACGTCTTCTTCTCGCCCTTGTTGATCTCCTGGAAGAGACTCGTGAAGAGTATCTTCAAAACGGTGTCCGGGCAAGGGAATCGCTCCAGGGACATCAGAAAATTCTTGCCGCCATAAGAAGTGGTGATTGTGCTGCGGCACGGCAGGCGATGATCCGCCATCTGGAGGGTGTAGAAGGGCTCTTATTCAAGAAAAAAAGAGGGGGTGGAAAATGCGAATAGCGTAGTATTCAACCATAGGGGTTCTTGAACTGTTAAACCGGCCGGTATCACCGGCCAATACTGAGGAGGTACGTGTATGGCCAAGGTTCACGAAATCACAATATGGACGCGGGGAGTTGTCATGGACAAAGAAGGCCGTGACATTGCGAGCGCCTTTGGCGATGCGGTTGCAATGGAAGGCAAACATGTGCAGGTATTCGACAATTATGAAGACCTGCCGGACCGTGTGCTGGTAACTACCCGTAAATATGTGAGGGTCAGCGACGAAGAGATAGAGCACAAGTATGTGTACACCAATGACCATCCTGACGTGGTTGTTGTGGCCGAACCCACCATAGTCAAAGGGATCAATGTGCTGAGAGGCATGCAGGAAGGTGGTCTCCTGCTTATCAATACCAACCGCCCGATCGATTATATGCTCAAGTTTATCCCCAATGCCGACCTGCTGGGTGCCATTGCGACGGTGGATGCCGACGGGATCTCCGGCGTGAAGACCGTCGACTTCTCTGGCTCTGAGGGCGGTGTTGACACTGCAGGCGTCGGCGCTGGCATCGCAGCCCCCATTGTCGGCGCTATGGCAAGGGTGACAGGGATGGTCAAGAAGGAAAACGTCGCCAAAATCGTTAAGGATGTGGCAGGGATGGAAAGAGGATATAACGAGGTAAAACTGCAGAAGTTCCGCAAAGCCCGCGCGGTATACTCGTGGGGCGGGTAAGAAAGAACTACGAGCGTACACAAAAAGACAAAAGGAGGATTCTATGTCCAAAAAGCTTCCAGAATTCGGGACCATCAATGTCCCTCATGAAAGAGCAGTACCCTTTGGGGCGGTAACGCCGGCCCCGGAACGCCAACAGGACCTCTTCATGACATCCAACTGGCGGATTGTCCGTCCTGTAATCGACCACGAGAAGTGCACACGCTGTCTCACCTGCTACATTGCGTGTCCTGATTCATGCTGGGCATACAATGAAAAAGAAGACATGATGGAATGGAACGCAAGCTTTTGCAAGGGGTGTCAGATCTGCATCAAGCAATGCCCTTCAGATGCGTTAAGCGCAGTTCCCGAACTTGATTTTGAGGACGGCGTGGTCCGTCTCGAAAAACCCTTTTAGAGAGGAGAGATAATATTATGGCTCAGGAAAAAATGTTAACCGGCTGCTCTGCAGCTGCCCAGGCGTTAAAGCTTGCGGAAGTGGAAGTGATCTGCTCCTACCCGATCCGCCCCTATACCGCGATTATGATGGAGCTTGCCAAGATGGTCGCCAACGGTGAACTGGACGCGGAGTTTGTGCATGGCGAGGGCGAGCATGCACAGCTCTCCGTGGTGTTGGGCGCCTCTGCCTGCGGTGCACGCGCCGTGACAGGGAGCGCAGGCGTGGGAGTCACCTATGCCTTTGAATTGTACAGCCCCGTAGCAGGCGGCCGTTATCCTATTCAGATGACGATTGCCGACCGTACTCTCGATCCTCCGGGCGATTTCGGCTCTGAGCATACCGATGCAATGTCAACCCGGGATCAGGGCTGGATCCTCGGCTGGGCCTCCAGTCCCCAGGAGGTATTCGACAACACCCTGATGGGCTACCGCATTGGCGAAGACCCCCGTATCATGCTTCCCCAGATGACCTGCCAGGACGGGTATTTCATCTCCCATATTCCCGATAAGGTAAAACTCGCAGACCTGAAGCAGGTGAAGGAATTCCTTCCCCCCTATAGTGCTCCCCATCCCATCAGCACCACCTGCCCAGTGTCTCATGGTCCGCAGATCAGGCCTGACCAGGGAGCGCCCATGGATGCCCAGAGGGCGGCCACCTTCCTGGATCTTCCCAAGGTCATAAAAGAGGCAACTGAAGATTACAACCGCATCTTCGGACGGAAGTATGATCCTTTCCTCGAGAAATACAAGCTGGAAGACGCTGAAATAGCATTCTTCATTCAGGGTGCCCACGCCAATACCTGCAGGAAAACGGTGGATGCGCTTCGCAGACAGGGGTTAAAGGCCGGTATGGCACGCCCCCGCTGGGTCCGTCCATGGCCCACCCATGAGATTGCGGAATCTATGGGGCATATCAAGGCAGTGGGAGCCGTAGAGACCAGCACTTCCTACGGAGGGGCAATGAGGGGCGGCAATCTCATCCATGAACTCCGCGCCTCACTCTACGATCTGGACGAGAGACCGCTTACGACTTCCTTCATGGCTGGTCTCGGCGGAGAGACGATCTGGCCTGAGGATTTCGAATTCATGGCAAAGGTCCTCTCACAGATGATCAAGGAGAAGAGGGCCCGAAAGTACGTATACTGGATAGGCTTCGAAGAATAAAATTAAACTGATTACAAGGAGGATAATGAATGAAAGCGTTTGACTATAAGTTCCAGCACTTTCAGCCGATAAAGTCATTTAAGGCCGCACCAATGGAAGAAATGTACGTGCCGGGGCACCGTACCTGCGCAGGCTGCGGCCCTGCACTGAACTACCGCCTTGTGGCAAAGGCTGCGGGCAGGGACACCATATTCATCGGACCTACAGGGTGTATGTACGTCGCCAATTCCAGCTATCTCTGTACCCCCTATGCCGTATCCTGGATACATGCCCAGATCACCAATGGCGGCGCCGTGGCATCAGGCATAGAAGCCGCCTATAAGGTGCTCGCGCGCAAGGGCAAATATAAAGGGCCGTTCCCGAATATTATTGTCATGGCAGGTGACGGAGGTACGGTTGATATCGGCCTCCAGGCTGCTTCGGCAATGATGTATCGCGGACACAAGATTCTGTTCATCTGCTACGATAATGAGTCCTATGCAAACACCGGCATCCAGACATCTCCCACAACACCCTATGGGGCGAATACTACCTTCACCCCGCCTGGCAAGATGATACCAGAAGGCAAGACCCTGTTCCCCAAAGATCCGCCTCAGCTCTTTATCGGCGGCCACCCGCTGCTGAAGTATGCAGCAACCACTTCCGTGGCATATCCCCTTGACCTGATGAACAAGGTGAGGAAGGCCCTCAGTTACGAAGGTCCGACCTTCATCCACATGCTCACCCCGTGCCCCAAGGGCTGGAAGTTTGACGAAAAGCTGACCATGGAAATGGGCAAGCTTGCAGTCGAGACAGGTATGTGGACCATGTACGAGTGGGAAAATGGTGAATACAGATACACCCACGTTCCCAAGAAGTACAAGCCTGTGGGCGAATACATGAAACACCAGGGGCGGTTTGCTCATCTTAAGGAAGAGCACATCGCAAAGATGCAGGCCTTTGTGGATGAAAAGATTAAGAAGGTCAAGGCTGCGGCAAAACCGGTAGAGGCGCCTGTCCCGACTCCCAAGAAGAAGGGCTGATTGACAGGATGGGCAGAAAGGCCTAACTAAGGAAAGAGAATACTACTCCCTCCCTGCGGGGAGGGAGAGGAAGAACTCAGGTTAGGCAAATCCCTAAATAGTATTAACAAAAGGGAGAAAAGACATGGAACAAGCGAAGAGCTTAGATCCAAAAGTAGCATACGGGTCTGTAGTAGGCAACAGGTGGATACAGCTTGGCATGGCAGTCCTTGGAATGGTCATGATCGCCAACTGTCAGTATGCCTGGACATTATTTGTGCCGCCTTTGCGGGAAGCTTTCGGCTGGTCTCTGGGAGCAGTACAACTCGGCTTTACCCTCTTTATAGCCTTTGAAACGTATACCATGCCGGTCGAGGGATACCTTTTGGACCGTTTCGGACCGAGGGCACTCTTTACCGCCGCGGGCATCATGGTGGGAATCGGATGGACCGCTTTAGGATACATCACGTCCCTGCCGGGCCTCTATTTCTTTTACGCACTTGCAGGCACAGGAGCAGCCATTATCTATGGCGGAAGCATTGCGATGGCGATCAGGTGGTTTAAGGACAAAAGAGGCCTTGCTGCAGGAATTATTGCAGCAGGATTCGGTGCGGGATCCGCGCCCTTTATCCCCTTCATCGGCTGGCTCCTGAAGGCCTATGGCTATCAGACGGCCTTCATAGTGACGGGCATCATTCAGGGAATAATCATTCTCGTTGTTTCCCAGCTTCTCAAATATCCTCCCGGCGACACCGGATCTCATGCGGCAGCTAAAAATAAAGCAGATTCAAGCAGAGGGTTCAATCCCTTTGAAATGCTCAGGACCGGGCAGTTTTATCTTATCTATCTCATGTTTTGCTGTATGACAACCGGCGGTCTTCTCATCACGGCCCAGACAAAGCCTTATGGCAAAGATATCGGCATCGCGGCCTGGGTAGTGATTATTGCCGTGACGGTTGACCGCATTTCGAACGGCCTGGGCCGTATCGGGTGGGGAGGCATTTCCGACAAATTCGGACGTGAAAATACCATGGCTGCGGTGTTCATCGCAAATGGCATCTTTGTCGCCTTGCTTCCCTTCCTTGGAACAGGGAACATATCTTTCATCGTGCTGCTCGCCTTGATCATGTTCACCTGGGGCCCGATATTTGCCCTTTTCCCCTCGGTGACCGCTGATCGGTTCGGGACTACGTATGCTGCAAGCAACTACGGCGTCGTGTACACCGCGAAAGGATTCGGCGGCATCATGGGCGGCGTGGTTGCCGGTTATCTGGTTACAAATTTTGGATGGACCACGATCTTTATGTCAGCAGGAGGATTTGCCGTGTTGGCAGGGCTCGGCGCACTTGTCTTGAAGGCGATACCGAAGCCGGTACGCATAGGCTTTCAAGATGCATGTCCCGTATGTGAACTGCCGGAGCAAAAGACAAAATAATAGGATCATTCGCCACGGGATTGAGGGGTTGCGGAGCACAGGTGGCATTCTGTGAACGCCCCCTCTTTTTTTTCAAGAGAAGACGGAGAAACTGGGACCAGTGTGATATTATCAATAGACGTCATTTCCAGGCGGATTATTTCAAAAAGGGGAGAGGACGGCGGCGTTAAGGGTCTTTCTTTGGCACCCCTCGCATTCGTCTGAAGTCTCGAGAAGGATGGTGAGGAACGCCATCTCTCTGTGTTACCACGGCATGAAGAGATCCGAGTGAAAAGGTGCAGGACAGTTATTGTAAAGCACACGAAGCTGACGTATAAGGCATTTCCATAGGAGAGTGTGGATGATCGATTTGGGGTGGTTTGGGTACTTAAGTTTTGATCTGGCATTTCTGTCTTCACTGCTCAGCATTATCTTCATCAATCTCGTCGTATCAGGTGACAATGCGGTGGTCATTGCCCTTGCGGTCAGATCTCTTCAGAGGAATCAGAGAAGGTTAGGCATCATTTTTGGATCAGCGGCAGCGGTGCTCCTGAGGGTAATCTTCACATTCTTTGCTGCCAGACTGCTCCAGGTACCTTTTCTCAGGATTCTCGGGGGGGGGTTAATTGCCTGGATTGCGGTGAAGCTCTTTGTTGAAGGCGCGTTTGATGATGAGATTCACGAGGCGACGAACATCTATCAGGCGATCAAGATTATCTGTATTGCGGATTTGGTGATGAGCGTTGATAATGTCCTCGCAGTGGCCGGCGCGTCAAAGGGCAATATGTTCCTTCTCCTCTTCGGACTCGGCTCAAGCATTCCCTTGGTGGTGGGCACGAGCACCCTCCTCTCCATACTCATGGATAGATATCCTATAATAATCTATATAGGTGCTGCGGTATTGGGCAAGGTTGCGGGAGAGATGATCATCACTGATCCGCTGGTGGTAAAAGCACTCCGGCCCGCACATGCCCTGGAATATGCGATGCAAGGGATATCTGCGGTGGGTGTTATTGTGGCAGGAAAGCTCCTGATGAAGCGGA
>DATKOU010000051.1:0-12975 GCA_035524455.1 Thermodesulfovibrionales bacterium | reverse complement strand
GGGAGGAGAGGAAGGGGAGGGTTCTGCCCTGTGTTTGATGAGCTCATCGACGGGAAAAGAAATCGCCTGTGTGAGTTCTTTCAGGGGTTTTGTGCTCCCGAAGAGGATGTTGAAGCCTATGGAATCGGGGGGCACATCAGCGGCCGTAGGGAGGGTAGAGATTTGTTCTCCCTGCGACTTGACCAGAGTCGTCAGCGCATTGAGCGACGTATCAAAATCCGCGAGACTGAAGACCGCTTTCGCAAGATAAATACCTCTCCCCTCTTTGATATTTGTTTTGAGTCGATGCTCTTCAAACTCCGAGAGCACCTTCAGGATGGATGAATCAATCTGCCCGAGGGACTCCTGAACCTCCTGATCCCCCCCGGACCCCTTTAGCGACTTTCTGAACGATTCGATGCCCTTCAGATACCCGGACACATCCTGTTCCTTTTCCTCTTCGATCCCCTCAATCATCCGCTTAAGGAGATCGATATTGCTGAAGAGAAATCTCACCACTTCCTCTGAGATCTCGATCCTCCCCATCCTGACGTCATCCAGCAGTGATTCAAAGGCGTGGCTGAAGTCGGCAATATACTTAAAGCCAAAAAGGCCCGAAATTCCCTTGACCGTATGAATGTTGCGGAAGAGGGCGTTTATGGTGTCGGGATTGATTCCCGTGGCGTAGGTTTCCTGAACCTCGAGAAGGAGTCTCTCCGCTTCTTCGATAAGTTCCTCTGCCTCTACGATAAAATCTTTCTTGGAAGATTTCATGGGTTGAGTATTTTGGTGATCACTTCCTGCAGTTGTTCTGAGGTAAACGGTTTGGTGATATAGGCGCTGGCCCCAAGCGCCAACCCCCTTTCCCTGTCCTCGCTGCTCCTCTCTGTGGTGACGATCACTATGGGGATGTGTTGATAGTTTGGGTTTGTCTTTACAAAATGGATGAGCTCGAGGCCGTTCACATCAGGCATATTGATATCGGTAATGATGAGGTCAAAACTCCCCTGGGGGAGCAATTTGAGGGCCTCGAATCCGGTGCTCGCTTCCAGTGTGGTGAAGTCTTCCTCCATATCCTCGATCACCGCCCTGATCATCGCCCTTGTAGTAGCCGAATCCTCAACGATAAGTACTGACTTCACGTCATCCCCCTCAGTGTGTCGCTGAATCTCATTGTATCAGATGGACATTAAAAAAATCATGCCTCTCACAGGAAATCACGCGCTTGCAGGAGGAATCTTTCCCGCATCCTTTTGCATCTCCTGCAACTTTCTCTGGAGAAGGGATTTCTCCAGGGCAAGTCCCGCCTGGCTGATGAATATTTCGAGTCCCTCAGTCTCGGAAAAATCCTCGCCCGTGGCCGCATTGTCACAGTACAAAAGCGCAACCACTTTTCCTTCCGTAATCACGGGGAATAAGGCAACCTCTATCGGCCATCCCCCCCCCAGATCTCCCATGAGGAATTCGGTCACAGGATCTTTTTCCATTCTTCCCTTATAAGACTGACCCGCCTCAATAATTCCCTTGAGAAACGGACTCTCTGCATAGGTGAGCACGGTCTCCCGTATCTTCTCGTCCGCTCCCTTGATATCCAATCCAAATTGTCCCAGTCCCGCAAGTTCAGTTTCTCCCACCATAAACAGCACCCCCCTATGGAATATATCGCTTGCAAATCTGAGAATGAGCAGGGTAATTTCTGAAGTGGAATTGGGGAACCTGAGTTCCTGGGTAAGGGCCTTGAGTGCAGAAATATCCTTTCTTTCGGGAACGGTTCCGCGCCTCCCCCAGTCTTCTTCCCATGTTTCTCCTTCCGTCTCCTCTGCAAGGCTCCCCTCCAGACTCTCCTTCTGCATCATCTCATCATGGACCCTTGCCCCCTCCATGAGGAGGTATTCAGGACTTATTCCCTTGGAAACTTCCCAACCCACGTCCTCAACATTAGCAATACTGCCCACGTCATGGGTATCGAGTTCAAAACGGAAATCACCCTGGTTCGCGAGGAGGAGATGATATACCACTTTTTCGATCCTCTTCTTTGCGGCCTTGTCCAGGGCCTCTTTACTGACCGACCCCAATTCGAAGAGTATTTCTGCAATCGGTTTCTGGGGAAGGGTCTTTTTCACCGCGAGTCCCATGGTGAATACCTGCTCTTTCACCACGTTTTTTTTTAGCAGGTCATGACCGATATTCCCTTCTATCATGTTTGTCTCAGCTCTTACGATAAGCCCGTTTTTAAATACGATGAACGCATTGCCCTTCTCACTGCGTATTATGAGGGTTCCGGTCTTCTTCCCGATGCTCAGAATCTGGAAGATGTCAGAAAGTGCGAGGTCCTCAAGTCTTCCCACGAGACTCATAATCTTATTCCCGGGTTCTCTTTTTGACCCCCAAGAGATTGCATACCAGGAAACGCATTATTCGCTGACACAAAATGAACGGTCTCGGGATCCATCTGATTTGAAATTTTGATTGTATATTTTGCACTTACGCTGCCAGTATATCAGGAAAAATTACTGGGTGTCAACGAAGGGTCATGCGCGCCGCGCATTTCTGTTATACTACGTAAATGAAGATAGCGGTAACAGGAAAAGGCGGTGTGGGCAAGACCACCCTTTCTGCGGTTTTAAGCCATCTCTATGCGTCTGAAGGCAAGAAGGTAATTGCGGTGGACGCAGATCCGGACGCGAACCTGGCTGCAGCGCTGGGGGTCCCTCCTGAAGCTGTTTCCAGGATTCGTCCCCTTGCGGAAATGACCGACCTCATCGAAGAGCGAATGGGTGCACGACCGGGGAAAAGCGGCGGGGTATTCAAGCTCAATCCGAAGGTAGATGATATCCCTGAGGAGTTTGGATACCGCTTTAATAACATCACACTCCTTGTGACAGGAAAGTCAAAAGAGGCAGCGTCCGGCTGCTACTGCCCAGAAAACGTGTTTCTAAGAAGACTGCTCAAGCACCTTGTGGTGAACAGGGACGAGATTGTGATTGTGGACATGGAAGCCGGAATAGAACATCTCACCAGGGGAACCACCGAGGCGGTTGATGCCTTCATTGTTGTGGTAGAACCAGGTCAGAGGAGCATCCAGACAGCACATACGGTAAAGGAGATGGCAAAGGGGCTTGGGGTCAAAAAAGTCTTTATAGTTGCGAACAAGGTGAGGGGAGAAGAAGACCTTGCCTTCATCAGGAAACAGCTGTCCGATGCGCCGCTCCTCGGCTTTATCAGCTTTAGCCACGAGATCATGGAATGCGATATTGCAGGAGTGACTCCTTCCACCATAAAGGGTGCTGTGGCAGACATCCGGAAAATCAAAGAAGTCTTGGAACAGAGCACCGGGTGACCCTTGGAGGGCAAATCCCGCATCAGGCAGGATGTCCTCAGGAAAAGAGATTCCCTTGACCCTGACATAAGGAAGGCAAAGGACTCTCTCATAAAAGAACAACTCTTTTCCCTTGCAGAATTTCAGCAGGCGCCCGTACTATTTTTTTTCTCCTCCTTTCGTTCAGAGGTTTCGACCTCTGCGCAGATTGCTGAAGCCCTCAGTCTCGGAAAGAGGGTTATTCTCCCTTCTGTTGATTCCCTGAACAAGGAACTGCGGCTTTATGAAATCAAACAACTCTCGGAACTCTCCGCCGGTTATATGGGCATCCCAGAGCCTGCGGTTGCTGAAGAAAGAGAGAGGGATATCAACGATGTAACGCTCGTAATCATGCCCGGCGCTGCCTTTGATCCCAAAGGCAATAGGCTCGGGTATGGCGGGGGGTATTACGACAGGCTCCTGTCCCGGCTGAGAAGAAGAATCCCATTGGTCGCCCTCGCATATGAGGAGCAACTCGTGGATTCCCTTCCCACAGGACCCCATGATATCAGGGTCCATATGATCGTGACAGATCAAAGGGTCATCCATTGCAGAAAGGATTGAAACCCGCTCCTATTTTTATTTAAGATACTCCATGGAACAGGAGATATTCAGGGAATTCCTTTCCAGGAAAGGCCTTAAGTTGACCAAAGAGCGGCAGAGAATTCTTTCAGAGGTCTTCTCCCGTCACGGTCATTTCAACCCCGAAGAACTCCTTACCACCATGAGGCGAAAACACATCAAGGTCTCCAAGGCTTCTATATACAGAACGCTCCCCCTTCTCGTGGAAAGCGGTCTCATTGAGCAGGTTGTAAGGAATGACAAACATGCCCACTACGAGCATATATTCGGGCATGAACACCATGACCATATGATATGCATCAAATGCGGAAAGGTGATGGAGGTCTTTTCTCCAAAACTTGAGGCGATCCAGGAAGAATTGTGCAGCGCCAACAGATTTATGGGGATAACCCACACCCTTGAGATTAAGGGATATTGCCAGGGGTGCAGGCAGGTTAGTTAGCGAGAAGTACACATCCCGGTTTTTGTCTTTTTTTGCCTTGCAAGAAATCATAAGAAATGCTAAAATGCGCATTAATTTTTTAAATCATGGATATCAGGAAAATACAGAAGGGTGTAAGGCTCATCATTGAGGGCATCGGCGAAGACCCAGAAAGGCCGGGACTCAGGAGAACACCGGAGAGAGTAGCCAAGATGTACCAGGAAATATTTTCAGGGCTTGCCGGTTCCCCGGAGGATATCCTGAAACCCATGGAGGGGGAGAAGCATGATGAGATGGTTCTTCTCAAGGACATTCCTTTTTATTCCGTATGCGAGCACCACCTTCTCCCGTTTGCGGGCAAGGCCCACATTGCTTACATTCCCGCGGGCGGCAGGATAGTGGGGCTGAGCGCCCTTGCAGAGGCACTTGAGGTATTCGCCAAGAGACCCCAGGTCCAGGAGCGGCTCACCGCTCAGCTCGCCGACATTATCATGAAAAAGCTGAACCCGAAGGGGGCGATGGTGGTGATAGATGCCGAACACCTCTGCTTGTCCATGAGAGGGATAAAAAAACCTGGGGCAAGGACCGTCACCTCTGCGGTGAGGGGGCTGTTCAGGAGCAAGGAATCCACAAGACAGGAACTGCTGGAACTCGTAAAGAAAAGGGATTAGGAACCGGGACAGAGACCAGTGAGAGGGAAGTGACTGACTCCAGATCCCTGGCCCCAATATAAAATAAATAACCAAGGAGGAAGGACATGTCTGCAAAAATCATTAGCGGTACGGATATCGCGGCCCAGATACGGGCAGAGCTGAAGAAGCAAGTGACTGAGATGAAGGAAAAGCACGGGGTTGTGCCGGGACTGGTCACCATTTTGGTGGGAAAGAATCCTGCTTCGGTGAGTTATGTCACCGGCAAACATAAGGCCGCAGATGAGATTGGTTTCTTCTCGATCCAGGACGATCAGCCCGAGAGCATCTCTGAGGTCGACCTGCTGAAGCTCATCGACAAATATAATAAGGACCCGAAGATACATGGCATTCTCGTCCAGCTCCCCCTCCCCAAGCATATCGACGAAAAGAAGGTCCTTAACGCCATTGACCCTGACAAAGACGTGGATGGCTTCCACCCGGTAAACGTCGGTCGACTGATGATAGGCGGTGATGAGGCGAAGTTCCTCCCCTGCACGCCAGCCGGCATTCAGGAGCTCATCGTCCGCTCAGGGTTTGAAACCTCGGGCGCTGAAGTGGTGGTGGTGGGCCGCTCAAACATAGTGGGCAAACCCATTGCCAACATTATGCTCCAGAAAGGTAGGGGCGCGAACTCAACGGTTACCATAGTACATACCGGTTCGAAAAACATTGATGCGCATTGCAAGCGCGCTGACATCCTCATTGTTGCCGCCGGGGTGCCCGGTCTTGTGAAGCCGGAATGGATCAAGCCAGGCGCCTGTGTCATTGATGTGGGGGTGAATCGTGTGGGCGAAAAGATAAGTGAAAAGACCGGCAAGCCGGTACCCATTCTCAAGGGCGACGTTGATTTTGATAAGGCAAAGGAGATAGCCGGTGCCATCACCCCTGTGCCTGGCGGTGTCGGACCAATGACCATAACCATGCTCATGAAGAATACGGTCGTATCCGCAAAGATGCATGCCGGTATAAAATGACCGATAAGCGGTTCTTTCCAAAGGGATGAATAGTTGCAAAGAATAGGGCAAAGATTATATAATAAATAGTGTAAAAATTAGTTAAACTCCTAAGACCTAATGAATTAAGGAGATCTAGATGTCAGACAAGACAAGCGTGTTAGAGCTAGACGTCTCTCAAGACCTTGTAAAGGAAGTTATGGACCGCTCAGGCCAGAACCTGCTGACCTGCTACCAATGCCGGCGATGCGCTGCGGGCTGCCCAGTGGGTGATGTCACGGGTGTTACCCCTGACCGTCTGATAAGGATGATTCTCTTCGGAGAGAGGGAGGACGCGCTCGGTAACCTTCTTGTCTGGGAGTGCGTCGCCTGTTACACCTGCGGCACGCGCTGCCCGAACAATATTCAGACAGCGCGTATCACCGAAACGCTCAAGCAGATGTCCAAAGAAGCCCATATGGAACCGCTCACGCCCAAGGTAGGCTTTTTCCATGACGCCTTCATGACATCGGCCTCCAATGCCGGCAGGCTGAATGAACTTGAGTTCATGCGGTTATACGAGACAAAGAGTCTCCAGACTGAACTGAAAGAGCGGGGAGTAAAGGGCGCCATGCAGGAGATGAAGAGTCAGGGAAAGCTGGGACTCGCAATGATGAAGAGAAAACGGATGCATTTCGGGTCAGAAAAAGTAAAGGGAATCGCCGAGGTCAAGGCCCTCTCTAAGAAGGCCAAGTCGCGGTAATCTGTTGATGAAACACTCCAAGAGGTAGACCATGGAAATTGCCTATTATCCGGGATGTTCTTTGCATGCGTCATCGCAGCTCTATGACATCCAGAACAAACTCGTCTTTAAGAAGTTGAATGTCAATCTCAGGGAAATAGAGGACTGGAACTGCTGCGGTGCGACCTCAGCCAGCAAGACCAACGATTTTCTCTCTGTTGCGCTTCCCGCGCGCAACCTGGGCATTGCTGATGCCACAGGGCTTTCCGAGATCCTTATCCCCTGCTCATCCTGCTATAGCCGTACGCTGGTTTCCCAGAAGCGGCTTCAGGAAGACACACCATTAAGAGACACGATAAATGAAGAACTTTCTCACAAGGTTAAGGGAAAGATAAAGGTGTCCAGCATCCTTGAGGTCCTTCTCCCAAGGGTTACCTCCGGCGAACTTTCAGAAAAGGCAACAAGGAAACTGGAGGGACTCAAACCCGCCTGTTACTATGGCTGCCTGTTGACACGCTTTCCCAGTGACGTGGCAGTGCCGGATGATGTGGAAAATCCCCAGGGTATGGAGAAGGTCTGTAAGGCCCTTGGAGCCGAGCCCATTGACTGGGGGTATAAGACCGACTGCTGCGGTGCGTCTGCAGCGGTCAATGATGCCGATGTTTCTCTGGGCCTGATGGCAAAGATACTTAAGGATGCCGCTGCCCGGGGTGCAAACTGTTTTGTTACTACCTGTCCCATGTGTCAGTTCAATATGGATGCATATCAGGACCAGGTGGCGGAGAAATACAGGATCAGGGAGAGGCTGCCTGTGTATTTTATCACCGAACTTATGGGCATCGCCATGGGCATGAGCCCGCAGGCAATGCAGGTTGACAGGCATTTTGTGGACTCAATGAGACTTTTAAAGGAGTTGAAACTGACATGAACGGAAATGGTTCATCACCAAAGCGCGGGTCTGTTCTTATCTTAGGCGGCGGAATCGGGGGAATGCAGGCAGCCCTTGACCTTGCGGACAGCGGGTTCAAGGTGCACATGGTCCAGAAGGAACCTTCAATCGGAGGAATCATGGTCAAGCTGGACAAGACCTTTCCCACCGGTGACTGCTCCATGTGCATGATCTCACCCAAAATGGTGGAGGCGGGCAGGCACCTGAACATCGACATCCATACCCTTGCTGAAGTGGTCTCGGTCGAAGGGGAGGCCGGGGATTTCAAGGTAAAGGTGAAATTAGCCCCCCGCTATGTGGATTCCGACAAATGCACCGGATGCGGAGACTGTGAGGCAAAGTGTCCGAAGAAGGTCTCGAGCGAGTTCGACCAGGGACTCGGTCAGCGTAAGGCGATCTATTCTCTCTTCCCTCAGGCAGTCCCGAACACCCGGGCCATTGATGCGGCGAAGTGTATCTATCTTACCACCGGCAAGTGCCGCGCCTGTGAAAAGGTCTGTAAGGCAAAGGCGATCAATTACGAGGACAAGGGAAAGGAGATGGAACTCAACGTGGGCTCCATCATCCTCAGTCCAGGGCTTGAGCCTTACGATGCAAGGGTAAGGGGAGAACTGGGATTGGGACGCTGGAAAAACGTCGTGTCCTCCATTCAATTCGAGCGCATACTGTCGGCGTCAGGTCCTTACAAGGGCGTGATACAACGTCCGTCGGACGAAAAGCATCCCCATAAAGTCGCCTGGATACAGTGTGTCGGCTCCAGGGATTTTCATAACGCAAATCCATGGTGCTCTTCCGTCTGCTGCATGTATGCCACAAAGCAGGCCATCATCGCAAAGGAGCACGATGCCCGCATTGAGCCGAGCATCTTCTTTATGGAGATGCGGGCCTACGGCAAGGATTTCGACAAGTATGTGGAACGTGCAAAGAACGAATACAATGTCCGTTATCAGAGGGCAATGGTCTCTGCTATCCGTGAAGAGCCGGAGACGGGCAATCTGATTCTGCGTTACGCGCTAGAGGACGGAAAACTGATGGACGAGACCTTTGACATGGTGGTCTTGTCCGTAGGACTCGAGCCTCACAAGAACGCCGAACAGGTGGCGAAGACCTTTGGTATTGACATAAATCAGTACCGTTTTCCGCTGACGTCACCCCTCAAGCCCATCGAGACATCCCGCGAGGGAGTTTTCGTGACAGGTATCTACCAGGGACCCAAGGACATCCCCGAGACAGTCATGCAGGGGAGCGCTGTTGCGGGAAGGACCATGGCATTGCTTGCAGAGGCACGGGGCACAGAGACGGTGACCAAAGAGCTCCCCCCTGAAAAGGACGTCTCGCACGAAGAGCCGAGGATCGGTGTGTTTGTCTGCCATTGCGGCACCAATATCTCCTCCACCGTAGAGATCAACAGTGTGGTGGAAGCCATGAAAAGGCAGCCTGGTGTCGTGTACGTGACAGATACCATTTATGCCTGCGCCCAGGACACCCAGGACGTGCTCAAGCAGACTATCAAGGACCAGAATCTGAACCGTGTGGTCATCGCTTCATGCACGCCCAGGACTCACGAGAAGCTCTTCCAGGAGACGATCCGCGAGGCAGGCCTCAACAAGTACCTCTTTGATCTTGCTGACATCAGGGAGCAGTGTTCATGGTGCCACAAAGGCCAGAACGAGGCAGCCACCAAGAAGGCGATCCAGGTTGTCAAGATGGCTGTGGCCAAATCAAGGCTGCAGGAGCCTCTCAAGACCGAATCGGTCGGGGTGACGCCCGCATGTCTGATAGTTGGTGGCGGCATCGCAGGTATGACCACTGCGCTGTCACTGGCTGATCAGGGCTTCCAGATAAGTATTGTGGAGAAAGAGACCGAACTGGGCGGTCTTCTCAAAAATCTTCACCGCACCCTTGAGGGGAATGATGTCCAGGAGTTCCTGAAATCCAAGATCTCCGAGGTGCTGGTGCATCCCCGCATTAACATCTATACCGGCGTGGAGGTCAAGAAGACCGATGGCTTTGTGGGCAACTACAAGACAACCCTCACTGACGGCACAGTCATTGATCACGGCGCTGTGGTACTGACCACAGGGGGAGTTGAGTACGAACCCACAGAGTATCTCTACAAACAGAATGATCATGTGATGACCCAGCGCGAGTTGGAAAAGAGGCTCGCCAGCGGTGAAACACCAAAATCAAAGGAACGGTTCGTAATGATCCAGTGCGTGGGATCGCGTGAGGAACCTTATCAGTATTGTTCCCGTATCTGCTGCCAGGATGCGATCAAGAACGCTATTGCGATCAAGGAACGGACTCCCGATGCCCAGGTCTTTATCCTCTACCGTGACATGCGCACCTATGGCCTTCGCGAAGACTATTACAAAAAGGCCCGTGAAATGGGCGTGATCTTTGTGAGGTATGAAGTTGACAAGAAGCCCAGGGTAGAAGCCTCGGGTGACAAGATCAGGGTCAGCACATGGGACTACATGCTGAACAAAGAGGTTGTGGTCAACGCTGACCAGCTTGTCCTGTCAACAGGACTGAGACCCCACCCCACCACTGAACACGTGGGTGAGACATACAAAGTTACGCGTAATCCCGACGGATACTTCCTTGAGGCGCATGTGAAGTTGCGTCCTGTGGATTTCCCAAGCGAAGGATTATTCGTTGCAGGTCTGGCCCACGCGCCCAAGAACCTTGATGAGACTCTCAGCCAGGCACTGGCGGCCGCGGGAAGGGCCGGGGTCATCCTGTCACATGAAAGGCTCGCGGTTTCGGGCATTGTCGCCAAGCACAAACGGGAACTCTGCATGTCCTGCCTCAGCTGTCTCAGGGTCTGTCCCTTCGGCTCACCCTATATCGCTGAAGACGGCAAAATTTCCCACAATGAGATCAAGTGTATGGGGTGCGGCATCTGCGCAGGGATCTGTCCTGCCAAGGCCTTCCAGGTGAACAATTTCCGCGATGATCAGATCATTGCGATGATAGACGCAGCGGTCGAAAGCGAGGAGCCTGGTTTTATCGGAGCATGAGAAATTTGAGATATAGGAGGATTGAAGTATGACTACTGTTGCTGAACCAGCGGCCGGGGCCACGGTCTCCTCGATCGAGAAGCCCCATGAGACGCCGCCAGGATGGGAGCCGAACGTACTGGCCTTTGCCTGCCATTACTGCGCCTTTGCCGCAGCTGACCTTGCAGGCGTGATGCGTCTCTCCTATCCAACGAACGTGAAGATTATCCGTCTTCCCTGCACAGGGAAGCTGGACCACATCCACATCCTCAGGGCCTTTGAACGGGGTGTGGACGGCGCGTTTGCGGCGGGCTGACTGCAGGGCCAATGCCATTACCTGGAAGGTAATACCTTTGCTGCCCGGCGCATACAGTATGTGAAGAAACTTCTGAAAAACCTGGGCATTGACCCTGCCCGTTTGGAAATGTATAATCTGTCCGCTGCCATGGGCCCGAAATGGGCTGAGCTCTGCACCGAATTTACCGAAAGAATTCGTACGCTCGGTCCCTCACCGATTTGGCTCGCGCTCAGCAGACGCAAGGAGGAGATTAACCCATGATTGTCGGTTCTCAGAAACCCTTTGAAGAGATTTGGGATATGGTCAAGGACTTCAAAAAGGTCCTTGTCTTTGGTTGCAATACCTGTGTTGCCATATGCCATGCCGGCGGCGGAAAGGAGGCCGAGATAATTGCCTCCATGATCCGGATGAAGGCGACACAGGAAGGCAAGGAGATGGAGGTGAAGCATGCCGGTATCGAGAGGCACTGCGAGCCTGAATTCTTTGAGCCGGCAATGGAAGAGATGAAGACGTACGATCTCGTGCTCTCCACCGCATGCGGTGTGGGGGTGAATTTCCTCTCGGACCTGATAGGGGGGGAAATACCGGTATATCCCGGGATCAACACCTCGTTTTACGGTGGCGTCCCCAAGGCAGGGGTATTTACTGAACTCTGCGCAGGATGCGGCAACTGCATCCTCCATTTGACAGGCGGCATATGTCCGGTTGCCCGCTGCTCCAAGTCCCTTATGAATG
Source organism: Thermodesulfovibrionales bacterium (assembly GCA_035524455.1). Lineage (GTDB taxonomy): Bacteria > Nitrospirota > Thermodesulfovibrionia > Thermodesulfovibrionales > UBA9159 > DASPUA01. The sequence goes on along the minus strand of DATKOU010000051.1, from coordinate 1,285 downwards.
GTCCTTGCGGCGGCACGAACAAGGGGAAATGTGAGGTGAGCCAGGATGTTGATTGTGCATGGTACCTCATCGTCGAGAGGATGAAAAAACTCGGCACCCTCGAAAAACTGTCCAAGATAGAGCCACCCCGGAACTGGTCATCAGGCTGGTACGGAGGGCCGCGCCGGGTGGTAGTTGAGCATATCGCAGACCTCGAAGAACAAGAAAAAAAAGAAGCATAGTGGAGGAATAAAGGATGAAGAGTGGAAGCAATCTTGAACGGGTAATTGCAAGTGGTCAGCCTGCGGTAACAGCCGAGTTGGGCCCGCCCATGAGCGCTGATCCCCATGAAGTGCAGAAAAAGGCGCAGATACTGAAAGGTCACTGCGACGCGGCGAATATCACCGACTGCCAGACAGCGGTCGTCCGCATATCCAGCATTGCTGCTGCGGTCCTTGCCCTGAGGGAAGGTCTTGAACCGGTCATGCAGATGACCTGCCGGGACCGGAACAGGATCGCCATCCAGGCAGACCTCCTCGGAGGAGCTGCGCTGGGGCTCAAGAACTGTCTCTGCATTGCCGGAGACCACCAGAAGTTCGGGGCTGCGGGTAAACTTAAGGGACATCCCGGAGCCAAGAATGTGTACGATGTTGATACCACCCAGCTCGTCGGGATCCTCACAAAGATGCGCGACGAGGGAATGCAGGAAGGGGGCGACAAGCTGGAAGTGGCGCCGAAGTTTTTCATTGGTGCTTCCTGGACCCCCATGGGCGACCCCCTCGATTTCAGGCCCATCAATCTTCTTAAGAAAGTGAATGCAGGCGCTGATTTTATCCAGACCCAGGGCATCTACGATATTGAGGCTTTCCGTTCACAGATGGAAAAGATCAGGAATATGGGTCTCCATGAGCGCACCGCGATTCTTGGCGGCATCATCGTGCCGAAGAGTGGCATGATGCTCAAGTACATGGATGCCTCGGTCGCCGGCGTTTCTGTTCCGAAGTTCCTTATCGACCGGATGAACAAGGCGAAGAATGAGGCAGGCGATGATAAGAAGAAGGCCAGAGAACTGCAGGAGGCTGAAGGGATAAAGATCGCAGTGGAACTGATCCAGCAGGTCCTTGAGACCCCCGGCATTAAGGGCGTGCATATCCAGGCCATTGAATGGGAAACCGCAATGCCCGAGATTGTCAAGGCAGCAGGCCTGTACCCGCGACCTCAGATACCAGAGGCATAGAACTTAATGAACAAAAAGGGGAGCTGACCATGGTCAGCTCCCCTTTTTGTTCATTAAGTTCTATGCCTC
>DATKOU010000050.1:0-5783 GCA_035524455.1 Thermodesulfovibrionales bacterium | reverse complement strand
CCATGGTCTTCGGTGAGCTTATCCCGAAATCCGTGGCACTTTCGCATCCTGAGGAGGTGGGGCTCAGAGTCGCAAAACCTGTCGAGGCATTCTCGCGTTTCGCCACTCTCATTGTGAAGCTTCTCACCTTCAGTGCGAATCTGCTGCTCAAGCCATTCGGGAGGAAGACCTTTACCGAAAGGGCGTATGTGACTGAGGAGGAGGTCAAGATGCTTATTATGGAGGGGGGCGAGCAGGGTGTCTTTGAACCCACGGAGCAGGAGCTTATTCACAGCGTGTTTGAATTCACGGACACGTCAGCCAGAGAGGTCATGGTTCCCTCCACACGGATGGTGAATATAGGGCTGAATATGTCCGTGGATGAAATAAAATTTACCATCGCTGAAGAGCAGTTTTCCCGCTATCCCGTGATCGGCAAGGACCTGAATGATATCAGGGGTATTCTCTACGCAAAGGATTTTCTCAATGCGCTCGCAAAAGGGGATGCGGACGTACGCAGGCTTATGAAGCCTCCGTTCTTCATACCTGAGACAATGAAGATCAGCAACCTCTTGCGGGAGATGCAGAAGAAAAGAGTTCATATGGCCCTAGTGATCGACGAATATGGAGGAGTGTCCGGCCTTGTGACCCTTGAGGACCTCATAGAAGAGATTGTGGGTGAAATACGAGACGAATACGATGTGGAAAGTCCCGTGATCCAGCTCAGTGACGGCACACTCCTCATTGACGCGGCCATCAGCGTGAGAGACCTGGAAGATGATTACCAGATAGAAATCCCCGAATCCACGGAGTACGAAACCCTGGGAGGCTTCCTGTTGACCTCACTGCAGAGGATAGCGAAGATCGGTGATGTGGTAGAGATTGAAAGCAAGAAAATAACCGTATCCGAGATGGTGGGCCAGAGGATTGCCAAGGTGAAACTGGAAAAGCTGCCCGAGGTGGCTTCCGAACGATAGGGCCACATTCTGTCAGAGCAAAATACTTTTGTGATATGAAAGGAACCCTCACATGACCAGAGAAGAAGTCGAGCAGACACTCATACTTATCAAACCTGATGCCCTTAAGAATTCCTTAACAGGATATGTGCTTTCTCAGCTCTCGGAATTTCATACCGGTCTGCGCTTTGCGGCAGCAAAGATAGCCCACGTAGGGCAGATGCTTGCCGAGGAACACTATGCCGAACACAGGGGTAAGGTCTTTTATCCTTCGCTCATAGAATACATCATGGGGCAGATTCACTATCCTGACGAACCCTGGAAGCGGAGAGTAATCGCGCTTGTGTATCAGGGTCCTGATGCAGTGAAAAAGATACGGGATATCTGCGGACCCACAAATCCCCACGTAGCCCGCGAAAAGAGGCCAGGATGCATCCGCGCGCTGGGCACAGTTGTCCTTCTTAAGGACAGTACAGGAAGCGATGTTGGCGAAAGAATGGATAACCTCATCCACGCTTCTGCTTCCGAAGGCGAGGCCGAACGAGAGATAAAACTCTGGTTCAAGCCCAGCGATTTTCCCCCGTTCATGCGTTCGTTCCCTACCGAGGTAAATGAGGACAACTATTATTATTTCAAAGAGGGTGGGCTTTTTAAGAGACATGAACCAGGTTGTGTATGCCTGATTGCTCCCGGTGAAGTGGTTTGGAAGTCTGATTCTGATGCGTTGCGTTTGCTGCTACGAGGGTTGCCTGCTCCCCTTTCTGTGGGTGCAGTGGCAGCCAAATATCTCATTAATTATAGTGTGGAGACATAAAGAAGAGGCTACGGTATCTTGCATTACACATCCATGGCCTGCGTTCCCGGCGTTTCCCATAAGCCATTGTAATCTCTCCTTTAGACGACCCAATAGGAGCTTCCTTTAGTTGACATTCGGTAGGGAAAAGCATTATTATTTTTCTAGGAGGACGCAATGTTTGAGAAGTTTACAGAAAGAGGAAGAAAGATAATCATTTATGCGAGGGAGGAGGCCGAAAAGAGGCAGAACGATTACCTCGGAACCGAGCATCTTCTCTTGGCCCTCCTGAGAGAAGAGGACAGTCTTCCCGTGGCAATACTCAAGAAGATGGGTCTCTCCATTGAAGACCTCTACATGGAGATTGAGAGGAACCTCCCTTCCGGCACGAATATCCTCACCTTCGGGGATATCCCCTTCACCCCCCGGGCAAAAAAGGTCCTGGAACTCGCGGTGGAAGAGGCACGGTTGCTGGGCCATAACTATATTGGAAGCGAACACCTTCTGCTCGGTCTTATCCGGGAAGAAGAAGGAATCGCGGGAAAGATACTCAGGGCATTTGGTGCAAATCTCCTGGGTGGGCGTCAGCTTACCATAAACCTCTCCCTGAGGACACAGCCCCATGTGAAGGAAAAGAGGAGCACCACACCTGCACTGGATGAGTTTGGACGGGACCTGACACAGTTGGCGAGGGCAGGGAAGCTTGATCCCGTAATCGGCAGGGAGGATGAGATCGAAAGGGTACTCCAGATACTCGGCAGAAGAATAAAGAATAACCCTGTGATCATCGGGGAGCCGGGGGTAGGGAAGACCGCAATTGTTGAAGGACTTGCGCAAAAGATAGTGACAGGGGAAATCCCCGACAACCTTGTGGGGAAACGTATTATATCCCTGGATCTCGGTGCGCTCATCGCAGGGACAAAATACAGAGGGCAATTCGAGGAAAGGCTGAAGATCGTAATGAAGGAGATCACCCAGTCCGACAATGTGATCCTCTTTGTTGATGAATTGCATACCCTTATCGGAGCGGGCGCAGCGGAAGGGTCTGTGGACGCCTCCAGCATGTTAAAGCCTGCCCTGTCCCGTGGCGAAATACAGTGTATAGGCGCTACTACTCCCAACGAGTACAGAAAACATATTGAGAAAGACGGGGCAATGGAACGGAGATTCCAACCTATTTATATCCAGCCGCCCACTGTACCTAATGCCATCGATATTCTCAAGGGATTGCGGAGCAGGTACGAGAACCATCACCGTGTGAAAATCAGTGACGAGGCTGTTGAAGCCGCGGTAAAGCTTTCGGACCGGTACATCTCGGACAGGTACCTCCCTGACAAGGCGATCGATGTCATTGATGAGACCGGTTCACGAATCAAGCTGAAACGGAATATGCCTCCCGATGAGCTGAAGGAGATGGAATACGATCTCAGCAGGCTCTCAAAGGAAAAGAATCTCTACGTGAAGCTCCATGACCTCGAGAAGGCGACGACTACCCGTGGGGAGGAAGACAGACTCAAGAGGTTATATGACCAGACCCAGCGAAGGTGGAAAGAGGATGTGAACAGGGAAATCCCTGTAGTGAAACTGGAGGACGTGGCGTATACCGTCTCGAAGATGACGGGCGTTCCTCTTTTTAAACTGGAAGAGCATGAGTCGGAGAAGCTCGTGAGGATGGAGGAAGCGCTCCACAGGAGGATCATTGCCCAGGAGGAGGCCATCAGGGCGATGTCGAGGGCCATCAGGAGGTCCCGTGCGGGACTGAAAGACAGAAGGAAGCCCATAGGGTCCTTCTTTTTTCTCGGGCCGACTGGTGTGGGAAAAACAGAACTGGCAAAGGCCCTGGCAGAGTTCCTCTTCAACGATGAGAGCGCGCTTGTGAAGATTGATATGTCTGAATATATGGAGAGGTTCAACGTATCAAAACTGACCGGCGCACCTCCCGGGTATATAGGCTATGATGAGGGGGGACAGCTCACAGAAAAGATAAGGAAAAAACCGTATTCCGTGGTGCTGTTTGACGAGATCGAGAAGGCCCATCCCGATGTATTTAACATTCTGCTGCAGGTTCTGGACGAGGGAGTGCTCACCGACAGCTTCGGAAGAAAGGTTGATTTCAAGAATACGGTGATCATTATGACCTCCAATCTGGGTGCGCGTATCATCGAGAAGGCGACCCCTCTTGGCTTCCACAGAAAGAGCGCTGAAGATGCCTATCAGCATATTAAGGACAATGTCATGAATGAGCTCAAGAAGACCTTCAATCCCGAATTCCTCAACCGGGTGGATGAGATGGTAGTTTTCCATCCGCTTGAGAAGGACCATCTCCTGTCCATTATCGACCTTCTCATTGCCGAATTGAATAAGCAGCTCCTTGACCATGAGCTCTTCATCGAAGTAGACAACGCGGTGAAGGAATGGGTCATCGAGAAATACTATCAGCCTTCCTATGGTGCGAGACCGATGAGAAGGGCAATACAAAAAGAGATCGAAGACCCCCTCTCGGAACACTTGCTGAAAGGCAGGTTTAAAGGGACCCATAAAATTAAGGCTGTTCTTGAGGCCAACACGCCGGTCTTTATCGAGGCCGATGATGCGGCGGTGCTGTCAGGGTCCGGGGTCAATTAAAGAGAGACACCCAGAATCCAGCCCTTAGCCTCCTTTTGGGCATCTTGGAAAAAATCGCAGTGAAGATGAGGAGTTAACTATTGAAAGCAAAGTCGGTCATAGTTATTGCCATTTTCGTTTCCGCCATAGCACTCATCATTTTCAGCGTCAAGAGAGAGGAAACACCAAAGACAAAGGCAGCTGTTGTCGGTCTCAATGCGCCAGGATTTCTGCTTGATGATCCCTCGGGTAAGACATATACTCTCTCTGAACTAAAGGGTTCGGTAGTCTTTATCAATTTCTGGGCAACGTGGTGCCCGCCCTGCATTGAGGAGATTCCCTCCATACAGAATCTCTATAATGGATTTAAGGACAAAAAGGAATTCCGGATGGTCACCATCCTCTACAAGGATGATTATGACAAGGCCATGGCATTCCTGAAGCAAAATAACTATACGCTCCCTGTCTTGATCGACCGCGAGGGAAAAGCGGCAAAGGCCTATGGGCTGACCGGCGTACCCGAAACGTATATCGTGGACAAACAGGGGGTCCTGAGGGAAAAAGTGATAGGGCCTGCTGACTGGAATTCAACCCAGGCCGACTCCCTTATCTCTAACCTTCTCAAACAGTAACTTTGAACGTGGGAAGCCCTTCCCCTCCTGATCCTGCACTTCTCTTTATCGGAACACTTTACCGCACCGAAGGACACTTCTCTGAGGCAAGGGAGAAGCTGAAAGCCTCTTTCGGCGAAATAGCTTTTCAAAGTCCGCCTCTTTCCTGGGACTATTCTGATTACTATAAGGAAGAGCTTGGTTCTCCCCTCACAAGGACATTCATCTTTTTCAAAGAGATGATCAACCCGGAAGCACTTGCTGGTATAAAGCTCTTTACAAATGATCTGGAGCAGCAGATATCTTCAGGCGGAAAGAGGCACATCAACCTCGATCCCGGATATCTCACCCCTTATCAAGTGGTGCTCGCATCTACAAAGAAATACGCCCACCGCATTTACCTCAGCAAAGGGATTTATGCGGAGGTTACGCTTATCCACAAGGAAGGCAGATATTCTCCCCACCTGTTTACGTACAGAGATTATGCCAGCGATGAGTATATTCAGCTCTTCGAACGCGCCAGGATTCTCTTAAAAGACCGAACGCAAACGACTGACTCTTAAGAACACCCTTGGCAGTTGCTTATTTAATTCCCTTCTGCTATCATTATGATATCACAGGGGAATAAGGAGGCATCCAATGGCTCAACTGCTTGTAAGAGACATCAAACCTGAAACCATCAATCGGCTTAAAGACCGCGCAAAACAGCATAATCGCTCTTTGCAAGGTGAGGCAAAGCTTATTCTTGAAGAGGCCGCACAAAAGATGACGATGGAAGAATTCAAGGCAAGAGCGCAAAAATGGCATAAACGTTTGGCTGGCAGGAAATTCGGCGACAGC
>DATKOU010000049.1:0-10980 GCA_035524455.1 Thermodesulfovibrionales bacterium | reverse complement strand
CACTGCCATGCACCATATCTTTCTGGGGTTGAACCCTACGTACATTGGCCGCTCGCCCTTTATCCCTGCAGTACAGCGCTCGTTGAACATCAAGGCGAGGGACCTCGGTCTGAAGATCAATCCCGCAGGATACATCCATGTGCTGCCGATTGAAGCCGGGTTTGTGGGCGCGGACAATGTGGGAGTTCTCATTGCCCAGGAACAGTATTTCCAGGATGAGATGGTGCTTGTCATCGATATCGGTACGAACGGTGAACTGCTTCTCGGAAACAAGGACAGGGTCTGCTCCACTTCCTGCGCCACAGGACCGGCATTTGAAGGAGCCCAGATTAAGTTCGGAATGAGGGCGGCCCCCGGGGCCATTGAGAAGGTGAAAATCGATCCCGTGACCAGGGAACCGCAATACAAGGTTATCGGAAAGGCGGACTGGCACACCCACATCGAAGGCAAGATCAACGCAAAAGGCATCTGCGGTTCAGGCATTATCGATGTCATTGCCGAGATGTTTAAAGCGGGCATCATAGACAAGACCGGCAAATTCGTGATGAATCTGGGGACAACCAGGGTGAGATCGGGTGTTGACGGAAAACCTGAGTACGTCCTCGCATGGGCCGAAGAAACATCTATTAATGCCGATATCACCGTGACTCAGGGAGATGTCCGTGCGCTCCAGCTCGCGAAGGGGGCGCTGTATACCGGAGCCAAATTGATGATGCAGAAGATGGGGGTCACCAAGCTCGACAGGGTCGAACTGGCCGGTGCATTCGGCAGCCATATAGACAGGGAGGCCTCCCTGACCCTCGGCATGTTCCCCGATGTGCCCATCGACAAGGTCATTGTTGTCGGAAACGCTGCGGGAGATGGCGCAATAATGGCGCTTATCAATAAGGATAAACGTCGCGAGGCGAACGAGCGTGCGCGGTGGGTCCAGTTCGTGGAGATCGCGACAGAGCCGGCTTTTGAGAAGGAGTTCATGCAGGCCATGCACATTCCTCACATGAAGGACAAATACCCAAATCTCAAGGCGATGCTGGAAGAGCAGAAGGCGCCCATCGCATCGAGCATAAAAGGGTGAGGGGAAAACCCGTACCGTCATGACAAAGGTGCTAATAAACCCCGGGGCGTGCGGAATGCTGGTCACTGTTGAAGTGGAGAAGAAAGAAGGGAAGATCTTCTCGGTGAGGATAACGACGGAATGCGAGATGGCGGAAAAGCTGGGAAAGGAAATCCCGGAGCTCACAATGATGGATGCGTTCAAAAGGCTCCAGGAAAACCCGGTATACAAAAAGGGGGCGACGTGCCTGAGACATGTCGCCTGCCCTGTGCCTTCGGGAATCCTCAAGGCCCTTGAAGTGGAAGCAGGGCTGAATCTCCCCAGGGACGTGAGCATCACGTTTGTGAAGACAGAGAAGGACTCCGGCACATAACCCTTCTTCTGCCCAAGAATGCATACTCCATGAAACCAGGGAATTGACATTGAGGAGGCATGGATGAAAAAGGTTGCGGTGGTGGCATCACTTGTTATGGTCCTTCTGGGCGCGCTCATTTCCATGGCCGCTTCCAGGGATGTCCGCCTCGGGTATCTGAGGAACGACCTCCATCACCTTGCTGCCTGGGTCGCTATGGACAAGGGGTTTTTCAGGGAAGAAGGGGTCAATGTTGAAATTGCCGGCATATTCAACGCCGGACCCGAAGAGATGACTGCCTTTGCTTCCAGGAGCCTGGACATGGGGTATCTCGGTGTTGCGCCCAGTGCCACCGGGCTTGCAAACAGGTCAGCCCGCATCAGGGCAGTTGCCCTGGCAAACGCGGAAGGGTCTTCGGTGGTGGTAAGGAAGGATTCAGCAATAAAAGAAGTAAGAGACCTAGCGGGGAAGACCGTAGCCATTCCGGGATATTCGAGTGTCCAGGATTTTCTCCTGAGAAAGGCCCTGGAAGCAGCAGGGGCAGACCCAAAGAAGGTGAACATCATCGCGATAAAACCCCCGGAGATGATCGTGGCTCTCAACGCAAAACAGATCGATGCCTTTATCGCGTGGGAACCCCATCCGTCAAAGGCAGTTACCATGGGAATCGGGAGGGTCCTTATTTCGTCACCCATGATATGGAAGGACCATCCCTGCTGTGTCGTGGCAGTTGATGATAGTTTTTATAAAGAGAACCCCCAGGTAGTAAAATCTTTTCTGAAGGCCCATATAAGGGCCACAGCCTATATAAAGAAGAATCCGGAAGATGCCCTTAGGATAGGCATGAAATATACCGGGATGGATGAGGCCACTGTGCGTGAGGCCATTAGCCATATCCAGTACCACTATTTCGCAAAGGAAGATGACATTAAGGAGTATGTAAGATATCTTCTGAAGTTCGGGTATGTGAAGTCAATGAATGTGGATGAGTTTGCACGTGAATACCTTGATCTGAAGGCGATTAAGGAAGTCGTCCAATGATGTGTTACGAGACTTGCGCTGTCTCAAATATGATTGAGGGGGGAAAAGGATTGTTCAACGGCTCTGCAGGTCTATGAGATACCTTCCAATCTTGTGTGTTGTGGTAATCTGGCAGGTGCTCTCCTTTTCCGGGGTTATCCCCGGCAACAGACTTCCTTCCCCGGTGAATATAATCCTGGGTTTCACCGAACTCCTCACCCAGGGGCTTCCTCCTGGATACGCCCTCGCCGGGCACTGCATAGCAAGCCTGAAGAGGGTCTTGAGCGGCGTAGCCATAGCCATTGTCACTGCCCTGCCTCTGGGCATTGCCATGGGATACTGGACACGGGCAAGGAATTACCTCACCCCCTTTGTGGAAATAATAAGGCCGATCCCTCCCCTGGCATGGGTCCCTATTGCGATCCTCTGGTTTGGTATTGGAGACAGGTCTTCGTCATTCATCATTTTTCTGGGGGCCTTTTTCCCCATACTATTGAATACCATCGGAGGGGTCCTCTCCATTAACAGGAGACTCATCGAATCGTCCATTATCCTCGGCGCAAAAAAGAGGGCGCTTTTTACCAAGGTTCTCCTGCCGGGAGCCATGCCATCCATTATCACGGGGGTTAGGATCGCACTCGGTATCGGATGGATGACCCTTGTGGCCGCGGAATTCACAGGAGTAAAGAGCGGATATGGCCTCGGGTATATGATCATGACCGCACGGGACATCCAGCGGCCTGACCAGATTATCGCGGGAATGGTTGTCATAGGGATGATAGGATATGCTATGGATTTTGGCATCAGGCAGATGGAACATAAGATCCTGAAATGGAGATAGTCCTGGAACTGAACGTCGTAGACCTCCATAAATCATTCAGCAGTCCCACAGAAGGCGGAAGGATTGATGCCATAAGGGAGGTGTCGTTTACGGTCCCAGAGGGCAGATTTGTGTGTGTGATCGGTCCCAGCGGGTGCGGGAAGACAACGCTCCTGAGGATGATCGCGGGGCTCGAGAGCCCTGACAGGGGAAAGGTTCTGCTTGGGGATAAGGAGATCACATCGCCGGTGAGGGAGATCGGGTATATCTTCCAGGAGCCGGCGCTCCTTCCATGGAGGACCGTAATCAGGAACGTGGAGTTCGGGCTTGAGGTCGCAGGGGTCCCCCATGAGCAGAGGAGACAGAAGGCATTTGCCGCTCTGAAGCTTGTTGAACTCCAGGACTTCAGGGACTTCTACCCGAAAGAGATATCAGGGGGAATGAAGCAGAAGGTTGCCCTGGCCATGGCACTGGTGGTGGAGCCCAGAGTCCTGCTCATGGACGAACCTTTTGTCTCCCTTGACTGCCAGACAAGGAACTATATGCAGGTGGCTCTGCTCCATCTATGGGAGAAGACGGGAAAGACGGTGATCTTCGTCACCCATAATGTCGAAGAGGCGGTATTTCTTGGTGATGAGATCATCTGTTTTACCTCCCGGCCTGCGGAGGTCGGAAAGGTATTGAGGGTCGATATCCCCCGGCCGAGGGACAGGACGAGCACTGAACTGAACGCCATAAGGAAAGAGATTCTTCTCTTCCTTGCGGGAGAGAGGGAAAAGACAAGGAGCATAAACGGCATGTTCACCCATGTGCAGGACCTGTCGGAGATATGAGGCGCCTGATGTTTCCGCGTCATATGGCAAGACAGAAGAAGAGCTGAGAATAACAAGGTGGGTATGGGAATTCTCTTGACCCTGAGCACCTATGCAGTCCTGGGGATTTTCTTCATCCTGTTGTGTGGCAAGCTCCTGACACTATGGAAGGCAGCAAGAACCGTCAGAGGGTATGCTCCTTCTCCTTCTTTCACTCCCCGCCTGGTCATGAAAGTTGCTGGCGATATACTGTTTCTTTCACGTCTCCTCAATACAAATGACCTGCTCTGGATAGGGGAGTGGCTCTTTCACTGCACTTTTGTCCTGGTCGTGCTAAGACACCTGGTTTTTTTCCTAAGTCCTGTGCCGGGATGGGTCGCTTTTCTGCAGCCCTTCGGGATCTTTGCAGGCTATCTCCTCCCCCTCTCGCTCATCTATATCCTCACAGTCAAATTGAACAGGGAAGAGGGATATTTCCCATCATACAACTTCTTCCTCCTCATCCTCCTGCTTCTTCTGAGCATGACCGGGATTCTTCTGAGAACCGTCTTCAAGGCAGACCTCGTGGCGGTCAAGGGCTTCGTGCTGGGGATCCTGGGCCTAAGCCCCCAGTCAGTGCCGTTAGATTTCCTGTTCCTTATGCATTTTTCCCTTGTCCTTGTCGTTATTCTCTATGTCCCCACCCATATATTTGCCGCACCTCTTGTTATGCTGGACGCACGACAGAGGGAGGAGGAATTAAGGAGACTGCTGCATGGGGAAAAGAGGTAAATGCCCTGAAAGAATTACCGGACGGCTGCCCTGACAAAGGCGCTTAGTATCTCTTCGCTGGTAACCTCAGGACAGACCGACCGGACAATTATTTCATTGAGATGATAAACCTTCATACCTGAACTAGCCTCGTCCACCCCATTTAAGAGACCGAGGGAACATGTCTGGCAGGGGGTGACAATTGCCTCAGCTCCTGTGGATTCCGCCTCCCGGACCCTCTCGGCCCCCATCTTGTGCTGAATTCCGGAATTTGCCACTTTCAATCCTCCGCCCATACCGCAGCAGGAGGAAAAGGCACGATGGCGCGACATCTCCACGAGCCTCAATCCGGGTATTGCCTTCAAAATGCTCCTTGGTTCTTCATAGATACGGTTATGGCGGCCGAGATGGCAGGGGTCATGGTAAGTAACCACCAAGGGTACTTCATGCACCAAACGCAGGTTTCGTTCCCGTATCAGGTGATCCAGGAACTGGGTGAGGTGTATAACCCGTGTTCTTTCAGGCCACAGCTTTGAATAGTCTGAATGGAGTCCTTTAAAACAACCGGCACACGAAGCGACCACCGTGGCAATTCCCATTCTATCAAATTGATTCAAGCGTTTCTTCGCCTCCAAAGAGAAATCGGGGTCTCCCATCCTCCGCAATTTACTGACGCAGCAGGGTTCGTCTTCCCCCAAGACCGAGAACTCCACTCCCGCTTCCTGGAGCAGACGGGCGGTCTGGACAGCCACCGATTGCATGGCAAGCTCAAAGCTTGCAGTGCATCCGGCAAAATAGATCAGGGACGTGGGATGATCGCGCCAGAGCGGCACGGGTGACTTCAGCAATCCTGCCTCCCATGCCGTCTTGGCCCAGAGCCCCCGCTCCTGCTGAGGTTTTCCAAAGGAATTATTGAATTCCTTGATGGTCGCGAGCTGCTTGAGCTGGCTCTCCGGCTGCGGGATGCCCGCATTTGCGAGGGACAGACGGGACTGCTCCCAGAGTTCAGGGGTATTGATGCGCACCGGGCAGACGATATGACACTGCCCGCATGCGGAGCATTCATACAGCCCTTCCAGAAATTCATGCTTCTCATCTTCGGGGAGCGTTTCTTTCACTAGCCGTCGCAGTGATTGGAGCTTGCCCCGGGCAGTAATGCACTCCCGTTTATCCTGAGCATAGACCGGACACCAGACCTGACACTCGCCGCACCGCGCACAGGCTTCCAGCTCAATGAGCTGTCTGCGGGTCAGTCCCTGGGCAATCTTGTCGCCCTGTGTTTTGCTATGTCGGGCCAATAGAGGTCCTTCCTTTCCTGTTCTTCATGGGCATTCATTGCAATGACCAGAGGAGAGAGTATGCTGTGCAAAAGTTTGCTGTGTGGCAAATAGACAAGGATACCCACGCCAGTGAAAGAATGGAGCACCCAGAGGAGAGTGAGCCAGGGCTGCAATTCCTCAAGCGTATAGGTTCCGGGGGGGATAAAGAAGCACCCGATAAAGGAGCACCGTGCGAGCTCCACAGGCACAAGGGCCAGACGCAGTCCCTCCAGCATGAACCCGGAAAGGGTAAGCCAGAGAAGAAAAAAGAGAAGGAAGACATCCATCTGACCGCTGATCTGCTGGGCCGGGCGGAACAAAAACCTTCGCACACTGGCTATAATAAGTCCGAGAAGAAGGGCGAGACCGAAACTGTCGCCCCAAACCTTGATGAAAATATATCCACTGCCGTTGAGGAAATAATGCGTCACGCTGCTCTCGACGCCAAGATAATGTGAAAGTTTGAGGAAAAACGTGGAGAGAGAGAGGAACGCAAGGGCGAGAAATCCGAAGAAGATTAAAAGATGGATGAGCCAGCGGAAAGAAGAGAGTCCGAACAGTTGACGCTGGAGAAAGACCTCAGCTGCCCATATTTTCAATGCACGGCCCCATCTACCACTGGTCGTTGCAGTTTGCGTTATCCCCCGGTTCCAACTAATCCACTTCCGGTAGAGCGCATAGTCCATATACCCGTGGGAAAGTATCACCACGGCCCAGAACAGAAGCCATGGTTTCGGATAATTGACCGCGGGTATGTCTATCATGATTGCACGTAATGGTTAACTATGCCCGGTCTCATACGATATCGTTTACAAAGAGATAATTTCTATTTTAACATAGTGGAAAGCTTAAAATGCTGACCGCCGGACGAAAGGAATGCTGTCTTTCCGGTACAAAAAGGGAATGAGGAAGGGAAACACTTTCACAAGCCACCTGACCCCAATGCAGCTCATAGAGCTGGACGCATGCACGCAGTGCGGCGAATGTTTGAAATTCTGTCCTATCCAGGACGTCAACAGTAAACCTTCGATATCGCCTCCTGAGAAGATCCGAGTCTTTAGGGAGTTCATAAAGGCAACAGAAGGCCTCAAGGCAAGGCTCTTCAACCCAAAAGACATTGACCGTAAACTCCTCGAAGATTTTACCAAGGCAGTATTCGAATGTACTACTTGTGGCGACTGTGGCCAACACTGTTCGGTCGGTATCTTTACCCAGAGACTCTGGCCCATGCTTAGGAAGGAAATGGTAAGGCGGGGGTTTGGACCGATAGGTGGACAGGCCAAGATGCCCGAGGTAATAAAGGATACCGGCAACCCATACAATATGCCTGCAAAAGACAGGTTTAACCCGTGGTTTCCCGAAGATGTCAAAGTCGCCGAAAAGGCTGACGTCGCTTACTATGCCGGGTGTACCGGCGCGTATTCGGCACAACCCATGGTAAAGGGAGACGTACTGGTGTTGAAAGCAATAGGAGAACCCTTTACTATGCTGCCTCCGGAAGAAGAGGTTTGTTGCGGATTTCCTCTCTTTGCCTCGGGACAACATGGCATGCTCGAAGATTTGACGAAGAGACTTGTGCAAGCGTACAAGGCAAAGGGTGTCAAGCTGCTCTTGTCCTCATGTCCATGCTGTGTGAACATCATGTCAAGGGATTGGCCGATATTTTACGGACAGGAACTGCCTTTTAAGATACGTCACATGACGCAGTTTGCGGCAGAAGCCCTAAAAAGCGGAAAGCTTAAGATCAAAGAGGGATTGTCGGAGCGGCTGATTTATCATGACCCCTGTTATCTCAGCAGGGGCGTGGGTATTACCGAAGAACCCCGGATTATTCTCAGAAGCATTTCCGGTGTTCAACTCATCGAGTTTGACCGGTACGGTGTCAACTCCAAGTGCTGCGGTGCCGGGGGAGCAGCGAGAAAGGTCTATCCGGAAAATGCCAATGCGATTGGACGATCGACAATCGATGAGGCGGTAAGGAAGAAGGCGGACAGGCTTATTTTCAGTTGTCCGGCGTGCTATGCGCAGGTAAACGAAGGGATGCAGAACCATGACAAACGGATAAAAATCACTGATATCATGGAACTTTTATCAGGTTTCATTGCATGAGCCATTTTAGCCTCAGATGCACAGAGTGCGGGAGAGAGCTGAAGGAGACCTTCTGTGCCTTTTGCGAACACTGCAGGGATGCGCTTCTCGTTACAGAGTACCAGGAAAAGGGTTTCAGGGACGATGCAGGGAGGGGCATATGGAGGTTTAACTGGCTCCCGGTGCACACACCGCACTTTGATCAATCAGACCCTGTGGTGTACAGATCAGAGGGGCTTTCGAAGCACCTCGGCCTTGAGAACCTTTATATAGCCTTCAACGGGTACTGGCCAGAAAGGGAGGGATCCCTCGCTACCTGCACCTTCAAGGAGTTCGAGGCAGCGGTGGTGCTCCAGAACGCCATGGAGAATGGTGTGGCCGGATTGACCGTAGCCTCTGCCGGGAATACTGCACGTGCATTTGCTCACCTGTCTGCACTCACAGGCTTCCCTGCGATCATCGTGGTGCCGAGGATGTGCCTTACCGAAATGTGGTATCTCGAAGGTGCGCCGAAGCTGCCGACCCTGGTTGTGGGAGACGGCGATTACGCGGACGCTATTGATGTGGCAAAGAGGGTTGCCCTCACCATTGGGTTCCCTTTTGAGGGTGGCGTGAAGAATATTGCCAAGAGAGACGGTCTCGGCGTGACATTGCTGGAGGCGGTCTCTGTCATGAGACAACTCCCCCATCACTATTTCCAGGCAGTAGGAAGCGGTGCAGGCGCCATAGGAGTGTGGGAGATGGCGGAAAGATTTCTTAAGGACGGAAGATTCGGGACCCGTTTACCGGTCCTGCATCTTGCGCAGAACCTCCCTTTTGCCCCCATGCTCAGGGCATGGGAGAAAGACAGCAGGAAACTTTTTCCCAAAGACCTGAGGCCTGAACTTATAGGGGAGATCACCACCCGGGTGCTCTCCACCCGCTATCCGGCATACTCCATCAGGGGCGGTGTCTACGACGGGCTCAGAGCAACAGGGGGGAGAATGTACGGCATCAGGAATGAGTCGGTCTTTGGCGCAATGGATACCTTTGAAAAGAGCGAAGGCATAGATATCGTGCCTGCGGCGGGCGTAGCGGTTGCAGCCCTCATGGAGGCAGTGCACGCAGGAGTTGTGCAAAAGAGTGAAACTGTGTTATTAAATGTCACCGGCGGCGGGGAGAAGACGTTATTGAGGGACAAGAAGACCTATGAGGTGAAGCCCTGTTTTGTCTCAAAGAAGGTTACTGAACGTGAAATAGAGGAGCAGCTATGCGAAGTCCTGAAGAAGAACTGATCGCGATTCTGAAGAAGGCGAAGGTTGATTTCACGTCGTCCCTTCCCTGCGAAAAGATCAAAGGTCTTCTCCGGCGCGTACCTGAAGAGTTCTTTCATCTGCCGCTCACGCGGGAGGAGGAAGGGGTGGGCATCAGCGCAGGTGCTGCCCTTTCAGGGAAAAGACCCGCTATGTTTGTGCAGAGTTCAGGTGTCGGGAACATGATCAACGCGCTGCTGTCCCTCACAGGGTTCTACCAGCTGCCGCTCGCAATTTTTGTGAGCTGGAGGGGGGTATACAAAGAGAGGATCGAGGCACAGTTGCCAATGGGTCAGAATCTCCCGGGTATTCTGAAGGGTGCGGGTATATCCCATTCCCCTATCACCACAAGGGAAGATCTTGAAGGGAGCAGTAAAAGGCTTGAGGCTGTGTATAAGAAGAATACCCTCCACGCATTCCTCCTCAGCCCGGCCCTCTGGGAGGGCTCAGCAGTGAGACGTGAGAAGCCGGAAAAGAGGAGTCATAAAAGAGAAGCAGGAGCTGATTATGAGGGGGGTATTATGCAACGGATATCTTCTCCCCGACTTACCCGTTTTGAGATACTGAATAGTATTGCGCCGTATCTTGATTCAAAGGTTGTGGTTTGTAATCTGGGGATCCCGTCAAAGGAACTGTATTTCATAAAAGACCAACCCTCCAATTTTTATATGCTGGGGAGCATGGGCATGGCAACGCCCATAGGGCTTGGCATTGCGCTCACCTCGGATAAGGAGGTTGTGGTGATTGACGGCGACGGGAGCATCCTTATGAACCCCGGAACACTTGCCACTGCGGCATCTTGTGAGCCAAAAAATCTTACGATTCTTGCCATTGACAACAGCTCTTACGGATCAACGGGTGACCAGCCTACGCTCACCGGTATGTGTGTGGACCTGGAATTTCTGGCAAGGGGATTCGGTATAAAAGACACGCACACAGTGAGCAGGAAAAAGGAGCTGGTGGATATGCTGAAGCGTACCCATGACGGCATGAGGTTCATTCATGTCCTGGCTGTTCCCGGAAACAGGGATGTGCCGAACATTCCCCTGCACCACCTTGCAATCAAGGAGCGGGTACAGGGCTTTCTAAGAAGATAATCCTTTATGATGAAACGCCTGTGGGCTGAACTCAGCTCAGCGGGTGCTTCAGCTATTCACGCAGTTTGCCGCGTAGTTCTTCAACTTCTTTTCATCCTCGTGGAGATGGCAGTTCTTGTATTTTCTACCGCTCCCGCACCAGCAGGACTCATTCCTTCCCATGTTCCGGACCGGCTGCGTCTCCTCTCTAAGAGAAAAGAAATTCATAACACTTTTCATCAAACTCATATTCAACCTCACATATTAGATGTTTAGAAACTATAATATTATAGCAGAAGGGGCGCACATTTTTCCAGGGAGCATGAGGGTTGGCTCTTTCGTGTACTCGACGCCGATTTCACTTTTTATTTAGCGTCGATTTCCCAATCAAACAAAC
>DATKOU010000048.1:0-17508 GCA_035524455.1 Thermodesulfovibrionales bacterium | reverse complement strand
CGTTGACTATATCGGCGTCCGATTATATAAAGCAAAAAGGCTGTTCCAATAAGCGTGGAACCATGCGCAATAACATTAATGAAACGGTCAATATATTTAAGCGCTGCAGAAAGGTCAACGTTATGCGTATGAAGATCCCGTACCCATAAAATCGCAGTCTGATCAAAGGAGAAGAGGAAAAAGGGCAACAGCAATACGAAGAGCACCCACTTATTGTTTTTCAAGAATTGCATACCTTCCATCTTCTTCAATGAGGCCAAACCCTAAAGTTTTCAGCCCTTCAGCCTCTTTTGCCTTTGTGATGACAAGAAGGCGTTTCTGCTGACTGATGAGAGGCAGGAGCTCATCTCTGTTTCCCACCTTCACCACCCTGTGGCCGGAATAAAACACGATGCTCGGGTTGTTTATTCCATAGGTGAGGATTCGTTCATCGCTGCCCAGTCTTTCCTTTGCATAGAGGCTGTATTTATGGAGCGTACCCTGGAGATAATCGTTTATGAGGGGCAATGCTTTAACCTGCAGCAGGGAGAGATAGGCGAGCATGAAGACTGCCACTGCGCCATAGAGCGCCTTTTTTGAGAAGGCGGTGTAGAGAAATAGGGCGACCAGTGCATACATGATCAGCGCGGCAGCAATGGTCCAATCGGAAGGGCCGATATCAAATTGTGAGAGATATCCTGGAGCGATCAGGAACGCAGAACCCATGACGGCAATAAGCACCGC
This sequence comes from Thermodesulfovibrionales bacterium, assembly GCA_035524455.1. Taxonomy (GTDB): domain Bacteria; phylum Nitrospirota; class Thermodesulfovibrionia; order Thermodesulfovibrionales; family UBA9159; genus DASPUA01. The sequence goes on along the minus strand of DATKOU010000048.1, from coordinate 16,785 downwards.
TGCGGCGATATGGGTATATCTCTTCCATGTGCCGAGCCCTGTCATGCCCGAGGCAATAAGAATAAAAGCGGCAGGAATTGCAGGGAGGAGGTAATTGGGAAGCTTAGTGGTTGAGAATGAAAAGAATACAAAGATAAAGGCAAACCAAATAAGGGCAAAGAGTCCGAGGGTATCCTGGACGCCCGGGAGCCCTGTGTTCTTTTCTTCCTGGTCAGACTTCTTGAATACATTTCTGATGCCGCCAGGTAAAAAGGCCACCCACGGCAACAAGCCTATTGCCAATGCAGGAATATAGTAATATATCGGCCCCCTGTGGCCTGATATCACTCCCGTATATCTCTTGAAATGGTGTTTTATGAAGAACTGTTGAAAGAACTCCTGCCCGTTGATTGCCAGCTGCGCCATATACCATGGAAGAGAGACCACGAGAAAGAGAAGGATTCCTCTCAAGGAGAGCAGTTCGCCGAGACCTTTTATTCCCCTTGTGGCGAGGAGAAAACAGGCGGCGATTCCAAAGGGAAAGAGTATCCCTATCAACCCCTTTGTGAGAAAGGCAAGGGCTGAGAAGAGATAGAATCCATAGGCATACCATGATGTGGTTTTAGATCTTCGCTCATCAGCGACGGAGAGATAAAATGACATGAGGGAGAGGGCGATGAAGAGCGCCAATGCCATGTCGGTTACCGCAGCGTGGGAATACACAACGAAATACAGGGACAAGGCAAATGAAATGGCTGCGTAGAAGGCTTCTTGAGGACCATGGAAATGTCTCACAAAGAATAATAGCGCAAGGCAGAGGATAAAACTCGAGAGCGCGGAGGGGAACCTTGCGGAGAATTCGTTAATGCCAAAAACTTTATATGAGGCTGCCATGAGCCAATAAAAGAGGATAGGCTTGTCGTAGCGGTTTTCCCCATTGTAGGTAGGGGTTATCCAGTCAGACCGCTCCACCATCTCCTTAGTTGCCTCTGAGAATACCGCTTCATCAACATCAAAGAGCCTCACAGAGCCGAGTCTGAAAAACGAGAGGAAGAGAACGACAGCGGCAACGGGAAGGAGAAACTTTGTCATGAGAGAGCTATTTTTCTACGCTCTTTTTCTCTTCATGAGGATTGTCTTCCATCGCCTTCTTGAACCCGCGAATCCCTTCCCCCAGGCTCTTTCCCAGTGAGGGGAGTTTGCTCGGGCCAAAAACCACGAGGGCGATCACCAAAATAACCATCAATTCAGGCACGCCTAAACCAAACATTTCTCTCTCTCCTTTCGTTATCCTATTCGCTGAGTATCTTCTACCCAGCTTCTTTATTATACACCTTAAGAAATCTTTATGGTTACGTAAAATGCATCCGGACCGTGCTTTATCAGAATGGGGAGGCGCGGCTAAAGCAATCCGTCTTCAGGCATCTCTGCAATCCCTGGACTGAGCAGTTATTGCGTATGGAATTGATTCCCTGAGACATGGTAGTATATAAACCTTCAAGGCGGCAGAGAGAACAATTCCCATGATGGAAAAAAAGATTAAGAAAATACTGATTGCAAACCGGGGGGTCCCTGCGGTGAGGATTATGCATACCTGCAGGGACAGGAAGATCCCCACCACTGCGGTATACAGCGACCCTGACCGGCTTGCACATCATGTGTTCATGGCAGATACCGCGGTGCACATCGGAGAGGCGCCGCCCGCAGAATCCTACCTTAACATGGACAAGATGATCCATGCCGCACTCAAAAGCAAATCAGACGCGATCCACCCGGGATGGGGTTTTCTTGGCGAGAATGAGATATTTGCCCAGAAGGTGATAGACGCGGGACTGACATGGATAGGCCCTTCCCCTGAAGTCATCAGGATGATGGGGGACAAGATACAGGCAAAGGTCCTTGCGCAAAAAGCGAATGTCCCCACTATACCGGGCATCAGCAATGTGAGCAGTCCGGAGCAAATCAGCAAATGGATGAAGGATGAAGGGGTCACATTCCCCATTATCATCAAGGCCGCAGCAGGGGGCGGCGGCAGGGGAATGGTAAAGGTGGAAACCGAAGGGCAGATGTCCCAGGCCCTTAGCCAGGCACGATCTGAAGCAAAAAAATCGTTTGGGAGTGAGACGGTACTGGTTGAGAAATACATAGAACGGGGCAGGCATATTGAGGTACAGGTCGTTGCGGACCAGTACGGCAATGTAGTGCATCTGTTCGAACGCGAATGCACAATCCAGAGGCGCAATCAGAAGATAATAGAAGAAGCGCCGTCCCCTTCCCTTGATGAAGACCTCCGTAACGAGATATGCATTACCGCGACCCGGTTGATGAGAGAGATTGGCTATACCACCGCGGGTACCGTGGAATTCATTTTTGATTCCAGCACCAGGGAATTTTACTTCCTTGAGGTGAACACCCGGCTTCAGGTGGAGCACGGAATTACCGAGCTTATCACTGGGTTGGATATCGTCGGCATCATGATCGATGTCGCCATGGGGAAGCATCTGCCCTTTAAACAGTCCGACATTCACCCGAACAGGTGGGCCCTGGAGGTCCGTCTCAATGCAGAAGACCCGAAGACCTTCAGTCCTTCCTTCGGAACAATCTCCCGGCTCCAGATTCCCATGGGACCCAATGTGAGGGTTGCATCAGGTGTGTACGAGGGGGCGGATATCCCTCCGTACTATGATTCATTGTTCATGTTGTTGATGACTGCCGGGGCTGACAGAAAAGATGCTATCATGGTCATGGACCGCTCCCTTGGGAGAAACCTCAGGGTCGAAGGGATAAGGACCCTCCAGCCGCTGCTCCTGAGTATCATCAGGCACCCATCTTTTATTGAAGGAGAATTCTCCACCCGCTTTCTCGAAGAGCATATGGATGAGCTTGTATCCATGTTCAGGGAGAAGAACAGTGAAGATGAGGTGCTGAAAATCGCCCGTTATGTGGCGGAGATATCCGCACTCGGCCCCCAGAAATGGATGTGAAAGAGAGCATGGGAAACAACAATTTCGTGAAACCCGGCATGTCTGCCAGAGAGATTGTGAGTGCGGTACGCGCGCTTCGGGGAGTCTGCTTTACGTCTGTGGGCATGAGAGACGCGGGCCAGTCCGATTTCAAGAACCGCCATCGAATCTACGACCTCAGAACCCTTGCGCCATATTACAGGGATATGGGCTTGTTCAGCGCTGAAACCCACGGCGGCGCCCGGTGGCATGTCGGCATCATGAACAGGAGGGAGAGCCCCTTTGAAGAGGTGAATATCCTGAGGGAGCTTATGCCCGATGTGCTCCAGCAGACGCTCGTGAGGGAAACAAATCTCTTCGGATACAGGCCTTACCCCAAGAACATCATCGAGTATGTTGTCTCCAGAGTGGACATCGATGTCTGGAGATGTTTTTCCTTTCTGAATGACGTGAGAAATATGCGCACAGTAGCCGAAGTAGTGATGAAAAGAGGAAAACTCTTTCAGCCCTCCATCTCCTTTACTGCTGCGGATTGGACAACCAACGAATACTATCTGGGGGTAGTGCGCGATATTGTTGATCTCTGCGGAGGGGTGGATGAGATTATCCTCTGCATCAAGGACATGGCAGGGGTGGGTGACATTAAACGAATTTACCGCCTCGTGGATGCGATCAAACAGGAATACCCGGAACTGCTTATCCACTATCACCGGCATATGACAGACGGTCTCGCAATGCCTGCCCTTCTGTCGGCTGCACAGGCAGGCGCAAAGAGCTTTGATGTTCAGGAGGATTCCCTGGTCCGCTTCTACGGACACCCGCCAATTCTGGGCGTACAGTCATACTTTGAGGAGTCAGGGATACCCGTGCATCTTGACAGGAAAGAGGCTGAGGCTGCGGTTCAGAAGGTGAGGGAATGGATAGGCCACTATGAATGGGCCGAGTCGCCATTTAAAGGATACGACCATACCGTGACGCTCCACAGAATGCCTGGCGGGGCATTTCCCAGTTCTTTTGAGCAGGCTGATAAGGGAGAATTCCTTCATCTCATGCCCGCCATTTTGAAGATGATGTCTCTGTATAACCGGATTGTGAAGTACTTCGATGTTACCCCGGGGTCACAGATGACATGGGTCACCTGCAACGGAATTATCAACAGGTATGCGAAGGAGCGGGGAGATGCCGGTGTACGCCATGTGATAGACCTTGTCAGCAGATTTGTTGAGGAAAAGGACCAGGATTTCGACGCCATGGAGACCCATGAGCAGGAAGAACTGCTGACGCTCTTTTCCAATGCTCCCGGAGACCTCAAGAACCTCCTGCTGGGAAATTACGGGAGGCTTCCTGTGGGCTGGCCTGCAGACTGGGTCTACAGAAGTGTGTTTGCTGATGAATGGAAAGCGAAGATCAGGGAGCGGAAAGAACTCTCTCCCCTGGAGCTCGTGAAGGATGACGACATCGAGAGAATGAGGAGAGAACTCACCGAACACATCGGCAGGACCCCTGCAGAGGAGGAATTCATCCTCTATACGATGCACCCAAAAGATGCCATTGAGTATATTCAGTTCAGGGACAAGTTCGGTGAAGCGCCGCTTGTGCTGCCCACAGACGTATGGAGAGAGGGCCTCAGGAAACCGGGCGACAGGGTGGACTTTGAACTCTGGGGCAAACCCTATTCCCTGGAGCTTGTATCAATAGGTGCCGAGCACGAAGGAATAATCCATGTAGTGATGCGGGTGAACAACAAGACCACGGTTTATCCTGTGGAGACACCAAGGGCGAGAAGGGTGGAGATCAGGATGGCCAAAGGCGCGAATCATATCGGCGCACCCATCAACGGCAGTGTATGGAGGGTAGGGAATCCCGAGAGGGGAGTATTGAAAGCAGGGGATATTGTTCACAGAGGGGAGGAAATTGCGAATCTGGAAGCAATGAAGATGGAAAATGGAATCCTTGCTCCCTTTGACGCCCAGATCCTCGAAGTCTGCGTCAAGCTCAATGATACTGTCCGGGAAGGCCAGCTTCTCTTCGTAATCGAAAAAGTCTGATGCGTCAGTGAGCAATGCTATTTGAATTGAACGCCAAAAGTTGCTAATCTGGGAACTTTAATTCGGCAGACATTACATGCATGCCGTATTCGTCATACCGCATTTCGAAACCCATTTTTTCCCAAAAGGAACACGCGGCCTCATTATCGGGTCTCACCCTAACAATTAACTTCCTTGTTGAAGAATATTTTTCGAGATTCTGTGCGAGGAGGGTGAATGCCCTGGCACCATGGCCGAGGCGTCTGCTTTTTTCATCCGCTATGAGCAAGGTAAGCTCGGCAGATATTCCAGGCATCAGGCGATGAAGGCCTATAAAGCCTATGAGCCTTGAGTCAGCCTCTATTGCATACCTGAAAATCAATGTCTTTCTTAAGCGCCACCAGAGGTGAAACCATGATCCGGTAAAGGGTCTGGTCAATCCAATGGCTTTTAAAATGTCTTTATCCCGCAGTTGCTTATGCATGAACGGAATGTCAGAAATCCTCAGAGGTCGCAGCCTTACCCTGCCATCGTTCATATATCGCGGGATTTTTAAACAGGACACGGAATGTCGAGAAAGATTATATCTATTCCTTTCCTGGTGTCTTTTGGCAGAACTTTCGGAGGTTTTAGTTTTGAGGGATGAAATCATTTTGCAGTACCTGGTAAGAAGATGGTATCACAGAATCAGGGGATTTTAAAATGTGGCTGTTTCGTTATAAAAAAATATGTGAGACGGCTGCAACAGGGGAAGGTTACGATCTCGAGAAGTGTTTGAAGGCTAATGCTATTTCTTTACAGCCTGCATCAGCCTGTCGTACTTCTCGGCACCCACACATTCCCTCGCCGCAGGACACCACTGCAAGCAGGTAAACCCCATCTCCCTGGAGATCGTCTTCCCACAATGCTTACAGGCGATCTCTGACTCGTCGCTCCATATCTCGTTGGGAGTTTCGCACCAGAAGCATACGACCTCTTCCGGATAGGGGTTTCTGATCTCTTTACTTCCCGGACATCCTTCCTTAAGCATACCTATATTTTACCATGACGAATTCACGGCGCTATGAGATAAATCATATTGGGTGTATTAGATGAATATGGATCCAACCCTGGCTTTCCAAATTTTAAAAACAAAGATGCGCGCTCTTTATTCTCAAGATGTTTTTTACCCTGTCCTACTGCACTGGCAAAAGCCATTTGGATGGATCGGACGCAACCATCCTCCCATGCTCTATGGCCTGAGCCATTAATGCCGGTAAAAATTCTGTTGAGTTATTCTGCGCCCCATACCACTCCTGAGGAGCAATGACATACAGAGGAACATGTCGTTTCTTTACTACATTGGATGTCTCTATGAGTTTGGAGAAATCACTTCGAAGTTCCGGGGGAAGCGTATGGAGATGCGGCGATCTTTTTAGTGCATCAATCTTCCTTATGACTTCATTCCATTTTAATGCGCCGCGGATATCATCAAGATATATTTCGTCAGTGAGGATGTCAATTGTTCTTTTAAGGACATCAAGTCCATTGACTTTTGTTCCGAGCCAGTTGTCGCTCCACTGGCCGTAGTTCTGCTCCTGCACGCCCGATTCAGGAAAGCCCCCGTCGCTCTTTACAAGCCTGCTTGTGAGAAGCACATAAATTTCATCAGGCAGTGTTTTAAAGGCGCTTCCCAATGGTGAAATATTTCTGACGCCTCCATCCACTAACACGTCCTCTGCAGATTTAAAATCGACGAAGGGAAACACAACCGGGATGGATGCGGATGCGACGAGTTTGTCAATAAAATCTATTTCATCCGGTGCCCATTCTTTATAGCGTCCCGATACAAGAGAGACAGTGCCGACTTTAAAGTCTCTGCCTGAATTCCTGAGATTGTCAAGCATTACATGTTCGTTTATTAATCCACGCAGAGGATCAAGAGAGTAAAGACTGTCGGCCCCTGCTAATATGGCGGCAAACCCTCCTCTTTCCGCATATACGCTGTCATTACCTTTAATGTCATTCGTCCAAAGGGCGTGAAGGTCCTCTATTTTCTTTTTAAGATTTTCAAGTGAGTCTCCCGCCACAGGGGCCTGTGAGAGAAACGCTGCATTAAGAGCCCCTACGCTTACCCCCCTTATTATCTGAAAATCGATCTCTTTGTGTATTACCAGTTCTTGTAACATCCCCACCTGATATGCACCCCGTGCTCCACCTCCTGCCAAAACCAAGGCCCGTTTCATAGTTCCCTCCAGACTGGAAAAGGTTGACATAAGTTCTTTTTGATAGAAAATTATCCCAGTTGAAAGAAAGAATTTCTATGCATTTCTTGTTTTTTTTTGTGCATATATTGCAAGTGTGCACAAATGAACATCAGGTGACTCTGCGAAGAGAGGAAAGGGCGGAGGAGGCTCCCCATTGTAAGGCTGAAACTGAAGGTGAAGCAATGAAGAAGTGGTCAAATCTGCTGGCGCTGTCTTATTGGCAAAATCATTACGACTTCAGGAATTGTATAATGGCGTTGATTTCTTTTGAAGACAGATACTCGTGGCCCGGCATCCCTGGGTGAGGATTATGGAGTTTAGGGTTCCTGATCTGGTCCCTAATCCAGTCATCACTTCTCCTTTTCGTAACATCGGTGAGTTCGGGTCCCACCTTTGCCCCCTGCCCCTTGAAGGTGTGGCAGTATATGCAGCGTTCGCTGGTAAAGAGCTTCGCTCCGTCAGAGGTGCCTGAAGCGCATCCAGTGATGATGGGGTAAAAAATACTCATAATGCCTAGTATGGCCATTGTTGTCCTTTTTTTCATATCAGATTTCCCGGGTCCTTTCTGCGTCTAATAAATTTTTCAGCCATGCACCGAAAGAGAGATTAAAGAAGCATTGTTTACCTTATATCAGACAAAAGCGCACTTGTCAACATCACTTTTCGCTGTGGCTCAGAGCCGGAAACGTTCCCTGTATGCGGAGTATCTCATGTTCTCTTCCTCGATGTCAAGACCGAACCTCTCCAGGCTATAACGGTGTTTCCCGTAGCGGTCCTTAGGGTTCGTGCCAAGGAACTGGGTGATCTTTTGCCCCAGTTCCCTGGGAAAGGGGAGGTCAAAATGCTCATAGACCTTCCGGACCGTGGCTACAGGATCAGCTACCAGCTCAATGTAATACAGATCCAGGAAGTGGTCTGCTGGAGCACAATTGCAATCACGTGAAAGGAGTGCCCTGTTGATTGCGTCGGCCCATCTCTTGCTGCATTCAGGACCGACTTCAAGGGGATTCACATCATCGCTGAAAGCGCTCCTGAGAGTTGCGGTGAGGCTGGCATTGGACGCCGTAACTTCAATGGGGTCGCGATGGGTCATCACAACACAGGCATCAGGATATACCCGGAACATGGCCCCAAAGTCGAACATATGGGCAGGGGCTTTGAGGACCCAGCGTTCCCCAGGGCAACGCCACTGAAGATGCTGGAGGAAACGGCGGTGCACCTCGTAGGCATGAACCAAATCCTGGCTCTCAAGCCACTCCTGGTAGGAGGGCAGGCGGTGTGTTGTCTCGAACTGATAGCTGACAAAGGAGTGGCTGAATATGAGCAGGCACTCCTCTGGAAGCCGGGCTCCCACAGGATGGATACGGTTGAAGCCCTTCACAAGACGATGGAACCAACGGATCTGGTTGTCCACAAGGGCTATACGTCGATCTACGGAGTATGTAGCTGCATCGGGTGGCGGCGAGGGATACATGGTCTCCCAGGTCAGGGGGACACGGTTTGCAGGGTCAAGGGTAAGGAGGTTATGGAGCAGCGTGGTGCCTGTTCTGGGCAGTCCGGTGATGATGACTGGCCTGCGTATCTCCTCTTCCGCAATCCCTGGATTTTTCTTACGGTCCTCCTCCATCCTGAGACGGTTGGAGAGGAGACGGACCATGTCATGCCTCGTGGCGAGACGGCCCATAAGATTCAGCTGTGCCTCATTATCTGCAGATTTGAGCAGGCGGCGAAGAGGATCGAAAATGGGAGGATTACCGAAATCTTCGAGGCGTGTCCGGGAGCGGGCAGTATCGAGGATACCTTCTTCACCAAGCTTTGCCAGCCATCCTTTACCAAGAAGATTACCTCCCGCATTAATGGCGCGCACAACAGGGGAACGGTTCACCTTGCAGTGTCTTTCAACACCTTTGCTCAGGGCACTCTCCTTTGATGGCGGAACGAATGTGCCTTCTTGAGAATATGCATGGCAGAGACCCCTCCGCAATACGCCATTTAAGGCAGGAGCCTGCCAGATGGCCAAACCAGGCAGTCCGAGGAGCAGTTCCCTGACACGTCTGGCGAGGGAAAGTCCGAGGGCAACTCCTGGATCTATGCCCAGTGCGCTTCCCACGAAGACATAACCGCCCTCCTGGATGCCAAGGGCACCAGGCACTGCAAAAGCGCCTGTGCGTATGGCCTGGCCAAGGCTTTCAAAAAGCAGGGCGGTCCTGATATCCACGGGCTGACCAAGGAGATGAAGTGCAATCCAGACCTCGGCGATGCCCAGAAACCAGCTCAACATGTGCCAGCAGCCTGAGGCTATCAGGGTCTTCCGCTCAGCATAGAGCCGTACAACCTCGGTGTCTATGGTGGAAGCGCCGTGCGAGACCGACGACCATTCATTCCCGCCAAAGATTCTTTTTGAAACACGAACAATGAAACTGAAAAATCCCCGCTGCTGGGCAATGTAGAATCCTGTGAGAAGGGTCGCCAAAATGGCAGCGCCTGTCAGTACCACAAGAAGGGGCTTGCCGCTTCCTATAACAGGAACCACAAGGATAAGACCCAAGAGGGTGAAGAGAATTTGACTCAGGACGACAAGGGTAACATCCACAACAACGCTCGCCCCAGCCCTGTCCACTTTGACACCCCGATCCACAAGGAACCATGCCTTGACCACGTTGCCTCCCATCTGGAGGACAGGCAGAAGGTCATTAATGGATTCGCCAATCCAGCGGGCTTTGAACATAGTACGTCTTGGTGGTTGTTCACCCTTTGGGATCAAAATTCGCCAGCCCATGGCATCAGCCCATAATGGAGGAAGATGGAGGAGAGTAATAAGGATCAATCCCCATCCCGCCCGTCTGAGGGCCTCTGCCACGTCATCAATTCCCTGCCATGCCATGACGCACGCAAATAGCGCTACCCCCACACCAAGGCCTGCATATGCGGCACGAGAGCGAAAAATAGCACGAAGGGCCACTGCCGCAGCGTGGCCTTCTGACTGTTTCTGTTCCTGACTGGGATTCTGTTTCATTGGCTGATATCCTTGACTAACTGCCCTATCGCAGAACAGCCTTGGCGATACGGGAGCCTACCTCCCAGATTGGGCCGGGGAAACGGTGAGCAGCTGCTAGTACCTGGTCAAATGCCTCGATGAACCGGTCCGCATCGTTCTGATTAAAGACGAGGGGAGGGATCAGCTTGATGATATCTCTTCCGTGGCCCGACACCTGGGCAATGATATGATGGTCCATTATGAGAGGTACCAGTATCGACTGGCAGAAGAGGTCCTTGTTGATTTGGTGAATCATTTTCCAGCCGGTTTTCAGGCTGAGGGAACTGGGCTGACCGAACTCGACGGCAATCATGAGACCGAGCCCCCGCACTTCTCTGATGAGTTCATACTTTTGGGCAAGGACCCTCAACTGTTCGACGAGATAGGTCCCCATACGGGCACTGTTCTCCACGAGGTGTTCTTCCCTAAGCACTTCCAGTGTCGCCAAACCGCATACTGCCGCCAAATCATTCTGGCTGAATGTTGTGGAATGGACCATACAGCGGTCCATGGAACTGAAGACCTTGTCATAGATTTTTCTTGGATAGAGGATTGCGCCAATTGGACAATACCCTCCCGAAAGCGACTTTGAAAGGGTCATGATGTCAGGTACTACGTTCCAGTGCTCGCAAGCGAAAAGTTTCCCTGTTCTGCCGAAACCGGTCTGTACCTCATCAGCGATGAGGAGCGTGCCGTATCGGGTGCAGAGCTCGCGGGCCCTGGGTAGGAAGTCATCCGGAGGAATGAAGACACCATGGCCGATGACAGGCTCCACCACGAGCGCTGCCACATCGCCCCGGGAAAGTTCTCTCTCCAACTGAGCGATATCTCCAAAAGGCATCTCTGTGCCACCGGAAAGTAACTCTTCATAGTCTGCCCTGAACTCCTTGCAGCCGCTGATCGCGAGGGTCCCTAGGGTCAAGCCGTGGAATCCGTGGTCGCAGTAGAGGAATCTTTTCCTTCCAGTGAAGGCATGCGCGAACTTGAGGGCGCCATCCACAGCCTCAGCCCCTGAGTTGCAGAAGAAAACCGTGTCGAGACCCGGGGGGGCGAACTCGTTGACCAGTTTTTGGGCAAGAAGCCCGGCGAGCAGCTGTGTCCCCATCTTTACCAGGTTGGGACTGTCCAGATCGAGGTACTGGCGGATAGCCTCCTTAACCTTTGGGTGGGAGCGGCCCAATGCGAAGACCCCGAAGCCAGAGATCATGTCAAGGTAGTCATTGCCCCGGTCGTCCCAGAGGTGGGACCCTTTTCCCCGCACATAGACAGGGTCGAACCCGATGGTCTTCAGAACCTTTGCCATCTGCGGGTTTATGTACTGGGAAAGAAGCGAGAGCTGCTCTCCCTGATGGCGCTCAATAATTTCCCTGAGGTCTAATGGCATGGAAATCTCCTTACTATTGATAACACAATGCGTTGATTCTGCAGATTCATTTCATCATATTCGTAAAGAAGAAATCAACTGCCGAGGTCTAGGCTACAAGCTTTCCTGTGGATTTCCGGATGACCGGCAGTGAGGTATTGCCCGGGGTGTTAATGGTTAAGATGCATTAAGAATTTCCGGAATATGGTTGTGTTGCTACGGCGAATGGCGTCACAATGGCTCCTTCCTAATCAATCGCCCCATCTCCTGAAGAGGGTGTGCCGGATGCCGAAAGAATCCATTATTTTGCCCGCAACAAAATCTACCATATCATCAAGGCTCCCTGGCTTGTGGTAGAAGGCTGAAACAGGGGGCGCTATGGTCACGCCCAGCCGCGCGAGCTTTAGCATATTTTCGAGGTGTATGGCGCTGAAGGGCATCTCCCTGGGAGAGAGGAGCAGTGGCCTGCCTTCCTTTATGGTGACATCTGCAGCCCGTTCTGTGAGATTATTGGCATACCCATGGGCGATGCCGGATAATGTCTTCATGGAGCAGGGGACAACCAGCATGCCTTGAGTGATAAAGGACCCGCTGGAAAGGGGGGATGCCAGGTTAAGTTCGTTATGGTAGTAAACTCTTCTTGATCTAAGATGCGCGCGGATCTTTTTTTCTTTCTGGCTGGCTGTCCCGGCTGACCAATCAATCCCTGTCTCGTGTGAGATGATGGAGAAGGACTGGGAAGAGATGATGAGATGTACCTCGGACCGCTTTATGAGATGTTTCAGGAGCCTGATTCCGAAAACGGAACCGCTGGCGCCGGATATGGCGAGGATATACCGTTTCACTCCAGGTATTCTTCTTTGAACGCGTCTGATTCTACCAGCTCGCTTAAGAGCCTGAGGGCTTCATTGCCCGCTTCCCTCTCGATCTTCTGGATGGCAAAGCCGGCATGCACGATGACAAAATCTCCTATGCCCACCTCCTCGGGAAGAATCATGAGACTTATCTCTCTTCTTGCGCCGTAGACATCCACGGTGGCCATAAGATCATTTATGCTGACGATTTTAGAGGGGACAGCAAGACACATTCTATATTCCACTCCTTAAGGGTTCCGATAACGGTATCAATGACCGCTTCTATCTTACCATTGATGCACTCTGTCATATCAAGACCCACTTCGAGTGATTCAGGCTGTATGCCGATGAGACGCACCTTTGCAGGGGTGAGATCAAGCAGTTTTGCCGCGAAAAGGACATCAGAGAGACCAATGTGGTGAACAGAAAGTTTTGCGAAGAGGGTAGAAGGGATATGGTCGTCTTCAACTATCCCGATATAACCGGGTTCCTTGTTGAAGTTGACTGCATCGATGAGGAGGAGCTTTTCTCTGCCCCCAATAAGGTGGAGGAGGTCAAGGCCCAGAGTCCCGCCATCTATTATCTCCACTTCAGGAGAAAAGGAATACTTTCCCTTTATGGCATTGACTACATGGACCCCGACTCCCTCGTCCCTTAAAAGGATATTTCCAAGCCCTACAACCGCTATGGACACGCGCGATTCATTTCTCTACGGTCTTATATCCGCTGAATATGGAACTAATCAACCCGTTTCCTTCCGCAACTTCGTTGTGCCAGCTGATATAGATGTGGAGAACAAGGAATATACCGATTGCCCACATGATGAGATGGTGAATCAGGCGTACCGGCCCTTGACCAATTATGGTGAAAAGCCAACCGCCCATGAGCGTCCAAAACGCGCCTACGTGTGTTTGAGAGTAAAGCGCGAATCCTGTGAGGATCTGGAGCAGGAAGAGCATGAACATGCAGAAATAGGTGAGTCCTGCAATTCCCGTATGCCCCGGATCATGGGGGATGTCTTTTTTGAGAAACACGTAGAACAGCGCAGTGTCAATGGTATCCTTCCACCTCTCGCTATTCACAAAGATGAACTGGTTCAGCCTGGCATACTTGTTCCCTGCAAACCACCAATAGATCCTTATCAGCACACTCACCGTGAAGACGTACCCCGCAATAAAGTGGATGTAGCGCATCTGGGCCATGATGAGCTGGTCCTCGTTGACGGCGCGGAAGTAGGGCGCCCCCACGTAAAGACCGGTGACAAAGAGGGCCGTGATGCTCAGGGCATTCAGCCAGTGAGTCAACCTTACCGGAAACTCCCAGACATAAAGTTTCTTATTCATGGCTCCTCCTATACTACCCTCACTTTTATTATCTCGCTCCAGTCAGAGTCCACCACATGGATCGCGCAGGCCATACAGGGGTCGAAGGAATGAATGGTCCGGAGTATCTCCAGGGGCTTGTTGGGATCCTTTATGGGCGTATCGATAAGGGCCGCTTCGAAAGGTCCCCTCTGCCCCTTGGCATCTCTTGGTGAGGAATTCCACCCGCCGGGAACCACGCACTGGTAGTTTGCAACCTTACCGTCCTTGATCACCACCCAGTGGCCGAGAGCTCCCCGGGGCGCCTCATGGAAGCCGTACCCCTTTGCCTCCTTTGGCCATGTGGACGGGTCCCACTTCTCATTGTTATGGATGCGGAGGTCTCCCCCCTTGATCGTTGCATCGAGTTCGGCTATCCAGACAGGCAGCATCTCAGCGGTCACCAGCGTCTCGATACCCCTCGCAGCAGTGCGTCCGAGGGTTGAGAACAGGGCCGCAGGCCCGACTCCGAGCTTCTGGAGCACCATGCCCACCACTTCCTTTATCCTCTTGTGGCCAGATGCATATGCGATGAGCATCCTGGAAAGAGGTCCCACTTCTGTGGAAAGCCCGTCATAACGTATCCCTTTGACCCAGGTGTATTTCTTGTTTGTGTCGAGGAATTCATAGGGCGGTTTCGGACCGGTATAGTTGGGGTTGGTCTCTCCGTCGTAAGGGTGCAACGCCTTGTCATCGCCGCCACTGTATTTATACCATGCGTGGGCCACATCTTCGGTGACTTTCTTTTGATCGACCGGCAATACTTTACTGAGGTCCTTGTTCTTGATGTACCCGGCAGGTAACCAGCAGTTTGTGGTGTTGCTCACATTGTCGTTCTGGAATTCGCCATAGGACATGTAATTTCCGACACCCGCCCCGATGGCTGCCCAATCCTTATAGAAAGAGGCCACGGCAAGGAGGTCAGGAATATACACCTTTTCCACAAACGCGAGGGCCTTTTGGGAAAGCTCATTCATAAGGGCGATGCTCCCGGCATTCAATGCGAACTGGCTGTTGGGGTCAACAGGGATTGCCATGCCTCCCACAAGCCAGGTCTGGGGATGGGGGTTTTTGGCACCAAGCATTGCCTGCATCCTGATGACATCCCTCTGCCAGTCAAGGGCCTCCAGATAGTGGGCAACTGCCATGAGATTTGCCTCAGGAGGGAGCTTATAGGCAGGATGTCCCCAATAGCCGCTGGCAAAGAGACCCAGCTGTCCGCTATCCACCAACGCCTTCACCTTACCCTGGACTGTTTTGAAATATGCAGCGGACGAAACAGGCCAGTCTGATATGGACTGGGCGAGGGCGGAGGTCTTTGCTGGGTCTGCCTTCAAGGCGCTCACCACATCCACCCAGTCCAGGGCGTGGAGGTGGTAGAAATGGATCACATGATCCTGAACATACTGAATACCGTTAATAAGGTTTCTGATTATCCTTGCATTATTGGTGATAGTGATTCCTAACGCATTTTCCACGGCTCTCACGGAGCACTGTGCGTGGACCGTTGTTCAGACCCCTCATATTCGCGAGGTGAGTGCCCAGCACTCCCTCGGATCCCTCCCTTTCACTATAGTCTCGATGCCTCTCCACATGGTGCCGGACGACCAGGCGTCGGTGACTTTGCCGGCGTCAACCTGGGCCTCGATCCTCAGGTGTCCTTCAATCCTTGTTACTGGATCAATTGCTATCTTGGCCATGCTCACTCCTCCTTTAATAGTTTATTTTTTCTCTTCTTCGTGTGGTTTACCCTTTGTTGCCCTAATCACCGCATGGGCTGCAACACCGGCCGCTGCCACTGCGGCAACACCAAGGCCGATCTTGTCAGCGCTGGTCTGGTATCCTGCACCTGGTACATTTTCAAGCCTTTTGTAGATTGGGCCGAACGCGTCCCAGTTATTGGTGCTTGCACAGGCAAAGCAGGGATGTCCTGCCTTCACCGGCCAGCTCGTCCCTCCATTCCACCGTATGGTTGGGCAATTAAAGTATGCTTCCGGGCCTTTGCATCCCATCTCATAAAGGCACCAGCCAAGCCTGTGGCCTTCGTCGCCCCATTTCTTTACAAACTGACCTGCGTCGAAATGGGCGCGCCTTTCGCAGTTGTTATGAATGAGGGCACCGTGGGCAAAGAGGGGACGGTGTTCGCCGTCAAGGGCGGGAAGGGCCCCGAAGGTGAGGTAATGGACTATAGTGGCTGTCACATTTTCCACGTTCATGGGACATCCGGGAAGGTTGACGTAGGTGATCCCTGGTACAGCCTTTCCCACTCCTACGGAACCAGTGGGATTAGGACTGGCACTCGCAATTCCTCCCCAGCTTGCACATGATCCGACGGCGAGTGTCATCGCTGCATTTCCGCATACCTCTTTCGCAATATCAGCGGCTGTTTTCCCTCCGATGGTACAATAAATCCCTCCATCCTTCATCGGGATGGCTCCTTCGACGATCGCGATGTATTTCCCCTTCTGGTTTTTCACCACATCCTGAAGGGCCTTCTCGGCAAACTTTCCTGAACCTGCCATGATGGTCTCATGGTACTCGAGGGAGATAACATCAAGAACGATCTGACCGATAGTGGGCTTGGTGGCCCTGAGCATTGATTCAGAATCCCCTGCGCAATCTGAGAATTCAAGCCAGACAGCATAAGGTTTCTGCTTTTTCTCAAGGGCCTCCACAATCTTGGGGACAAGGGAGGAAGGCAGCGCAAGGGTCGCAGCCACCGTGGTGCAATACTTGATAAAGTCCCTCCTCGATACCCCCTTTTTCGCGAGGCCTGACCAGATACTTCCGTCATCTTTGACCTTACTCATAGATGATCCACCTCCATTAATAAAAGTTCTTTTGTATGGAGAGCAAGGGTCCTATGGATATAATGATAGGTCTTTGTCAAAGTTAGAAAAGCGACCCCCACGAACCCCTCTCTTTCTCCCATCTGAAGCCATGTTATCAGAACAT
>DATKOU010000047.1:0-4371 GCA_035524455.1 Thermodesulfovibrionales bacterium | reverse complement strand
TGTCGATCAGCATCTTCTGCATTGCCTTGTGTTTCTCGGAGTCATGCTTGATCATCTCCATTGTCATCCAGACGAGTTTGTTCTTTGTCTTCTTCATTGTGGAGTTCGCATGCTTGATCGTCTCATCTTCAAGCTTCAGCCACTCTTTCAGGCTATCAATAAATTCTGCTGACTCCTCTGCTGATTTCTTCTTCCGTACCATTGTCTGTTCTCCTTTCTTTTATTAAATGATTTGTCCCGCTTCAACAAAAAGGACCGGCCTCTCTTCGTTTTGATGAATAGCTTACCACGATTCCCCGTATCATGCTTACATTCTCCTGCTTAATTTATTAAATTTGTGGATAAATAAATGTTATCAGTCCATCGTCATTCGTGTTGCCTGAATGGTTGGTCATCGAGCTGAAAAGAGAGAAGGATGAAAAATAAAGACTTCCATCCAGAGGGGCAATCGGAGTATAGCCCTGGTTTTATCCTGTGGCCACAGAGGAGAACTGAGTGAGGAGGGTGAGAATCGTAAATGTCCGTCTCCTGAGGGAGAAAATAAGATTGCCAAGAGCGGGGAAAAAGGGTAGAGTTTAATATGGAAAAGTCACGCGGCCCCATGAAGCAGACCAGAAAAGCCAGGGGCTCCTTTTCCCTTGGCAGTTTTCTTCTCCAGGTACTGCGCGGTTTCAGGCGGAACCAGGGTCTCCTTTTGGCCGGCGCCGTGGCGTACTACACCCTCCTCTCCCTGATGCCCATGCTGATTCTCACCCTTGTAGGGCTCTCCCACGTGATCGAGGAGGAGGAACTCTTCCAGACCGTGTCTGCCCATCTCGATATGGTCATCCCGGGTTATGCGTCAACCCTCACTGAGCAGGTGAGGACATTTCTCGCTCACCGCCATGTGGTAGGCACAGTTGGATTCATAGCGCTCCTTTTTTTTAGTTCGACCGCCTTTACGGTCCTTGAAAACGCCATGTCAGTAATCTTTTACCACCGTGTACGGATAAAGCGGCGACACTTCCTTGTCTCTGCGGTCATCCCCTATGTCTTCATCGGACTCCTTGGCCTTGGCGTCATGCTGGTGTCCTTTATCGCGGGTGCACTCCAGACCATGGAGAAGAACAACCTCGTTATTTTCGGCAGCAGGGTAGATCTCAGGGGCGCTTCTGTTGCAGTGCTGTATGTGATGGGTCTTCTCGGAGAGGTATTCATGCTCACCTCCCTTTACATGGTGATGCCGGTAGGAGGCATCACCTTCCGCCATGCCCTCCTGGGCGGGGTCACCGCAACGGTCCTGTGGGAGATCACCCGACGGGTTCTTGTCTGGTACTACTCCACCCTCTCCATGGTGAACATCATCTACGGCTCGCTTGGAACTGCCATTGTTTTGCTTCTCACCATCGAAGTTGCTGCCATCATCCTTCTGCTTGGGGCCCAGGTAATCGCCGAGTTCGAGCGGTCAAGGGGGATTCTTGCTCATGACAAGGGTTCGGGGTTCCAGACATAACCTCAGCATCTTTTCATTGCCGGCCTTTACACCCTTCCAGGTATAGGTGATGAGATTGCAAAGACAGGGGAAAAGCGGTAAAGTTAAGATATGAGAAGGTTGAGCCTCGGAACTTCTGCAGCCCTCTTTTTGGTCTTTGCTTTTTTGTGTACCGGCACAATTGTGGCAGGGCAGGACAAGTCTTGCACACCCACTGAGCCCGACATGCTGGGTCCCTTCTACAAATCGGATGCGCCTGTCCGTTCCAGCGTTGGGAAGGGATATGTTCTTAGTGGAGTAGTGAAGTCCTCTGCAGGTTGCGTACCCATAAAGGGGGCGCGCATCGAGTTCTGGCTTGCCGGTTCAAATGGGAAGTACGACGATGAGCATCGCGCCACCATTTTTTCGGACGAGAAAGGTTTCTATCAGTTCGAGTCAAACATTCCGGAACCTTACTTCGGCCGTCCCCCGCACATCCATATCAAGGTCTCTGCAAAAGGCTTCACCACACTCATTACGCAACATTACCCTGAAAAGGGAAAAGCCGGAGCGTCCTTCGATCTGGTGCTGGTTCCCTCGCGATAGCAAGTCTTTTTTGCATTCCCGGCAAGAAGGGTGACTATTGCGGCTGCTTTTGACAGGTGAAAAAAGAGGCTAAGTAATTTCCCCGCTCAATTGTTCTTTGAGGATCGAATAAATCAGCGTATATTATCCATCGGGGGATTAATTCCTTTTTCGATCATTTCCTCTTTCCCTGATTTTCCCTTTGAGGAGACATCCGCGATAAAATACCATACTAAGGCTAATATCGCGCCAAGGAAGAGAAGGCCAAAAAAGAGTTTAGGTTTCCGAAAGAGCAGGAAAAGAAGAATAAGTCCAATAACTATAGCAATTATGGGATTGTCTTTGGAAAAAGAAAGGATGCTATTTGCTGTTTCAGAGAAGCTCACAGACCCCCCTTTCGTTTTTGTTAAAAAATTATATCATATTTGTAACTATTTTTGACCATTAACTCTCCCCAGTGCAAGGCGCTCAAAACTACGGCTGCTGAAATAGAAAAGCGCTAGTCTTTTGGCGCAATGGAACTGCGGATCATAGTACACGTGTGCGCTATTGAACTTTCGATTGATTTGGGCATAAGACTTTCTTGATTTGATAAGGAAAGGGTTGCAAAAAGGGCAACTACATTGTTCAACAGGGGAGGCAAGCGATTAGTGCCTGACAAATATGTAAAGGCCGGGTCCGCCTGCTTTTCGCAGTGCCTGAACGGAAGAAGAAGTGTTGCTCTTCATTCCCCCCAGACCACAGACTTCTTGGCCCAGATGCTCTCCTGATATTTGTGCCGAAACTCCTCAGCAACAGCAGAGAGGGCCTTATGGTCATGCGACTGTTTGTAACGGCTCGCCCCGCGCCAGTAGACCGAATAGGCTGCCACTGCTGACTCGGGATTACACTTGACGATCCCGTCGAACCTTGCTTCTGCCTCAGCCCATTTTTTTGCCACAAAGGCGAGCCTTGCGAGACCCATATCGAGCCAAGCCCGGAATTCAGCCTTCGGCAGATAACCCTCATTCCGCACCCTCTCCTTGCCTTGAGCATCCATAATGAGCACTGACGGGGTCCAGAGCACATCAAAACGATGGAAGCCTGTGGGGTTCTCCTTGATGTGTATCTCCAGAGGCACAAAGGTTTCGTTAATAAAACCGGACAGCTCAATGTCAGAAAATGATTCGGCCTCCAGCCGAGCACAGCCGCTTCAGTCCGGAGCAGCGCTGAAATCAATCATGAGCGGCCGGTTCTCTTTCATCGCCTCGGCAAGGGCAGCATCGACATCTTTTCTCCATTTCACAGCCATGTCTTATACCTCCCGCGAATCGTGATATCCCCAGGTGACTTTCTTTTCATTGTATCCCATGACCCCAGCCTTCGCAACTTCTCCCCTGCGTTCCCAAGCCCTCGGGTAAGAGCATCATCAGCCCTGTAGGATTCACATTGGTTGGGTCTGCTAAGGCAGATAGCATGTATCCCTGGTCTGTGCTACAATTTCTCTATGCCTGTTTATAAGACAATCTTTTCCCTGCTGTTTATCCTGAGCATTGCTTCATGCGCCAGGACAACCGCAGTTGCCCCTGTCAACACCACTACTGAGGGCGTGGCAATAAAAGGCTACGACCCTGTTGCTTACTTCACCCAAAACAAGCCTGTACAGGGCACCACAGAATTCGAATATCTCTGGAATGGGGCGAAATGGCGTTTTGCGGGTGCTGAGCACCGCGACCTCTTCAGGACAGACCCTGAAAAATACGCCCCGAGATATGGAGGATACTGCGCCTATGCAGTGAGCCAGGGGAAAACGGCTGACATAGACCCGGATGCATGGACCGTCTTTGAGGGAAGGCTCTATCTGAACCTTAACAAAGAAGTCCAGGGGTTGTGGGAAAAGAACATGAGGGGATATATCCATAAGGCAGACGAAAACTGGCCGCAAATGCTCGGGAAGAGACACGGTCCATAACAGGGAGACAGAAACGCGTTACTATTCACGAATCACTCTTCATGTTTCACGATTGATTTTAGGCAGTCTATTGCTTCTTAGTGAGCTTTAAGAATTCTTCCGTAGACAATTCTATATCACGGATTACTTTTCTTAGGAGACCTCGGCTGATTGTTCTGCCTTTATGGACAGGGATAGTTGTTTTCCTTCCATCGGGGTGGGCATATCTGAAATGGCTGCCTTTTGATTTTCTTGTATTTTGAAATCCAATCCTTTCGAGGATCTTGATTATTTCTCTTGAAGAAAGTATCGGGAGTCCCTGTCCGCTCAAACAGCAACCTCAAGGGATTTGATACCAATAACCTCAGGATACTTAAGATTAATCTTCTTCTTCCCCTCTTTGAGT
>DATKOU010000046.1:0-21958 GCA_035524455.1 Thermodesulfovibrionales bacterium | reverse complement strand
ATTCAATACAAGTGAATGATGACAGCAAGACGTTCCTTCTGGTGGCCTCGGGAAATACTTCCGGTCTGGCTCAGACGATTTTTGATGACGCGCCGCTTTTGCGTTCTTATAAAGATGCCACACACAACATACAACGCGATGCCTTTGCCTGGGGTTCAACGGTGTATGCGCGGGCCAGTGGCTTAAACTCGAGTCCGTGCTGGCAAGTCAAGTGGATAGACCCGAATAACAACGTAGTTGCGACAGACAACCTCGATGCCTCGACATCATCCTCCCGTGATGATTCTTTTGTTGTTCCTGCTTCGGGTCCGAGCGGGATATGGAGGGCCGAACTCTGGAGGCCTGATAATAATAATGCATGCTCAAGCGCAACATTCACTGGATCCAACCCTCGGTACACTTTATATTTCGACGTGGCCCAGATCGTTGTCATCGGCGCAGACGATTCCTACATAACAAATCATTCTCCTGATTTTAATTCAAACTCCAGCCTTCTTTTCAAGTACACCCTTGATGTCAATAACGATTCTAATGATCTTGAGAAGACGTTCGTGCGCTTCACTCTCCCTATACTCCCGGGGAATGTCCACTCGGCCAAGGTCCGCATGCGTGTCCTTGTTCCGCCCAGTTTTTTCAGTTCACGCACTTATAATATCGATCGTGTAACCGGAGCATGGGATGTCAATACCATCACCTTTAACCTGCAACCGGGCGTTGCAGGCACTTTTACGGATCAGCAGTCGACACCAACGGGTCTTTCCGCTATCAATAGTTTGATGCGCTGGGATGTGACATCTGACGTGAAGGGCTTTGCCCTGGGCTGGTTCGCCAATAATGGGTGGCGGATCGTAGACTCACAGGCGCAAGACCCTGAAGGGACTTTCTATTCTACAGAGTACAATACGATTCTTGGCAGTAACAGTGAATTCTATGGGCCGGTGCTGTTGATTGATACCGATCCATTCTCCATTCCCACGATGACAGAATGGGGCATGATAATCTTTATGGTCCTTGCAGGCCTCGGGTCGATATTCTGTTTGAGGAAGCGGAAAAGAATTTAGTTCGTAGTTCAAATTCCATAGTTCAGAATGTAAGGCGGGGAGAAATTCCCCGCCTTATTGTTTCATGCAGGTTAATTAGTCAGGTATAATATTAGATGGCACAGGGAAGAAAAGACAACAAAAGCGATTCAGGCGAGAGAAAGAGAAAAACTGGAGAAATCAGCATCTGGAGTTTTCTCATAAAGTATTTTATGCTGATGGGACTGTTGACCTTTGTGCTCGTGTATAAACCCCTGAAAGAAAGGATTGACGTAAATAACGTCTATTCAAAGGCAGTAGTCATTGTTACGGCAGAAGCGTTGGGAATATCCGGCATCTCTTGCACTTACAGGGACTCAATAATTAGTGTGCCGGGCAGTACCCTTGATGTGAGGTTCGGGTGCAACGGTCTTGAGGCGGTAATGATATATTCCGCTGCGGTGGTGGCGTTCCCTGCACCGTGGAAAAAAAGATTTATTGGTGTCCTCGCGGGTTTTCTGGTAATACAGGCGGCAAACATTCTGAGAATAACGGCTCTCGTATTTTCCGCGATCCATTATAAGAACTTCCTTGACTACATTCATAACTACGTAACACAGGGCTTAATGATAGCAATCTCCCTTGCCGTATTTTTTATTTATCTCACCTATGCAGGAAATCAAAAGACGCTTGAGGAATAAGACCGCAGTCCTGAAAGCGCTTCTCATCTTTGTCTGCTTTTATCTCATGTCGCTGGCTCTCTGGCTACAGATTAAAGACCAATATGACTATACGGTGATGTATGTAGGCTCTGAACTGGTTACCGCGTTTAAGGATCTTAACTGTGAGGGGATATCCTGGAAAGGAAAAGATACCATTCAGGCAACATTCAGACCACTGAGGATAAGTGCAGAAATTCTCATTGATGTTTCTATTCACCCCTCGGCATATACGTTCAATACGCCTACAACCATTGGCATAATGGCCGCGCTATTCCCGTTTATTCGACGAAGGCGCAGGGCTTATATAGAGGCGCTGATTATATTCTTTTCTCTTCATGTCCTCACCGTCTTTTCATTGGAGGCCGCACAATTGGCAAGGGAGTTGGTTGCCCGTAGAGTTGATGAGACGGGTGGGCACATTTCTTTTAATCTATTCCTCAGGCACATAATGGGAAACCTAGTCACTAAGTCTGAGCCTTTTCTTATCGGAGTCTATATTTACTTGAGATTCAAGGCGTGAACTGGAAACCTTGTTCGGTTTTGCTCTCCCGCGAGCTATCTATATTGATTATTTTCAAATCGTTTGGTTATTGTAGTTTGATAATTAGCTATTTTCCCGGGAGGCATCTCTATGGATATAAAGCAGTATGTCTATAATTTAGCGGTTGAGGCAAGGGCAGGCGCACGCGCCCTCGCAAAGGCTTCGTCGTCTCAGAAAAACCTTGCCCTCGTCAAAATGGCGGAAGCCCTGAAAGAGAGAGCACCAGAACTCATTTCCGAGAATAAGAAGGATATCGGGTATGCGGAGAAGAAAGGTCTTTCAAAGGCCTTAATCGACAGGCTGACCCTCAATGAAAAACGCATACAGGAGATGGCCCAGGGCCTTCTTGAAGTTTCACAGCTCCCTGACCCGGTGGGAGAAGTAATAAAGATGTGGCAAAGACCCAATGGCATGGCAGTGGGAAAAATGCGCGTTCCTATAGGAGTGATCGGGATTATCTATGAATCCAGACCCAACGTAACCGCAGACGCAACAAGTCTATGTCTTAAGACCGGCAATGCGGTGATCCTCCGGGGAGGCTCTGAAGCGATCCATTCCAACAAGGCCATTGTGAAGATCCTCAGGGACACGGCAAGGGAGCAGGGCATTCACGAAGGGGCGGTGACCTTCATCGACATTCCCGAGAGAGAAGCAATCATGGAGATGCTGAAGCTCGAAGGAATCATCGACCTTATCATACCCAGGGGCGGAGAGGGACTCATCCGGACCGTGACCGAGAATTCCCGCATCCCGGTGCTGAAACATTACAAGGGGGTATGCCATGTGTTTGTTGACAGGGATGCTGATCTGATCATGGCAGAAGAGATCTGCTTTAATGCAAAAGTTCAGAGGCCCGGCACATGCAATGCCATGGAGACGATGCTCGTAGACGAGTTCATTGCCGCGGGGTTTCTCCCCAAGATGCTCAAGAGGTTTAAGGATGCAGGGGTTGAACTCAGAGGGTGCTCGAAGACCCTGGGGATCTATCCTCACATCGCGCAGGCGAAAGAGGAGGACTACTACAGGGAGTATCTTGATCTGATTTTGAACGTAAAGGTGGTGAAGGATATGGATGACGCAATGGAGCATATCGCAAAATACAGTTCCGCCCATTCTGACTCCATCGTCACCATGAACTATGACAGGGCGATGAGGTTCCTGAGGCAGGTTGATTCCTCAGCCGTTTTTGTGAATGCATCCACGCGGCTCAATGACGGATACCAATTTGGTCTGGGCGCGGAGATCGGGATATCCACCGACAAGATACATGCGAGGGGGCCCATGGGACTTGAAGAGCTCACGTGCACAAAGTTCATCGTCTTTGGAAGCGGTCAGTTGAGGGAATAAAAACAGGATCGTTAAACAGACATGGGCAGACGGTCTCAGAAATTTTATAATCGACAGGATATTTGTAAACGGATTGTCATCTCTTGAACAGCGTGGTTTCCTCCAAATCTCCCAGGAGGTCTTTTTTATAAGGTGTCGTATAAAACTTCTTCGCCCATCTGCCCCATGTTAACCTCTTTATTCACTTCATGTCTCATCAAGGACCACCCTTTACGGACATGATCGCTCTTATTTCCTCAGTCCCTGAAGAAGGGGCCTTGCTCGCCAGACAACTAAAGAGAAAAACGCTTCTCGCCGGTAAGCCTGTGTATAAAGGCAGGATCAACAATAAAGCTGTCGTCCACATAACCTCAGGCATGGGGAAGACAAATGCTGCTCATGCGGCGACCATTCTGCTGGAGAAGTTCTCACCCGAAATGCTTGTCCTTTTCGGGATTGGAGGAGCATACCCGTCCGCTGGTCTTACCATTGGTGATATTGTGGTAGCAGAGAAAGAAGTGTACGGTGATGAGGGGGTTATGCTGAAGGATGAGTTTCATGGAACAGAGTTCATAGGCATCCCCCTCTTGAGAAAAAGAAGACGAAACTATTTCAATGAGTTCCCCCTTGATAAGCCCCTTATCAGAAGGGCGAAAAACATACTCTCTCCTCTTTTCTTTTGCCCCCCCTCAGAAAATCAGGGTAAGAAGGGCTTAAAGGAAAAACGGGGGGAATGCAAGATACAATCAGGCACTTTTGTCACAGTCTCTACATGCACTGGCACTGTGAAAAAGGCCCTGGAGCTTGAAAAAAGATTTGGCGCACTCTGCGAGAATATGGAAGGAGCCTCGGTAGCGCATGTCTGTGCCATGTATGACACTCCTGTGATCGAGATACGTGGGATTAGTAATATTGTCAGCAATAGAGATAAACACAAATGGGATATCCGCTTTGCAGCAGCAAACTGCCGGGAGGCGGTCATAGCATTGCTAAAGAATCTGTAATCAACGTTCTTTTGAAAGCACACACATGAAGCATATACTCTTCATCGGGGATTCCCTGGTAGAGTTCTTTGATTGGCAGCAGAGATTCTCAGGCCATACCATTGCAAACCTCGGCATTGCCGGTGAGACGGTGGAGGGCCTCTATTCAAGGATCGGGAAGATAATCAGGAAATTCCCCTCACCAGACCTTATCCTCATCATGACAGGGATCAACAATGTTGCTATGGAAGATCTCGGATTTCTTGATTCATATCGAAAGGTCGTTGAAGCGTTGTCCTCTGCATATCCGCGCACAAGAATCGTTCTGCACACGCTCTTGCCCACTCTGCTGCCATGGATACCAAAAGAAACTATCAGGGAGATGAATCGTTTGCTCCACAAAATCGCTCAAGAGACGCACACAGAGGTTCTCGATCTGTACAACAGATTCGTAGATCCTCAGGGAAATCCAATCAAGGACTACCTTCTCCCTGACGGAGTCCATCTCAGTGAGAAAGGGTATGCGCGCTGGGTCGAGGTCTTAACCCGGATTATTGATAAGAGTGAAACTTAAGAGGCTCGCATCATGAAAGAACTTAGGAATAAAATGGGTCAGAGCAGATGTTTTAGTCTTTTCGCCTCTTCCCTGGTGAGCGGTATATCTTTGTAGTAAAAGCGTTCAAACTCCCTCACAAAGCGGTACGCCTTTTCTTGAAGAGGGGCTTCCTCTACTCTCGACACAAATTCCTCAAGACCTTCAGATGGGGCCTTTCTGTATCCATATTTCCCCATTTTCCTGATAAATGCCTCCCGCAGCTTTTCCTCCGGGGCCCTTCTTTTGGAAATCAAGAAATAAATCAACCAAACGGAAAGCCCAAAGACCAGGAGTGCTGCGGAATATCTGAGCAGCTGTTCCTTGCTTACCGGAAAACTGAATTTTGGCTTCTTGAATGATCTCAGTTTTTGGAGGAGGGTCATTTGTTTTGCAAAGTCATAGTTAATGACCAGGGCATTCCAATAGTAGTTAATCGTGTCCAGAAAAAATCTTACCTTAAAAAAAAGGTTCTCTCTGGTGAAGGAAACGAAATGTTCTATCCCTGCCGGCGTGGGATCTAATCGTTTCCACCTCCCGCTCTCAAGGTATGCCTCGACCCATACATGCGCGTTCTTCTGGGGGACAAGGTAATATTCTCCGGTATCATTGTAGTACCCTCCCCTGTACCCTCCCACGACCCTGGAGGGTATTCCCGCCATCCTCAGCATCACCGCCATTGCTGACGCAAAGTATTCACAATTCCCGTATTTGTTGTTGAACAAAAAATCCTCCAAAGGGTTGCCGGAAAGGGGGAGGTTTTCTAAGGAATAGAGGTAAGTACCATTCCTTAAGAAATTCAACATCTCCTGTATCGTTTCTTCCTGGGTCCCCCGGGAAAGGGACCGGGCCAACTCCTTTGTGCGCGCGAGTCTTGCTCCAGGCAGCTGGAGATACACGCTCCTGTCGATTTCTGGGTCAACAAACACGTCAGAAAGTGCAGATAACGTTTCGTATCGTATCATTTTGGAGAGAATGAAGGGAAAAGAGTAGGTGAGATCACGATACCCGCTCACGTATCTCAGAGAAATGGAGGAAGGTTTATCCAGCGCAAAGAGATATTTGTTCCCGTAAGGTTCAAGGTAGATAGTCTGCGGGATCCGCTTCCCTGAAAGCAGGGGAGGTCTGTTTTTGTCAGGAAGTTCCTTATGCATGCTTTGCCAGGAAATGCCGTCAAAGGTATCAAGGACAATCCCCCTCCAGTACAATGAGTTTTCATCAATCCTTTCCATGTGGGCCCTGAGAACCACCGCAGCGTCTTCCTGGATGTCCGAAACATTGCCCAGTCTCACGGTATCGCTGAACCCGGTATGTGCGCTTGATCCCCTCTGTAAGGAATAGAACAGCGGATAGCTCGTGCGGGGAAGAATGATGAACATGAAGAGAGTCATGGGAATTGCGAATAAGGGGATCAGGGACGATTTCGACACTATCGTTCGCACGCTCGAAACAGGCATCTCAAGGGCACTGTCCTGGGAGCAGTATGTCAATAACACCATGGCTATGCTTACCAGAAAGATCAGGGCGATAAAATAGAACAAGAATTCGATGTCCAGGGATAATAATGAGGAACCGGTGAGGAGGAACAGCACGATGAGGTATATCTGCATGTAGTCTCTGAATCTCTTGTCCGTTAACAATTTTATTCCGAGTAAAATGAGGAGTGCTCCAAGGGACGCGTCCACCAGATCATCGGTACGGGCCCGGAACAGGGTTATCACGATCACCGATAGGGCCGCACCCGTGAGGAGCCATCGAGGGACAAAAAACCTTCTCCTGTAATCAAGGTACAGGGAGAGGAGAAAGATGCAAAGAAATGCCAGTGGATAAAAGAGGCCGATATACCTCACGACCGAAGAAGCCCCAATGGCAACTATGAGATAGGTCAATACCTTCACCACACCGTCTAACCTCAGGGGGGAGCTACTCTTTATCATAGACCGCCAGAGCCCTTAACATATTGATTTTATTTACTTTTAATCCGTCTCCCTGCGCCACCTTAAAGGGCTTATAGAAGGTACCCTTTATTTTGAGTCCTACAGGGATATTCTCTCTGAAGAGCTTAAGAATGATATAGGTGATGCATGAAATCCTTTCTTCCATATTTTTTATGGGGACAACATCCATGTCTATTATGACGGGCTGATGGGAAGGGGTTGAGAGCTCCTTTGTCTTGAGTTTTCCTGTTTTGGCCGTTGCCTTCCAGTGAATATATTTTATGGGATCCCCTTTTATGTAATCTCTCATAGTCATGATCTCGGCTTCATATCCTGCTTTGTCTATGCTCCTTTCGCCCCGCAACTGCCTTTCTCTCTCAGAAAGACCGGGGAGTTCACACCTTTTTGCGTGGGGAAACACGGTCACCTCAATAGCCCTCTCTATCTTCCTGCAGCGAATAAAAAAGTTAAAGGGAAATACGGAGCATAGGTGAAAGTCATTGATCCTCACGATCCCCCTTTCATTGAAGGTGGTAACGAGATACGTGACGCCCTCGGCCTTTGCGTCCACAAAAGGGAAAAGCACCCTTTGATCGTGGAGATGTACCTTTATAAGAAACGCGGGAAGGAACCTCCTGTTGTTGTGCAACGTCACCTTCAGCGGCACGCTTGTGCGGGCATAGATTTCATCAGGAAGTCCCACACTGACACGGATGTCCAGGAGGTTTCTCCTTCCAAAAAATCCGGAGATTCCCATAAAACTGAGAAACGCGGCAACGATGAGATAGATGAGATTATTCCCGGTATTTACGGCAGAAAAGCCGAGGAGAATAGTAACGGTAATATAGAGCCAGCCAGCCTTTGTTATGGTAATTACGCGGGGACCCGTATGTGCTCGATAATCGACCGTATAATCTCCCCTCGATCAAGGTTCTCGTATTCTTCCTTAAAGATCACCCGGTGGGGTAAGGTATATTCCGTAACCTCTTTGACATCTTCAGGGATGACAAAATCCCTTCCATGAAAATAGGCATTCGTCTTTGCCACTGTGGTGAGCGCCAGGACCCCTCTCGTGGAGACCCCAGCCAGGAAATAGGTGCTGGTCCTTGTTGCTTCCACAACATCCAGAATATATTCCAGAATCCTGTCAGAGATTACCACCTTCTGCCCGATCTCCTCCTGAATATGGATGACCTCATCCTTTGTCATCATGGGTTCTATGGCATAGAGCTCTTCTCTGCTGCTCCCCACCTTGAGAATCTTCCTCTCCGCTCCCCTGGGAGGATAGCCGATACCTATCTTCAGCATGAACCTGTCCAGCTGGGATTCCGGAAGGGGAAAGGTCCCGAATTGTTCCGCGGGGTTCTGTGTCGCGATCACAAAAAAAGGATTCGGAAGTTTGTACGTTTTTCCCTCAAGGGTGGTCTGCTTCTCCCCCATGGCCTCGAGAAGCGCGCTTTGGGTCTTCGGCGTCGCCCTGTTGATCTCGTCAACCAGGACAATGTTATTAAATATCGGTCCGGGATGGAAGTCGAACTCCCCTGTGTTCTTATTGTAAATGGAGAGGCCGGTAATATCTGTAGGCAACAAATCGCTCGTACACTGGATCCTCCCGAAACTGAGACCCAGAATCTTTGCAATGGCAATGGCAAGGGTCGTCTTTCCAAGTCCGGGCAGGTCCTCAATGAGGAGGTGCCCCTTTGAAAAAAAAGTGAGAAGCGAAAGCCGCAAGGGGGTATCTTTTCCGTGTAGATATTTTGAGGAAAAGTCTATGATGTGGCTGATCTTTTCACTTGCCGCAATCTCTCCTTGCGTAGAAGGGAACTTCGACTTCTTGGCAGAAATATCTATTCCCATGCTTTTATTATACACCTATTATCACTTTACGATTTTTTAAGTATACTAATATATGTCTTTTGTATCGTAAGAGGAGGCCCTAATGGAGCCACGGCAGTCCCCCAAAACCCTCACCCTCGGGTATTCCCCGTGCCCCAATGACACCTTTATTTTCTATGCCCTTGCGCACCGGAAGATCGATACGGGTGATTTGAGGTTCAGGGAGATGCTGCTCGACGTGGAGACGCTGAACCAGAAAGCGTTGCGTGCCGAGCTCGATATCACAAAGGTCTCGTTCCACGCCTACGCGCATTTGAGGGACAGGTATGTCCTCCTCCATTCAGGAGGCGCCCTGGGAAGGGGATGCGGTCCTCTCGTAGTCACAAAGGGCAACGTGAAAATGGATGATCTCAAAGGGAAAAGAATCGCGATACCGGGGAGGATTACCACCGCGTATCTCCTTCTTCAGCTCTATGAACCGCTGCTGGCAGGTAATGTGGTGGTGATGTCGTTTGAAAGGATTCTGGATGCCGTAAGGACGGGTTCTGTGGATGCGGGGCTCATCATCCATGAGTCGAGGTTCACCTATCCTGATTACGGACTCTCAGGGATTCTGGACCTCGGCCAGTGGTGGGAGAAGGAGACAGGACTTCCCATACCCCTTGGGTGTATAATTGCAGAGAAGAACCTCGGTGCGGACCTGATCAATACCATTGAAGTCCTTGTGAGAAAAAGTGTTGAGTATGCCTTTGCGCACAGAGACAGGACAAAGGAGTACATAAAGGCACATGCCCAGGAGCTTGCCGATCCGGTGATCGAGCAGCATATCAATTTATATGTGAACCAATATTCCCTGGATCTGGGCGAAGAAGGGCAGCGTGCAGTGAACGAGTTATTGAGACGGGCTGAGCAAAAGGGAATACTACGGGGGGGACAATAATGCCATTGTTCGGTGAGTTATTCTTGAGCGAGATCCTCAAACAGCCGATCCTGGACCCTAAAGGAGAAGAATTGGGCAGGCTCAAAGACATTGTGGTGGTGAAGGCTGAACCCCTGCCCAAGGTGAATGCATTGATCGTTGAACGGAAGAACAACCTGTTCCGTATTCCCTGGTTGGCACTCACCCTCTTTAATAAAAGAATCATTTCAGCGACGATGTTTACCGCGGATCTCATTCCTTATGACGTGAATACCGATGATCTCCATGCGGTGAGGGATCTCCTCGATAAGCAGATCGTGGACGTCAATGGCGTAAAGGTGGTGAGGGTGAATGATATCAAGCTTGAGGGGTTCGATTCAGAGGCAGTGCTCATTGCAGTGGATGTGGGTGTCAGGGGGATATTACGGAGACTCGGGGTTGAGCGGAAAGGCGAGGATTTTCTCAAAGTCTTCAAGGCTACCCTTCCTTACAATCTCATAAGCTGGAATTATATCCAGCCCCTGCATCCCAAGCTCACCTCCATCTCCCTCACAGTTCCACGGCAGATGCTTTCAGAGCTTCACCCTGCAGACATCGCGGATATCATCAGTCAGGTGTCCCATCATGAAGGCGCTGCATTTCTGAAAAATCTTGACGTGGACGTGGCTGCAGAGACCCTTTCCGAGCTGAGTACAGAGGCTCAGGTCGAGATTCTGAGGGACATGGATACAGAGAAGGCCTCGGATATTATCGAGATGATGCCGCCTGACGAGGCCGCAGATGTCCTGGGCGACCTCCCCGCAGAAAGGGCGAAGGAGATCCTCGAACATATTGAAAAGGAGGAGGCAGAGGATATCCAGGAACTCCTCGGTCATGAAGAGGATACTGCCGGCGGCCTTATGACCAATGAATTTATTGCCTATAGCCAGGACATGACCGTACAGGAGACCATCGAGAGATTCAGGGAAGACGCCAAGGAGATCGAGACCGTCTATTATCTCTACCTCGTAGATGGTAAAGAGAGGCTTGTGGGGGTAATATCCCTCAGGGAACTGCTCCTGTCTGAGCCCCACATCAAGTTGTCGGAAATCATGGAGACAAAGGTGAAGACCGTTACCCCTGAGGCGGATGAAAAGGTTGTGGGAAACATTACCTCGAAGTATAACCTAGTCGCCTTGCCTGTGGTGGATTGCGACGGGGTCTTGCTGGGAATCGTGACTGTTGATGATATTCTTGGCAGGATCCTGCCCACCGAGGCAAAGAGAAAGTAGAGACGCGCAGAGGAGAAGGAAGCGGTATGACGTGTGTCATGGTGAAAGTGGCTCTCATAATCATATCCTGAGAGA
The DNA here is from genome assembly GCA_035524455.1 of Thermodesulfovibrionales bacterium. Lineage (GTDB taxonomy): Bacteria > Nitrospirota > Thermodesulfovibrionia > Thermodesulfovibrionales > UBA9159 > DASPUA01. The sequence goes on along the minus strand of DATKOU010000046.1, from coordinate 10,737 downwards.
AAAGCATGAAGGAGGCCTTATGGAAACAATCGATCTGAAAAAGCTTATCACGTTTTATCCTGACAGGATTTCCCGGGAGATGCTCTCTGACAAGCCGGAAATGAGAATCGCGCTTATGTGCCTCAATGAAGGGCAGAAGCTGGAACCCCACAAGGCCCCCCTGCGGCTTCTCATGTATTGCGTTCAGGGCAGGGGGACATTTATAATAGGTGAGGAAAGAGTAGAGGCTGACGAAAAGACCTGCATACTCTGCGACCCCATGGTCCCTCACGGGTTCGAGGCGAACAAGGGGGAAAAACTGGTTGTGATGGCGGTGGTAACGCCGGTCGAATAATACTTGATAAAGGAGGGATACTATGGGAGCACCAGTGGTGGACATGGACTTATGCATCGGGTGTGGATCATGCGTTGAGTTATGCCCTGAGGTCTTCGAACTCAGGGATGACAAAGCATGGGTCATCGGCGCCGACAAGTGCAATACCTGCGATTGTCAGGCTGCCTCGGACAGCTGTCCGGTGGAAGCGATCAAATTCGAATAACTTCCGGGACTACATACGACCAGGGGCGCGGGGTGATTTTATCCCGCGCCCTTGGCGTCACATGGGGCAGATCAATCCTCCCAGCTTCTCAGAAAGGAGCAGATTTTCGGAATAGTCCACCTGGCAATCGATAATAGCGGGAACATTCTGATCCAGGGCATCCTTGAGTATGGGTTCCAATTCATCTTCTGAAGAGACCCGGTATCCCTTCACCCCAAAGGATTCCGCCAACTTTACAAAATCCGGATTATTGAACTTTACAAAAAAGTCTTTGTGGTAACGCAACCGCTCTTTCCATTCAATCAGCCCCAATCCCCCGTCATTGAATACCAGACACACAAAGGGCGTGTTCAGCCTCCGGGCAGTCTCCAATTCCGGCAGCGACATGAGAAACCCTCCGTCACCCACTGCGGCGATCACCTTTTTACCGGGAAATAACAGTTTTGCGGATATTGCCGCAGGGATCCCAATCCCCATTGCAGCAAGACCATTGGAGATAATCACCGTATCCGGGCTATAGGCAGGATAGAACCTGGAGATCCAGATCTTATGCGCCCCCACGTCACTGATGAGTATATCCTCCCTTCCAAGACTCTTTCTTATCCCCTGGATTACCCTGAGGGGCTTTAACGGAAACCCCCTGTGGGTGGGCTCCAGTATCTTCTCGGCAAATCCCTTTAAGGCGATGAAATATGAGGGGTCTTTCTCGTCGGTGAGGGATTCTGTGAGGAGGGAAAGGGTGTCTTTGATATTTCCTATAACCTCCGTTGCCCTGTAGTGTTTGTCCACATCCGCTGCAGTAAAATTGATATGGAGGATCTCTTTCTTCCCATCCCAATAATTTGGATTGAATTCCACCGGGTCATAGCCCACCGCGATAATAAGGTCAGCCCGGTCAAACCCGCATGAGATGTAATCCCTTGCCTGCAATCCGGTGGTGGAAATAAACAGGTCGTCGTCAGCCGGGATTGCACCCATCCCCATGAAGGTGGTGGTGACCGGTATCCTGAGTTTCCTCGAGAATTGAGCAAGGTGCGCAGTCGCATTTCCCCTTATGACTCCGTTCCCTGCAAGGATGAGGGGTTGCCGTGCCCTTTTGATCATCTCAACAGCACGGGCTATGGCCTGACGCGATGGCTCCGGATAGATAATGTCCAAAGGTTCAAGGGGTTCTTCGTCCAGGGAGAGGGAGGGGATGTTCTCAGGTATTTCAATGTGCACAGGTCCCGGCTTTTCCATGGAAGAGAGTTTAAATGCCTTGCGGACAATCTCGGGAATCCTGTCCGGCACCTCTATCCTGGTGTTCCACTTCGTAATGGGGCGAAACATTGATACGGTATTAATATATTGATGAGACTCCTTGTGAAGATCCTTGGTTGCCTTCTGTGCCGTGAGGGCTACTGCCGGCGCAAAATCGAGATACGCGTCCGCGATTCCTGTGGTGAGGTTCGTTGCCCCGGGTCCGAGGGTGGAGAGACAGACTCCGGGCCTTCCTGATAACCTCCCCCAGACATTTGCCATAAATGCAGCGCCCCGTTCGTCCCTTGTAAGAACAAATTGTATCTGTGACGAGAGCACGGCCTCCAGGAGATCAATATTCTCCTCTCCCGGAAGGCCGAAGATATACTGGACGCCTTCACGTTCGAGACAGCGCATGATAAGTTCAGATGCCTTCATGGAATAACTCCTTAAAGTCGGTTATTGCAGGGAATCCCCCTGACCTTTGCGGTTTTTCCTTTGAATTCCCCCTTGCCTTATAGAGGATATACCGTATCCCGAATGCCCTTGCGGTCTTCAATATCTCCACCGTGTCGTCAATGAAGAGGGTCCTCTCATTGTCAAACCCCAATCGCTCTCTGGCCCTCTCCCAAAACTGTAAATCCTCCTTGGGATGTCCCAGATCAAATGAAGTAATACATGCGTCAAAATACTTTCCGAGGTTCGTCTTCTTCATCTTGAGGTCCAGGACTTTCACATGTGCATTCGTGACAAGGGAGACTTTCTTCCTGTGCCTCTTGAGCATCCTGAGGAAATCTTCCACATGGGGATGCACCTCAATGAGATGCCTGATCTGTTCCTTCAGTGCCGGTATGTCCAGGGCAAGCTCCCTTGACCAGAAGTCTATGTCTGTCCAGTTCAGTGTCCCTTCGTGGCGTTTGTATTTTGTCATCAGGTCGGTCTTCGCTTTACCAAAGGTGGTGCCATGCTTTTCCGCATATTTTTCAGGGACAAGGTGTTCCCAAAAATAGTCATCAAAGTATTTGTCCAGCAGTGTCCCGTCCATATCAAGGAGAACGAACTTAATCTCAGGTCCCCACAAGGGGACTGTGGGTGTAAGACCTTTCATTCTTTGCTGAACCGACATGTCCGTTCCCTTCTCGCGCAGCTTACGGTCTCCCAAGGAGTGCTAATGCCTTGTCGTGGAGGCGCTGATTTCCGGATGCCAAAAGCGGTGCGCTCTTTTCCAGCCCTAAGTCAATTCCCTCAAGGGAACCACCTTTGGTGTCGGTAAAGACCCCTCCGGCTTCCTTAATAAGGAGCCATCCGCCGGCAAAATCAAAACTCCTGGAAAGGGAGGGATTCACCAATACGCTTACGGCCCCGCAGGAGAGGTACGCAAGGTCGAGGGCGGTCGCACCAAAACACCTTGTTTTGCGTGCCTTTGACAGGAGCGGGATAATCCGAGGAATGTCCCTGCCAGGCACCTGGGCCTCGTACGCGATGAGATAGAATTCATCATCCTCCTGGCTGGAGATCCTTTCATTATTCAGAAAGGCGCCCTTCCCCTTCTCAGCCCGGAACTCGTCCCCGTTTATAAGGTTGACCACGTAGGCGACGGAGATGCTCCCGATGGTGTCTCCCTCCGCAATGGCAAGGGAGGTGCAATAAAAGGGTATGCCCGCAATAGCATTCTTGCTGCCGTCGATTGGGTCAATGAGCACCCTTCTTCCCCCGCCATTTATTTCCTTAAGTCCGTACTCTTCCGAGATAAGAGAGAGGGGAAGGCGTGAGGATTCCAGCTCAGAAATGATGATATCCTCAGCAATCTTGTCTATGGGAAAGGTCTTGTCTCCCGCGGCTCCCACTCCCAGCGCCTTTTGCGAGAAGGGTTTGAGCTGTATTTCCGACACCTCGCGTAAGAGTCTTTCCCTGATATTTCTAAGGATTTTGGGATCCATAATAGCAATAATGAGAGGGAGGACATTCCTCACTCTAACGGCTGCTTGATTTCTCTGACAAAGAGGTCAACAAGTTCAGGATCAAATTGCCCACCCTTGTTCCTCAAGAGCTCGTTTATTGCAACGTCGAAGTTCACGTGACCTTTATAAGATACCTTGCTTGCCATGGAATCAAATGCCTCTGCTATGGCGATGATCCTGGATTCGAGGGGGATATCATTACCCTTCAGCTTTTCCGGGTATCCTTTCCCATCATATCTCTCATGGTGGTGAAGGACATACGGAGCGATGTCTTTATAGAAATTTATCGGCTTCAGCATCTCATACCCTATTACGGGATGCACCGTATACGCCTCTTTTTCAAAGCTCTCTTCAGTGGATATCTTTAAAAAGCCGATGTCATGAAGAAGGCTGGCAAAATAAAGTCTCCTCTTCCTTTCCTCCGGCATATTGAGGGCTCTTGCGATGCTATTGGCATACTGTGCAACCCTTTTTGGATGGCCTCGCTTTTCAGACATGAATCGGTCTATTGCTTCAAGGAGTATGTCGGTGAGATGTATCTCATAGTTTCTCTGATCATCATAAAATCTTGTCATTTCTACGGACGCGGCAGCCTGGTCAGCGAGATAACTTATCACCTCGGTATCCCTTGTATCGTAGAAGTTCTGCTTTTTACTCAGGAGTTCGATAACCCCAATGGTCGATGCCTTTGTCCTCAGGGGTACGCATAACAGAGAACCCGGGCGATACCCCCTAAACTCGTCAAGGGAGGAATTGTACCTTTCGTCTTTGGTTACATCCCCAATCAGGACAGGTTCACCGTGTTGGAAGACCCATCCTCCGATACCCGCATCCTTCGGGATGGTCTTTCCCCTGTGCTCTTCTTCGCTGAAGCCTTTTATGGTCTTAAAGACGAGACCATTTTCAGCCACAAGGAGTATCGAGCCCGCATCGGATCCGGTAATGGTCACTGAGCAGGTCATTATCTTGTCAAGGAGTATATCACCATAGATCTCTTCCCTGATGTCTCGCGTAATAGCAAGAATGCTGTCAAGCCTTTCGCTGTAGTCTTCGATTTCACGTATGACCTGCCCTGACAGCACCCTTGAGAGATATAGTCCTGCGACCACAAGCCCCATGGCGAATAGCACTATCAGAACCAATGATGTATCAGGAAGGAAACTTAAGAACTGATAGAAGGGAGCATAAAGGTATCTGACAATCACGAAGAGGAGAGAAAATATTACGAAGGTAATCAGGAGGTTCAGGAGCCTGAGTTTATTCCTTATTTCCGCAGTTGCAGTTTTCTTAACCATGGCATCAGCCATTATTCAAATGTACATGAACAACCGGTGAATGTCAATTTTACGGATGATGAAGTGAATGGGATGTAAAAGGGGACCGGGGAGCGGCTCATTATGGTAATATGAATGCGGAATGAACAAAAAACTCTTCATAGGGCTCCTTTTTTTACTCCTTCTTGTATCGGTTCTCTATCTTCTCTGGCCTTCTGATGAAGCACGAATAAGAAAGCTCTTTAAAGAGGGAGCCGCGGCCGTGGAATCAAGAGACATTGACGGTGTCATGTCAAAGGTATCGTTTGCCTACCGGGACGATTATGGGGTAACCTACCTTTATCTCAAGGAGATACTCAAGAGAGAATTTGACCGCCTCTCCGATATACAGGTCGAATATGGAGCGCTGAAGATCAAAATAATCAAAAAGGGGGGACCAGGGGAGGAGCGTCCCTCCCCTGGTCCCCCTGACATGGCAGTGGCAGAGATGGACATAAGGGTGGTCGCAACCGCGGGTACCGAGACAGGATACATATTGGGGGATGTCAAAACGCCCGTTCATATAAGGTTCACCTTGGAGAAGGAGCGCATGAAGTGGCTCATCGTGAAGTCAGAGGGGATCATGTTTTAAGGAAACTGTCTCTCTTCAACGGATCAGGTGGTGCGTGAAATGCATGGCGAAGGGTAAGGTAATAAAGGACAAAACAGTGGTCACCACGATAACAAAGGCCGCCAGAGATTCGTCCAGTTTAAACCGTGAAGCGATGAGGAGAGACAACACCATGGTGGGCATTGCCCCTTCTATGAAGCAAGAGGCGAGTGCAGTCCCCTCCAGGCCCAAAACCATTGCAGCCACGTACGCAATAAAGGGCACCACCCCAAGCTTGATAGTCACCGCGGGGATAATGGCATACGCGTGCCTTACCTTGGGAAGGGAAAGGGCAAGGCCGACGGTGAAGATCATAAGGGGGATCACAAGGTCTCCGAGCATACCCAGCGTTTTCAACAAAAAAGAGGGGAGGGCGATGCCGCCAAGGTTGAGGACAAATCCCGCTCCGATTCCCCATAAAGGAGGAAGTGAAGCGATTGTTCTGAAGGAGTCCCCAATCCCCATCCTTTTCCCTTCACCATACCGTGACGCCAGTGGGGCACCCACAAACCAGAGCAACGGGGTTGCGGCCAGAAGGTCATAATATAAAGCGTATTTTGCTGCTTCATACCCGTACAATCCGGTGAGCACGGGAAGTCCGAGATACGTCACATTACCAAATGTTGCTGCCAGGAGCAGAACCCCTTTCTCCCGCGGGCCGATAGATAAGGTCTTCTCCAGAAGCGCATACACGGCAAGGGCGATGAACAGACCTGAAAGTATGGTGATCCATGCGGTTGCGGGAACAAGGAGCGCCTCCCTGTCAATAGCAGAGGTGTAGATGATTCTTATGCAGAGTGCGGGCAGGAATACGTTGAATACAGAGACATTAATGGCGCTACGGAGGGAATCCGCGTCCAGACCGCCCAGTTTGAGCATCCTGAACCCCGCACCCATCGCGATAATGAGTCCAAAGGAAAGAAGCACATCGTACATTCTGAAGATTATAAACCATTCCGTGGTGTATATTACACCGGGTAACATGGTCACCCACAATTGAGAATGTTTGGATACAACGGGGAAGTAATGCGCGAGAGAATTCTTGAGACAGTGAAGCAGATTGAGGGGCTTCGTGATGGTCACTACCATTACGAGGCGCTCACCAGGAAGGCAGAATACATTGAGTCGGAATTTGTCTCTCTGGGATTCAAGGTCGAGAGGGATGAGTTCTGGTTCCATGAAAAATTGCACTGGAATATTATCGCAACTCCTTCGGGACCGGACAGCACCGGAGAGCAGGTTCTCATCGGCGCCCATTATGATGCGGTAGTGGGCAGCCCCGGTGCTGACGATAATGCCTCCGGGGTTGCGGTGGTGCTGGAGGCAGCGAGGGTCCTGGGTCCAAGGACAGGATTGCAGTGTGTGGCCTTCAGTCTGGAAGAACCACAGGTCGATTCCATGGATTTCCTCATTGGAAGCAAGCATTTCGTAAAAAGAATGCAGACCGGGGGGAAGAGATATAAGGCAGCCTTCATCCTGGAATCAGTAGGGTATGTAAGCCACGCCCCTGAAAGCCAGCTCTCGCCGGCCTTTGTACCAGCCCCCACTGTGGGCGATTTCATCGGTGTGGTGGGGAACAGAAAGGCCGGAGCTATTTTGGAGAAGTTCAAAGACATGGCAAGTCGCCATACTCCCCAACTCAAGGTAGTAACCCACAGGGCGCCCATACGCGGATTTCTGGCTCTGGAGACAAGGTTCAGCGATCATGCCCCGTTCTGGGACGCCGGGTATCCGGCGCTCATGATCACCGACACTGCCATGTTCCGGAACCCTTACTACCACACACCTCACGACACCTCTGACACTCTCTCTCCGGAGTTTATGTCACAGGTGGCAGAGGCCCTTATCCATATGGTGGATGAACTCCTCGAACCTCCCCTCCCTTAAGCAGAGGGCTCCGTCCTTCAAGAAGGGGAAGGTGTTTGGTATAATGGGTACATAGAATGCAGCATGCGATGACACCTTAATGAGGAGCAGGCATGGCTTCCCTGAACGAAATACTTCTAAGAATCAAGAGCAAGGAAGTGGATTACTCCCGCTACCGGTTTTCGGGCACCGAGAGTACTGCCTTTATGACCTTCTTCGACCTTGCCCAGGAACTCGACGGATTGGAAGACTTCTCCCTGCTGTGCGTGGCTATTCCGAAAGTTTTCTTCAATCTGGAAGCGCGTCTCTACCTCGTAGATCCCAGGCTCAACAAACTCTCGCTCTTTTCAAAGACCGAAGGAGAGGGAGCAGGGCTGCATGCACCGCCCCCTGAGGAGGTGAGTCCCCGTGAGCATCCCTATTTTACAAGCAACAATAGTCTGGTGCTCACTATCCGCGGGAAAGAACTCCTCATCGACGAGCTTCCCTTCGAGACCAGGGATAATGTCCTCGGTGTGCTCGAAATCTATCCCATGGGAGAAAAGAGTTCTCACCGAATCCTTTTTTTTGAGAAATATGCCAACCGCATCGGCTTTAATCTCCACAACCGGTTTCTGGTGGAGAAAAATATCGAGCACCTGAGATTCATCCGCAGCCTTGTGGCTGACATCGAACACAATGTCATTGCTCCCAATATTGTGTACAGGCTCTACCTGAAACATCTCAGAAGAAAAATCTCGAAGAACATAGAGATAGAACAGCGCATCTCCTCTGCAAAGGAGCCCGGAGAAGAAATTGCGACGGAGCATCTCCTGGCAGAATTGAATGAGGTGAACCGCGGGCTCGTGGATGAACTGGAGAATCTGGAGAAGCACTATCAGAACATGAGCCTCTTTCTCGAGACCCTCTTCCGCAGGAGCCATTTTGACAAAGGGAGGCTCACGCTTATCAAGAAGCCCTGCAACATGAAAAAGAATGTGGTCCAGCCGCAGCTCGAACGATACGCTGATCAGTTCAGAAATATGGGGATTGCCATTGATGACCGCTTGAGCGGCTTGCCTGATGAGGAGGTCATCAGCGTCGTGGATATCGGCCTCATGGCCCAGGTATATACGAACCTTTTCTCCAATGCCCTCAAGTACACCGAGGAGGTGGTCACCCATGACGGGGAGAGGAAGAAATATATTTCTTATGGTCGCGAGGAGATCAGGGACTTCTTCGGTCCGGGCAAAGACGGCATCAAGTATAATGTCTTTAACACGGGACCCCATATTCCCGACGAAGAACGGTCAAGGATTTTTGAAGACGAGTATCGGGGCTCTAATGCTACGGATAAGCCAGGAACTGGCCATGGGCTTGCGTTCATAAAAAATGCCGTTGAAATCCATGGGGGCGTTGTGGGGTATGAGCCTACTCAGTACGGGAACAATTTCTATTTTATCCTGCCTAAATAATCATCTCCCCTTTAAGGAACGCTTCCCCGCTCTATACCTCGATCTCTTCAAAAATCATCTCCCGTTTGGCGATAGAAGGTTTCTGCATTTCTGCAATGAGGGACATGAAATTTTCCCTCGCCTCCTCCAGGGTTCCACCCGACGTCACTGCTCCAGGGATATCATTCGTCCAGGCCATCCACCAGTCTCCGTCCTTTGCAAACACCGCTTTCACCTTCATAGGGATTCTCCTTTCTTGTCTTGTTCTCTAAATGTAGCACATCCTTGGGGCGTCCGCAATCACACTAGCCTTGATACTGCATACAGTCACCAGAGGCATCCGGCTCCAATGGCAATCCGCCTGAGGAGGACGGGTTACGTGCTTGTCCGCAAAGGCGGACTTGACACTACATAAGAACAGAGTGGTGTGAGGTGCACAGCCCACCGGACAGTTGAGGAGGGCAATTGTCTTGCCGGGAGACGGATGCCCCTGGCGAGACAAAGAAACTCATCAATAATACCGGCTAGGAGAGACCCACTGCCACCAACTCTCCTTCCTTTTCATTCTGTTTCATCTGTCTCAAAAAGGCGAGGAACATATCCCCCATATCCCTGTTCATCTCCCTCTGCCTGTCCATGACCTCCTCCCACACCTCCTGCATCTGCTTCCAGCCGTTTCCATACACAGAACAGTGAAGTTCCCTCAGGATATCCGTGAGAACCTTGTTCTCTCTTTTCAGCTTCTCGTTTTCTCCCAGCGCCCTCTCGTGCCTCTGACGCGGTACAAAGCCGAGAATGATATAGAAGTCAATGAGCTTTTCGAACAGTTCCGGCGTCCTGGGGACCCCTCCATCGCCATCGTGGGAAAGATTCCAAAACCGTTTTGCACCCTCAATACCCTCCTGCTGCATCTTTGAGAAGAACTCAAGGAACCATCTCTTGAAAAGAGGCCTGGTAAACAGTTCTTCCATATAATCAATCGCTTCTTCCTTAACCATTGTTCCCCCTTTAGGTCATCCTATAGGAAATGAAGGTAGCGGTATGTCTGACCTCTTGCCGCGAAGTAGTGTTATAAGAAAATTAGCCGAACACGCCAAAGGTCCCCTCCTTCGGCAACTCGGCCATCCCAAATCTAACCCAGGATCCGCCGCGTTCCGTCCCCTCTTCACAGAGGGTTTGGTTTTATCGGGATATCTTCTTAATCCTTATATCATCAATAAACTGCCGCAGCTATAAGTCCAGGTCTGAATTTTTTGTAGGCATTTTCCCTACAAGGATAAAAAGAGTCAATTCTCTCTGCGGGGCCAGACCTGCCAGCCTCAGCCCGAGACCGCACATAATCACCTGCTCCAATCACTCCAATGAAGTAACCTGTCCCTTTTTCTCGCCTGGGAAAATTCTCCCGTCGATTTCTTCCCGCAAATTCATAGTGGGATGTGTCCCCAGTTATCAGAACGTCCCGGCCCTTTCGCTTGCCTCATCCACACTGCTGCTTGACTGGACCTTGGATGCCAGGGAGTGCCCGAATTTATAATTCCTGGCAAAGTAGTGGGTAAATTCCTTCAGCCTCCCCAAGCAATACACGGGGCCATAATACGCGTCCAGGGCTTCGAGAAACGCGACGTACACATCCGCCTTCTTGCCGAGAGCATTTCTGTCGACAACAGGCCGACCCCGCCGAAGCCGACCATGATCCGCCTGAGGGCGCTGTGGGTAAGGCCTGCCATCGGCGCAAGGAGAAGCGGCGGATCGATCACCAGATTGCGGATCCGTATC
>DATKOU010000045.1:0-19963 GCA_035524455.1 Thermodesulfovibrionales bacterium | reverse complement strand
TTGTGCCCTTGGTCCAGTGTACGGTCACGAGTATATCCATGAGCATTACCTGGAGGGTGTCGGTCCTCTCTTGTAAGGTGCTGGCCACCGAGACATCCAACCTATATCCGTCATTGGTCATCTCACTCGTGGTGCCCTCTGACAGAGTGTCATTGTCCTGCACTTCCCTCATCTTTGCCTCAGCCCTTGCAGTAGCGGATACATACTCTTCAGATGCCGCAATGGCCTTGAGGTCAGCGGAGAAGAGTTGCAGCACCACGGTGATCGCGATGCCGAGAAGGGCAACCGCAACAAGGACCTCCAGCAAGGTAAACCCTTTTGCGGAAGAGCTCAAGGTTCTGAATCTCCGGACTCCCGGTGCGAAAAGGATTATTCCGGAAACCCTCCCTTTGGATCTTACCATTCCACTCATTTTGTTATCACGGGCCCTGTTATGGGATCCACCTGTATGCTCACAGATCTTTTGTCATTCCACACGACGACCGTTGCTCCCCCTGTGCCAAACGCGTGGAATCTCATCTGATATGTCCCGTTACGGATCTCGCCCGAGAAAGGGTCCATCACCTTGATATGCATGCCGGGAGGGATGTTTCTATCGCCACGACCTTCTATTCCATAGCGGTTTGAGTCTAGGTCAATAGTCATGACCTGTTGCTCATTGTTGGTCTGTGCGAGGGTCCGCGCGTACCTGATTGTGGAAGATATGTCACGTGCAGTTGCATTCAGCTTGCTCGCGGGGAGCGTGTTCACAAGGAATACAGTCGAGATTCCCACAACGAGGGTGACAAGGGCAAGCACGATGAGGAGTTCCAGAAGAGTGAATCCGGCCCCTGCGTCTGCCTCTTTCCCGGGGGCCAGAGAAGTGAGGGAAGGAGTGCACGGTGGCATTTCATGTCCCGTACACATTAGAACGGCAATTCCGTTATGCTGAATATGGCCATGAGCATCGAGACCACGATGAAGCCGATTACCAGTCCCATCCCCAGTATCATGGCGGGTTCGATGAAGCTCACGAAGCGCTTTATGGCGACCCTGAGACTTTTTTCATACGTGGATGCAACCTTCATCAGCATTTCGTCGAGCTGTCCGGTCTCCTCTCCGACCTTGATCATGGACAGGGCAAGGGGAGGAAAGACATTGGCATCCGAGAGGGGAACCGAGATGCCCTTTCCTTCCTTTGCACCCTTCGAGACCTTGTCGATGGCAGAAGCGATGACCTGATTGGTTATCACGTCCTTTGCATTGTTCAGCGCCTGGAGAAGAGGGACCCCGCTTCTCAGGAGTGTGCCCAGGGTTCGGGAGAACCGGGCCGTTTCAATCTTTCTTATGACTTCACCCATCAGTTTAAGCTTGAAGGAATCCCATTGGTATCTTCCGGAAGGGGACTTTATGTAATTCTTGAAGATGAGCCATCCCGAGACGACGGCGAGAAGCATAACCCACCAGTATGCCTGGAGAAAGCTGCTGAAGCCGAGAACGATCGCAGTCGGAAGAGGGAGTGAAGCCCCCATTTCAGAAAATATCACCGAGAATTTGGGAAGCACATAGGTGAGCAGGACGATGACGGAGATCCCGCCGGTTACAATGAGTATCGATGGATAGATCATCGCAGAGAAGATATGTTCCTTCAGTTCCTTTGATGACTCGAGGAATTCGTTCAGCTTATCCAGCACCACATCAAGGACGCCCCCTGCCTCACCCGCCCTTATCATATTTACATAAATTTTCGGGAAGGTTCTCGGATGTTTCTGAAGGGCTTCAGAAAAGGAATGTCCCTCTCTGATGGACTTGAGAATGGATTGGACGATACCTTTCATCTCTTTGCTCTCGGAGATCTCGGAGATGATATTGAGGCTCCTGTCCAGGGGTAGTCCCGCACTTAGGAGCGCAGAGAGTTCTGTGGTGAAGGTGAGGATGTCTCCCTTCGATCGTTTGAGTGAGAGGAAGGCTTTGCCCATGCCCTCTCCGGGGGCGGCGACCTTGAGCGGAATGACCCCGACGTTCCTCAGGCTTTCGATAGCGGCTTTCTCATCTGCTGCCTCGATAACCCCTTCCACGATGGCGCCTTCCATGTTGGTTGCCCTGTAGGAAAAGGTGGCCAACTACGCCTCCTGTGTCACTCTTAGGACCTCACTGAGAGTGGTCATCCCGGCCCTTATTTTTTCGGTACCGCTCTGGAGCAGGGTCTTCATGCCAAGACGCATGGCCACTTCCCTCAGCTGGTTTGCGTCCGCACCTTTCAATACCAGCTTCCGCATTTCATCATTGACAATGAGCAGCTCGTAAATCCCGGTTCTTCCGTAAAAGCCGGTGAACGCACACTTTTCGCACCCAGTCCCCTTGAAGAGAGGAACGTCGCTCCCGATACCAAGGGCGCCCAGGGCCTCCCTGTCGGCCGAGGAAGAATCCCTTTCCTTGCATTCAGGGCAGACTACCCTGACAAGCCGTTGCGCGAGAATCCCCCTGACGGTGGAGGAGAGGAGAAAGTTCTCCACGCCCATATCAATAAGCCTTGTAATGGCACTGGGCGCGTCGTTGGTATGGAGGGTGGAGAATACGAGATGTCCGGTAAGGGCTGACTGTATTGCGATTTCGGCTGTTTCCAGGTCCCTCACCTCCCCGATCATGATGACATCGGGATCCTGTCGCACAATGTGCCTCAGGGTAGTGGCGAAATTCAGTCCTATCTGGGGCTTGACCTGTATCTGATTCACCCCTTTGAGCTGATACTCCACAGGATCTTCAACAGTGATAATCTTTTTGTCAGGGGAATTGATCTTGTCCAGAGCACCATAAAGGGTGGTGGTCTTCCCGCTTCCCGTTGGTCCGGTAACAAGGATAATTCCATTGGGTTTGGTGATGAGCTGACTGAGGTCAGCGAGGGTCTTCGGAGGGAACCCCAGAAGGTCAAGGTCTATCACAATTCCTTCCTTTCGCAGGATCCTCATCACCAAACTTTCGCCGTAGAGCACAGGGATTGTGGATACCCTGAAGTCGATTTCCCCTTCTCCCACCTTCAGCCTGATACGACCGTCCTGGGGCAGTCTCCGTTCCGCGATATTGAGTTTCGCCATGATTTTTATCCTCGAGACAATCGCTGCCTGAAGTCTTTTGGGAACGGACTCTATGTCATGCAGCACTCCGTCAATACGGTATCGTACCTTTACTTCGTCTTCAAAAGGTTCGATATGAATGTCGCTCGCCCTTCCTTCCACAGCCCTTGTAATAAGCAGGTTCACGAGTTTGATGATGGGGGCTTCGGCGGCAAGGTCTTTAAGGTGTCCTGTGTCCTCATCTTCCTCCCTGGTGAAATCAAGAGTCTTATCCCCCATGTCCTCCATGATCTTGTCTATGTTCTGTGATTCCTGACCATAGAACTTTGATATGTATTCATCCACAACCTTGGGGTCCGCGGTGTAGACGAGGACATTAGATGAGGTTGCCACTTTGAGGGCATCAATGGTATCTCTGTCTTCAGGGTTTGCCATGATTACCTTAAGGATATTGTTCTTAAGCTCCAGAGGAATGACCATGCACTCACGGATAAACCGCGAAGAGATCCCCTCAACCACGAAGGGAACTTTTGGAAGATCCTCTAACGCCAGATAGGTCTTGTCCTGAATCAAGGATTACACTCCTCTTACAATGCAGTAAAATTGCTTCATTATTATATCACAAATATACGGCGCCCATGCATTCAGTACGCCCCTTCCCTCTTCGTCACTACCCGTATGGTCTTGAAGAGGATGGCGATGTCAAACCATAAGGACCAGTTCATCACATACCATGCATCAAGTTTCAGCCTGTGTTCATAGCCTGTATTGCTCCTTCCTGAAACCTGCCACAGTCCCGTGATCCCGGGTTTTGTACTGCAGATGACGTGCAGCTGACTTTCAAGGGTTTCCTGTTCCCTCAGCAGATAAGGTCTCGGACCGACCAGGCTCATCTCTCCCCTCATCACATTAAATATCTGGGGAAGCTCGTCGAGGGAGGTTTTTCTTAAGAAGCGTCCGATTCTGGTGATCCTCGGATCTTCTTTCAGCTTCCATGTTCGCTCCCATTCGCTGCGGATTTCTTCATCCTTTTCCAGGATCTCCCTGAGCTTCTCCTCCGCGTCTCTCTGCATAGTCCTGAATTTGTAACACCTGAAGGTCTTGCCGTTCTTGCCGATCCTGTCGTGGGAATAAATGGCGGGGCCCGGTGTCTCCCAACGTATCACCGCCCCGATGATTCCGATAAGGGGCAGAAGAAGAGGCATCATGGCAGTGCTCAAGAGCACGTCAAACATTCTCTTTATCAACCTGTTGGGGGCCGATTTCAGGTTGTTTCTTATATTCATCAGAAAGAGTTCTTCATAGAAGAGATGGAGAAGCTCTGTATTCAAGAGCGCAATGCCCTTGAGATCCGGTATCACCATAGTATCGGGGGAATGGTTCTGGACATTGGCGGTGAGGTTGGAAAGCCTTTCCGGGGAGAGGGAAGGCATTGCGATGATCACGGTGGAAATGTTCAGTTCCTTTATAAACTTAGGGAAGTGCTTGATCCTTCCGAACACCTTTTTCCCTTTGAAGACTTTCCCCCTCTTCTGTTCATCATCATCGAGGAACCCCATCACCTCGTATCCCATATGTCTTTCTCTTTCCATCCCTTCCATGGTAAGTCTCCCGGCGTTCCCTGCACCGAGTATGAGCACCCTCTCCCTCCATACCCCTATGTGATAGAGGCATTTCTTGCCCCAAAGCCTTAACAGGGGAAAGATGAAGAGGGAGGCGGTCCACAGACCGAGGAGGATAATACGTGATACCTTGTCCTGCATTTTTCCAAGGGTGACGATGGTCATAATGGTGAGGGACGCAAGGGAAACGGCCTTCAGGGTAATGCGCGCCTCATCCCAAAACGGGAGGTTTTTCTCATAGAGACCCTCATATAACAGGAAGAACATGAAGATGAGGGGCATCCACCACAGGGAGAGATAGTAGAGATAGGGAAAGGGGAATCCGGGCAGATTTGACATCAACGATGACAGGATTTCCGTTCTCACTGTCCAGGCAACGAAAAGGGAGAGGTAGAAGGAAATGAGGTCGATAAGAATGAGGCAGGCGACCTTAATAAGTCTTCTGAATAATTTCACGATCTGTATCATCCTGCGATTAGTCCCGCCCTGTACCCCGTATATTTTGCCAGAGACTCCAAAAAAATGTAGGGTATCCAGAGGTATCCATGATGCTTCACCACAAAACCGAGTTGCCCTCTTATGAACCGGAGACCTTCTCCTTCGGGACGGGCATACTCGAGGACCCAGGCGTTATTCTTCAGGGATGAACCGATATTAAAATAGCGTCTGAACTGCTGCAAGAGAGAATAGTTATGTGAATGGATTACCGTTGCTTCGGGAACGTATGCCACCCTATACCCGCTCAGGATCAACCGTGCAGCCATGAGCATATCTTCGTTTGCCCTGACACCCTCCCGAAACATCCCGGCGCTCAAGAAGAGGTCTCTCTTAATGGCCGAACACGCATTGCTGAAGAAAAACGTCTTGATGCCATATTTCTGTATGTCATTCAAGGACTTTGTCATGGGGGAATCGGGATAGTTGAACCTGCGCGCAAATATCTCCAGGGGGGAAGCATTCGTTCCGGGGAGGTGCCTTCCATAAGAAGCCGCGATATCATGTATGTGAAGAGGAGCGGTCAGGGTGCTGAGGAGAGTATTCTGGTCAGGGAATGCATCCTGTGTCATGAAAACGAGGATGTCTCCCTTTGCCTCCATGGCCGCCATATTTCTCGTTTTTCCGTGGTTGAAGGCATGCCTTGGGATTACCATTATTCTTGCGCCGAATCTCCTCGCGATTTCTACTGTAGTGTCTTCGGAAGAGGAATCGACAATAATTATTTCCCATGGTTTGGTGTCCTGTGCACAGAGCATTGAGAGAAGGTCCTCGATGTGCGAGCTGGCATTGAATGTGGGTATGATGAGCGAAATCCTCATAGAATTTTATTGTATCACACCCATAAATGCAATAAGTAGTGAGCGTACGTATGAGGAGAAAGCACGCAATGGAGTGATTCGTATTCATTCAGGGTTTGGGGTTCGTAGCAACGGGTATGGTATAATTTTAAATTCTACAAATTCACAAAAGAAACGTAAGAAGGAAAAAATCCCCGGCGATCCATAATCGCCGGCATGTCATTTCTGCAGACTCCATGGCGCGATGGAGGGTGGGGGCATGTATTGTGATAGCTGCCTGAATCTTGGATACGCCTTTTCCTTTGGAGAAGAGACAGGGTTGTGGCATTATCCGGTGGAAACAAGCTCTGTTTAGAAGGAGGCATCGGGAGGATATGTCAGGGAACAGCCTTTTTTTGTAAAAAGACTTGATTTTAACGGAGACAAGAGGTTAGGGTTTAGTATAGACTTCTGGGAGGTAAAATGAGGCGACAGGACGCAGAACACAGCGGGAAAAAAAGAGGAGGGAAAAGGGGGACCATGCATTCTGTATATGCGCTGTGTTCCGTGATCGGTCTTCTGTTTCTTCTTTCCGGTGCAGCCCACGCCCAGGACCCTCTGCGCCAGCTGAAAGACGAGACGCTCTCGTATTTCACGCCGCTTAAAGGTAAGGTCGTTGCCGTGATGGGGAAGGTCATCACCTCTGACCTTGGTTCTTCAGCAGGGGTAAAGAAAGGCATGAGATTTACCATTCTCAAAGAGGGAACCCCCTTCCTGCATCCCATCACAAAGGAGCCCCTGGGCAGAACCGAAACGCCTGAAGGAAAGGCCGTGGTAAGGGAGGTCAAGGAGAAGAGTTCCGCCATGGAGATCATCAAGGGCGACGCGAGCCTGGGTGATATTGTGCGCATCTCGGAAATGAAAATCCGGGTGCTCTTTTACCAGGACAAGAGTGCGAACTGGAACCTGGCCGACTCTTATTACGATTTGCTCAAGGAGAGCGGAAGGTTTGAGATCGTGGATGCGTCCCTGAATTCCGCGGACAATGACGCGTTGCTCGCTGAGGCAAGAAAAGTGAGCGCAGCCGTGGTGTTCGCGGTTACGGGAAGGGAGCAGGACAATGAAATGTTCCTGAAACAGAGAATCCTTTGGGTAGAAGACTCATCGGGACCTGCGGAGAATGAAGTGAAGGTTGAGGCAGCTTACGCGAAGGCGCTCGGGGGTTCACGGACCATGGTTGCCCCTATCGCTTCCGCAAGCGATACCCTCCTCTCCTTTGACCTTCCTTTTGGCGCAAAACTGATTTCTGTCGGTGATCTGAAGGGAGACGGAACGAACGAGGTAATTCTCAGCACAGGGAGAGATCTCCGGGTATTTTCCCTTGGTTCTGGTCTCCAGGATCTCTATGAGCTGAAGGTCGCCGCCTCGGAAGATTTTCTCTGGATCGATACTGCGGATGTGGATGGAGACGGCAAGGATGAGATTATCGTGACGTCTCTCAGGGGAAGAAGTGTGGACACCACGAGCGATTCTTTGGTGCAGGCCGTTAAGGACGAAGGAAAAGTCGTCTCATACATCTATGCGCTCAAGGGTTCTGAACTTTCCCTGCTCTGGAAGGGGAATGTCTTTTTGAGGTCCCTCCCCCAGACAGGTCTCATTGCGCAAAAGTTTGATAGCGCAGAGGGGTTCGGCGGTCCTGTCTTCCGGATGGTATATAGCTCAGGTGAGGTCAGGGCAGGTGAAGAGATAAAGCTTCCCAAGGGGGTGAATATCTATGATTTCGTGTATGTGGATGGTTCCGGGGCGGCAAAGAATGTCCTTGCATATGACGATTCAGGATACCTTAATCTTTACAACGAGATGGGACTGAGGATATGGCGGAGCAATGACAACTACGGAGGAATGCTCACCACGTTTAAGAAGGCCGCGCCAACCGTTATGGTAGACAGAGGCGTATGGTCAATAAAGGATCGGTTATTTGTGAGAAACAGGGACTCCTTTGCAGTGAAAAGGATCCCCCTTGCAAGTGTGGCAAAGGGACTTGGATACAAGAGTTCGCAGATAAAAACACTCTTGTGGACCGGCTTCTCCATGGAAGAGAACACCCTGGTGGAAGGGATTTCCGGTGCAATTCAGGATTATGCCTTTGCAGGGGACAAGCTCATTGTGCTCAGCAAGCCCCTGTTTGGAATAAAATTCAAGAACATCATGAAGGGTGAGAATCCCCTGGGAAGCATGCTCTACATTTATTCCCTTAAAGGAATGTAAAGGGAGGAGCCACAACTTGTTGCTGTCCGGAAGAATCCCTGAACATGTCGCGATCATCATGGATGGGAATGGTAGGTGGGCCGAGATGCGCGGTCTTCCAAGGATCGAGGGACATAAGAGGGGTGCAGAGAGGGCAAGGGAGGTTATTTCGGCCGCAATGGAAGTGGGGGTGAACACCCTCACGCTGTATGCATTTTCCCTTGAGAACTGGCAGAGGCCCGATGACGAAGTGTCCACGCTGATGAAGCTCCTCGAGTTTTACCTCAGTAAGGAGTTCAGCGAACTCATAAGGAGGGGCATTGTATTCAGGACTATTGGCGAGGTATGGCGGTTGCCCGCGTCGGTACAGGCCCTCTTAAAGAATGCGGAAGAGAAGTCATCCCACAACAAAGGCATGACCCTCGTGCTTGCCCTGAGCTATAGCGGTAGGAATGAGATCATACGGGCGGTGAAGAAGATAATCAGTCTGGGAGTAAAGGAGGAGGATGTCACAGAGGAATATTTTGGTTCCCTGCTTGACACCGCGGGAATCCCTGCGCCGGATCTTATTGTAAGATCGAGCGGTGAAAAACGGATAAGCAATTTCCTTCTCTGGCAGGCCGCATACGCTGAGTTTTATTTCACCGATACCCTCTGGCCGGATTTCACGAAGGAAGAGTTTTTTCTTGCCCTGCATAACTACCAGATGAGGGAGAGGAGATTCGGCACTGTGCAGGCAAGGGCAGAATCCTAGAATGCACGCCAAGAGACTGGTAGTGGCAGTACTCCTTCTCCCCCTTTTCTATTTCTCCGTCATGGGACTCCCTGAATGGTGCTTCTTTGCGCTCCTCCTTATTGCGTGTACTCTCGCACAATGGGAGCTTTACTCCATGTACCGCTTCACCGGTCTTATGAAGAACTCCGGGATACTCTTTGGAGTGCTGATGCTTACGGCCGCGTATATATCCGGGGATCCATTTCCCCCTGTATCCATGCTCATGGTCATGGTAATTTTCGCCATACGACTTTTCGGCTTAAGGAACCCTTCGTCTTGCCTTCGGGATATATCATTTACCCTTTTGTCGCTCTTTTATATTCCGGGACTCCTCGCGTTCCAGGTTCTTCTCAGACACAGCGGACCCCAGTGGATAATTTTTCTCTATGGCTGTGTGTGGATCTCGGACAGCGCTGCCTATTATGTAGGGAAAAGCATTGGAAAGAGGAAACTCTACCTGGAGATAAGCCCGAACAAGACCATAGCGGGCGCGGTGGGCTCACTGATAGGAGGTTCTCTTTCAGGATGGATGCTGAATATGGTCCTGGTGCACTCTATGGGGACAGGAGAGTCCTTCGTTGTCGGCGGAATCATTGGGACTGTTACCATCATTGGAGATCTCGTGGAATCCATGTTCAAGCGTGATGCCGGGGTCAAGGATTCGAGCGGCATAGTCCCCGGGCACGGAGGGATACTCGACAAAATTGACGGTGTGCTTTTCGCGGGGCCGGTCCTTTATCTGGTTTCCGAAATTTTTGGGGGATGAAATGAAACGTGTGGTAATTCTTGGTTCGACCGGCTCCATCGGGAGAATGGCCCTTGAGGTAATTTCAAGACATAGTGACGATTTTTGTGTGGTGGGACTTGCTGCGGGGAAAAATGTCGACCTTCTCGGGCGGCAGGTGAAAGCCTTTAGACCCCAGATCGTGGCGGTTGCGAAGGAAGAAGGTGCCAGGGAACTCAGGAGAACAGTGGGAAGAAAGACGGAGGTCTGTTTTGGAGAGGAGGGCATGAAAGCGGTGGCAGCCTGCCGCCAGGCCGATTTTGTCCTCTCTGCCATGGTCGGCTTCAGCGGATTGGTGCCCACTGTTCATGCAGTAAGGGCAGGAAAGGTCATAGGACTTGCGAACAAGGAAAGCCTTGTGATCGCAGGCAGTATTGTGATGAAAGAAGCAAAGGCACACAGGGCAACAATACTCCCTGTGGACAGCGAGCACAGTGCGGTCTTCCAATGCCTTGAGGGTCAGGACAGGAGGTACGTGAAACGAATTATCCTTACTGCCTCCGGAGGCCCGTTCATGGGGAGAAAGAAAGCGGAATTGAGGGAGGTCAGCCCCGAGGAAGCACTCCAACACCCAAACTGGAGTATGGGGAAAAAGATCACCATCGATTCCGCCACCATGATGAATAAGGGGCTGGAGGTGATAGAGGCTTCCCATCTTTTCTGCCTTCCCCACGAAATGATAGATGTGGTGGTGCATCCGCAGAGCATTGTGCATTCCATGGTGGAGTTCCGTGACGGGGCCCTCCTTGCTCAGATATCCGTGCCTGATATGAGAGGGCCTATCGCCTATGCCCTTTCCTATCCCCGGAGGCTCGCCAGTACCGTAGCACGCCTTGAACTTGCCAGCATCCAGCAACTCACGTTTCACAAACCAGACACAAAGAATTTTCCCTGCCTTCAGCTGGCATACGATGCGCTGAGGGAAGGGGGGACAATGCCTGCGGTGCTGAATGCGGTGAACGAGGTCGCGGTGAATGCGTTTCTTGAGAAGAGAATTAATTTTGGGAGAATCCCTGTTATAATTAAGAGGGTGATGAATTCCCATACAAGAGGAAAGGCCGTGGAACTTGGCGCGGTCATCGAAGTCGACAAATGGGCAAGGGAAAAAGCAGAGGAGCACATTAGGAGAGCAAGGACATAACCTCAGGAATACAGAAGAGAGGCGTTCCCCGATTTTATTTTTAAATTTGCCGCTTAAGGAGTCACGATGACATTTTTTTCTGCAATCATACTGCTGGGCATACTTATTTTTGTGCATGAACTGGGGCATTTTCTTTTCGCGAAGCTGGTGAATGTGAAGGTGCTCAAGTTCTCGTTGGGGTTTGGTCCCAGGATTTTAGGGAGGAAGTACGGCGAAACCGAGTATCTTCTTTCCGCAGTCCCCCTGGGCGGGTATGTGAAGATGCTGGGAGAAGAACAGGGGGACGAGATTACGGATGAAGAGAAGGCAAGGGCCTTCAATTTTCAGTCTGTGTGGAAAAGGATTATCATCGTACTCTCGGGACCGGTATTCAATATCCTGTTTGCCGCCTTTGTATTCGCTCTGATCGCGGTGTCCGGGGTGCCTGTCCCGTATCCTGACATTGGGAAGGTATCGGAAGGTTCCCCTGCTGCAAAGGCGGGTCTCATGACAGGAGACCGGGTCCTGGCGATCGATGGGGCTTCGGTCAAGGGTTGGGATGAGATAGAGTCAGCCATCAGCAAGAATCAGGGGAAGACGATCCTCTTCACCATCAAAAGGGGTGAGCGAGTGGTTGACGTGCAGGTGGGCCCTGAGAAAAAATCAGAAAAAGACGTTTTCGGCGAGCAGAGGGAGGTCTGGGATATCGGGATTTCCCCGCTTCTTTACCCTGACGTGGGTGAGGTGACCAAGGGATCTCCTGCGGAGAAGGCGGGTATACAAAAGGGAGACAGGA
Organism: Thermodesulfovibrionales bacterium; assembly: GCA_035524455.1. Lineage (GTDB taxonomy): Bacteria > Nitrospirota > Thermodesulfovibrionia > Thermodesulfovibrionales > UBA9159 > DASPUA01. The sequence continues at coordinate 8,292 of DATKOU010000045.1, read as the reverse complement.
TCCTCGAGATAGAGGGCTCAGCCCTTAAGACGTGGCAGGATATGACTTCACTGATCTATGACAATCCTGGCAAACCGATGAGATTCAGAGTAAAAAGGGGCGATGGATTTCTGGACCTCACTATAACTCCTGTCAAAAGTACATTTACCGGTCCCGGAGGAGAAAAGAAGGAAATAGGCCTGATCGGGGTGAGGCCGTTTGGAAATGACTTCATAAAGAGGTTTGGTCCTGCAGAAGCCATGGGTTTCGGGATAATGAAGACATGGGATATATCGGCGCTCACTGTGGTTTCCCTCGTAAAGCTCATTCAACGCATCATACCTGCCGAGACCATAGGAGGACCGATCCTCATATTCCAGATGGCAGGACAGCAGGCGGCCCACGGCTTGCTGAGTTTCTTCACCTTTATGGCGGTGATTAGCATTAACCTCGGCATACTGAATTTCCTGCCCATTCCGATCCTTGACGGGGGGCACATCCTCTTCCTCGGAATCGAGGCGGTGAGGAGAAAGCCCTTGAGCGAGAAGGTAATGATGGTTGCACAGAAGGTAGGGCTCGCAATAATCATCACCCTCATGGTGTTTGCCTTTTACAACGACATCATGAGACTCATTACCGGGAAGATGATTCCGTAATGAGACCGGCTACCATAAGGAACCAGGTTTCCTCAGGGGGCGTGATATTCAAAAAAGCGGGGGAAAACGATGTGGAGATAGCCCTTGTGGCGGTGAAGGAAGGGAAGATCTGGTCGCTGCCAAAGGGGATCGTGGAAAAGGGAGAAGAAACATCCGAAACCGCGGTGAGGGAGGTGAGAGAAGAGACAGGACTTTCCGGCAAGGTGGTAGAGAAGATAGGGCATATTACGTATTGGTACTATATCCGGGAAGACAATGCGAAGTGCAGAAAGACCGTGCATTTTTATCTTCTTGAATACGTCAGCGGCAGCACCGCAGACCATAACTGGGAAGTGGAAAGGGCTGAGTGGTTTCCCATTCATGATGCCCTGAAAAACCTCAGTTACAAGGGGGACAAGGAGATAGTGAAGAAGGCCCGGGAGATGCTTTTTGCAAAAAGTCATTAATCAACGAAAGACGGTCCTCATGAGTCAGCTGGTTCCGTGGCTGGTCTCAGAACCTGACATGAGGGTTACGACTGTTTTGAGCGTTTACCCTCTGCAGGAGACTGGTGTGTGTGGGAACAATACTTAGCCGGAACGAGTTAAAAGAAGAGAGGGAGAAGCTGAGGGCAGCGGGGAAGAGGCTGGTCTTCACGAACGGCTGCTTTGATATTCTCCACGTGGGACATGTGAGATATCTGAGGAGCGCAAGGGAACTGGGAGATGTCCTCATGGTGGCACTCAACACAGACCAGTCCATATCGCGGATAAAACCCGGGAGGCCTGTAATTCCTGAGGGGCAGAGGGCAGAACTGGTTGCCAGCCTTGAGATGGTTGATTATGTTACCCTGTTTGATGAGGACACCCCTTATGAATTGATCAAACTCCTGGGGCCTGATGTGCTGGTGAAGGGTGGAGACTGGAAGAGGGAAGAGATTGTGGGTTCGGACATCGTTCCGGAAACGTATAGCCTTCCTTACATAAAGGGCGTATCAACCACGGAGATAATGGAAAAGATAAGGAAGCTCTGAGTCAGATTTCTTGCCCCGGTCGTGTGCATGCCAATATAACCGGGTTAGGTCCACAGCGTTGATTTTGATAATATGCCAAAGCCTTTTCAAAAAAAATTACGATAGCCCATCTCGACAAGTTTACGGCTTGCCTGTCTGCGCATGTCAGTATAAGTTGTGTGGTAGTGAGCAAGAAACCCCAAGTAACTTTTTTCAAAAGGCTCTGGCACATAAGAGATAAAATGATTTCAGTTTCGAATATAAGGAAGTTTTTCAGCATCCCTGTTGGTACATCTCACATTTACAACCTTGCAGGCTCTTCTGCAGCCCTTCTCTTGAGCTTCAGCAAAGAACCATTTCTTGCGGTTGAACAGACCGAAGAATCGGCCTTGAGGCTTTACGAAGACATAGGGTTTTTCCTGAGAGTGATGCGACCCCCTCAGGAGACTCTCCGCTTTCTTCCTGAACCCAACGGGATAGAGTCCTCGGGCAAGAGGGCCGAGGTCCTGTATGGAATTAAGGAGGGAGACTCGCTTGTCACTTCAGTAAAGGGGATGGATTCACCGGTATGGAGGCCAGGGGATTTGAAGAGGGAAGCCATGGTCCTCAGACCCGGCCAGGAAGCGGAAAGGGAGATCGTGGCAAGAGGGCTGAGGAGCCTCGGATATAAGAGGGTCTCCATCGTAATGGAGAAGGGTGAGTTCAGCACCAAAGGGTGGCTTCTGGATATCTTTCCTTCCACTATGGAATACCCTGTCAGAATAGAATTCTTTGGAGATGAGATTGAACAGATAAAATCCTTTGATATCGATTCCCAGAGATCCATAGGCACCATCGGGCAAGCTACCATTATGCCCGTCACAGAACCTTCCGATGATACAAAGATAGAATCCCTTGTCAATGGCATGGTATTTCTTGTGGATTTACTTCCCTCGCACTCCTCCTCCCTTCTTCTTAAGGGAACCAGCGGGCAGGATACAGGAGCGGAACACGGGGAGGTTGAAGAACATGCCTATAACACGGAGCGAGCAGTTTCCCTCTCAAGGTTCGATGTAAAGGGTGAGGGGTACGATGCAGGGATGCGCACTATCCGGGGACTTGGTATCTATCCGGAAGAGAGGAAGTCCCTCGGAGACCTCGCGGGGGTGGTCACAACGCTCAGGAAGGACCATCGTATAGTCATCGTATCCCCTTCGGAGGCGCAGGCCGAGAGGGTGAAGGAGATTCTCTTTGAGGGAGGGGTGGTGGCATCGGTGATCGGCGCAGAAGACCTTGTGAACTATGGGGGCTCTGTCGCAATCACCCAGGGGAAGCTGTCATCAGGGTGTTTTATTCCCGGCCTTCTTATCCTTACCGAGAGGGAGATCTTTGGCGAAAGACCGCCCTACAGGCCGCTGAAGCAGTCCAAGGTGTCAAAACTACTCGCCTCAATGGATGACATCTCCCCCGGTGATTTCGTGGTTCACCCTGATCACGGCATAGGGAGATTCCTCTCTGTCCAGAAGGAAAGGACGGGCGATTTCGAAAATGATCTCATCGTCCTTGAATATGCAGGGAATGACCGGCTCTATATACCTCTTTATAACATCGACAGGATAAAAAAATACAATGCTGAGGAGGGGGCTACTCCCCTCCTTGACAAACTCGGGGGGAAAACCTGGCAGAGGAGAAAAGAGAGGGTAAAGAAGGCGGTCAAGGAAATGGCCGAAAAACTCCTTAAGCTTTACGCGGAAAGGGCGGTGGCGAAGAGTTTTTCTTTCAGCGCTGATACAGAGCTCCACAGGGAGTTTTATGGTTTTTTCCCCTATGAGGAGACGCCTGACCAGGTGAAGGCAGCAGAAGAGATCGGGCAGGATATGGAGTCAGAGAGACCCATGGACAGGCTCTTATGCGGAGATGTGGGATACGGGAAAACCGAAGTGGCAATGAGGGCGGCATTCAAAGCGGTCTATGACGGAAAACAGGTTGCGGTTCTTGTTCCCACCACCATTCTCTGTGAACAGCACTACCATACGTTCAAGGGGAGGTTTTCCGCATTCCCTGTGAAGATAGACTATATAAGCAGATTCAAATCGAAAAGGGAACGTGATGTCACCATGCGTGCCGTAGCGAGGGGAGAGATCGACATCATTGTGGGAACCCACAGTCTCCTGAGGAAGGAAACCTCATTCTGCAATCTCGGCCTTCTCATCATTGATGAAGAGCACAGGTTTGGTGTGGGGCAGAAGGAGCGGATCAAGGAACTGAAACAAGGGGTAGACATCCTGAGTATGACCGCGACCCCGATACCCAGGACGCTTCACATGGCAATCTCAGGAATCAGGGCAATGAGCGTGATCGAGACCCCCCCCGAGGAGAGGCTTGCGGTGAGGAGCATGGTATCTATATTTGACGCAGGTCTGGTAAGGGAGGCAATGGAAAGGGAGCTTCAAAGGGATGGCCAGGTTCTCTTCGTGCATAACACGATTTTTGATATTGAAAAGATTGCGGCCCTTCTAAAGAGGCTTATGCCGGATGCGAGATTTGGCATTGCCCATGGGCAGATGGCGGAGGGGAGGCTTGAGGAGGTCATGCTGAAGTTCATTAAGAGAGAGATCGATGTCCTCATCTCCACCACAATCATAGGTTCGGGAATCGATATCCCCACCGCGAATACCATACTCATAGACAGGGCCGACAGGATAGGACTCTCCGATCTCTATCAACTGAGGGGACGGGTGGGAAGAAGCAATGTGAGGGCGTACGCATATTTCCTCATCCCCGGGAAAGACCTTGTGAGCGAGGATGCAAAAAAGAGGCTCCAGGCAATCAGTGAGATGAGTTACCTTGGCGCAGGATTCAGGCTTGCGATGAAGGATCTCGAAATGAGGGGCGCAGGAAACCTCCTCGGTCCCCAGCAGTCAGGACATATCCATGCCGTGGGGTTTGACCTGTATGTGGAGATGCTCGAAAAAGCGGTTGCGGAGCTGAAGGGCATCGAGATGAGGGAAGAGAGGGAACCGTACATTTCACTGAAGGTTACTGCACGCATCCCTGAGGAGTACATTGAAGATATGACCGTGAGGATGAGTGTGTACCGGAGGATTGCAAATGCATATAGCCCTGAAGATCTGTCGGATATCGAGGCAGAAATGACGGATCGTTTCGGCGCAGTGCCGGATGAGGTGGGGAGACTTCTCGACTTCATGAGGCTGAAGGGTATGGCAAGAAGACTCTCCATACTGAAGATCTCCGAAACTGACAGGAAGATACAGGTGGTCTTCTCAAAAGATACCTCAGTGGCAACGGAAAAGGTATTGGCCCTCCAGCAGACATTTCATGGCATCAGGTTCCACAGGGACGGTTTTGAACTCAGTCTCAAGGGAATCTCTACGAATGAGGCACACAGGGAGGTCTCCCGGGCAATGTCGAGTCTGCTTCCTGCGTGAAGATTCTCCTTTACTTGTTCCGGAGATTTCTGATAATTTTACTGAGCGCTATGAAAAGGCTCAACATCTATCGCATGACAGTGGCAGTTTCCTTGCTGATCATGTGTCTCACTGTTTCCTGTGCGAGCACACCCAGAGAGGATACGCTCCAGAAGGCGAAGGCCCATTATCAGATGGGAGTGTCGTATCTCAATGATAATAATGTCCAGCCGGCATTTGTGGAGTTTCAGAAAGCGCTGGAACTGAATCCCAATGACAAGGAGACCCTCAACGCAATCGGGGTCATCTACCTCCTGAAACTTGAAGACTACGCCAGGGCAATTGAGTTTCTTCAGAAGGCGCTCAAGGTGGACAAGAACTATTCAGAGGCATGGAATAATCTGGGGGTCACCTATGAACGAATGGGAAAATACAATGAGGCAATAGGAGCTTACAAAACAGCGCTCATGAATACTTTTTACCGGAACCCTGAAAAAGCCTTTAATAATCTGGGCAGGGCTTACTACAGAATCAAAAGATACGACGACGCCATTGACGCTTACAAAGAGGCGGCCAAAAGGGCTTCAGATTTTGCCCTCCCGTATTACGGGCTTGCGCTCTGTTACAATGCCACGGGGAAATACGGGAATGCTGCCGCAGCCCTGAGGAAAGCCCTCGAGATAGACCCTGCATACAGGGGAGACAAGGAAAGGGCGATCAGGGATCTGAAGGAGAGGAAAGTCATCCCAAGGGCAGAAGAAGAGAAGGACATGGATGACCTCCTGGAGATAATGAATTATTAGGCCCGGGCTGAGGCAGAAACCAAGATAAACCTTGAACCTTAATCTTAACCCTCAATTTGTGAGATTTTCCATCTATACTCCCTTCTCATCTTAAATAAATCACGTCAGTGTGCCAGGCAGGAAGAATTCTGGAGTATGAAGTACTCAATAGTACAATCGTTGCCCCTAGGAAATCCGCACTCCAAAATATTAACAAAAACTATAAGAAAAACCTAAAAACACTTGACAATAAAGAATTAATATGATTCAATTTAAGCTGGAATAGATAAAAACAACTCTTTCAATAAGGAGAGGATGAGATGAAGAATAAGATTATCTATCTTTTCATGGTTCTTTTTTTGGTATCCTGCGGGAGCAGCACTACCTCAAGCCTTGCCCCTGATAGTCCAAAGGGGGTAAGCTCTCCAAAGGTTACGGTTCAGTCAATTTTATCCAACATGGAACAGGGCAGATACAAGCAGGGGGAACTCCTCGTCAGATTCAAGTCAGGTGTTTTGGGTGCTTCCTTTCTGAGAACAAATCAGGCCGTAGGCGCAAAAACGATCAAGAGATACTCTGCTGTCCCCAATCTCGAACACGTAAAACTTCCTGAAGGTGTTTCTGTCAGGGATGCAATAACCAAATATATGTCCGACCCCAATGTGGAATATGCCGAGCCGAACTTCATTCGGCGTGCTGCCAATGTTCCCAATGATCGCCTTTTTGATCCCCAGCAATGGGCGCTCCAGAATAAGGGTACTTTTGCTGATGGTGTTGTCGGCGCAGACATAAAAGCGCCGGGTGCGTGGGACATAACCGTCGGGAGTGACGGTATTATCATTGCTGTCCTCGACACAGGAATCGATCTCAACCATCCCGATCTCGCCGGCAACATTTGGCATAACCCGGGTGAGACAAGCTGCGTTGACCTTGTTGATAACGAGTCTAACGGATTCATTGACGACTGCACCGGCTGGGATTTTACCACCTGTGCTGAATTCGCCGTAGACGGAAGCTGCGTTATTCCAAAAGAACAGAACAATAACCCCGCGGATGACAATGGCCATGGTTCACATGTTTCGGGGATTATCGGGGCGGTCGGCAACACCGATGGCACTGGCATCGCGGGTGTGATGTGGACGGTCAAATTGCTGCCGCTTAAAGTCCTTAATTCCTTCGGGGAAGGTTCAGTATCCGATGTTATTGACGCAATTGAATATGTAGTCACCAATGTCAATAAAGGGGTCAATATAAAGGCGATAAACGCAAGTTTTGGAAGTACCGGATTCTCGAGTGCTGAAAAGGATGCTATCGACAATTTAAGAACTGCTGTTAACGACGCAGGTAGTGCAGGTGTTTTGTTTGTGGCTTCTGCCGGAAATGCGCCTTCAATAAACGACACGGGTACCAATGACGATATCACACCGGTGTTTCCGGCAAGCTACAGCAATCCGACTTTCGGCGGCCTTTCCAATATAATCTCGGTTGCTGCCACCGACCAGCAGGACAGATTGGCATCATTCAGCAATTACGGGATGAATTCCGTTCAAGTTGCCGCGCCGGGAGTATATATTCTAAGTTCAGTTCCGCATGGATTTGCTTTTTCTCTGTGCACGGGGTCTGAATTCGTAGGTTATGACTTCTGCAGCGGCACTTCGATGGCTGCTCCCCTAGTTACCGGTCTTGTGGGATTGCTCTACAGTTTTTATGACGGTACCCACGATACGAGGTTTTCTCCAGCTCAGGTTCGCGGTACCATTCTCAGGTATGTTGATACTGTATTTAATGACCCGGATAGTCCTAACCTCCAAAGTTTGAATGGCAAAATCCAGAGTGGAGGAAGGATCAATGCGTTTAAGGCGGTGTCGTCGTTGCTGATACCGACAGACCTTGTTGCCACTGCTCAATCCTCAACCCAGATCAGCCTCACCTGGACAGACAGAGCAACAGGAGAGGATGGATATTATGTTGAGAGGATGCCAGTTGGCGGCAGTTTTGTCAGGATAGCGACACTGGCACCGAATGCAACGACCTTTACCGATTCAGGTCTCTCTGCTTCCACTACCTACACCTATCAGGTAAAAGCATTTAATAGCATTGCTGAGTCTCTTCCCTCTGCTCCGCCACAATCTGCTACAACTCTCGCTCCGGACGATCCACCATCTGATCCACCCTCCTCTGGCGGTGGGGGCGGCGGATGTTCCATCGGCGCACGGCAGAATGCGCCCACTGCAATGGCTGACCTTGGGGTGCTCCTTATGCCGTTGCTGCTCTTTGCGATTTTGAGGCGCAGAAGATAATTTGAGATATAAGGGTTAAACTGGATATCCCAAGGGGAAAGGCATTATCCACATATCTGTTGCTGTTCGTCCTGGTGTGTGCGTATCATGCCTTTTCCCTGTCTCTTCTTAAATATCTGATTCCCCTCTACCTTTTCGCGGTTCCCCTCCTGTTCAGGGAGACGATACATCTCAGGT
>DATKOU010000044.1:0-11076 GCA_035524455.1 Thermodesulfovibrionales bacterium | reverse complement strand
TACGTCGCCTGCCCCTTGATCGCCAATACCTTCGTGATCGCCGCCGTCAATGTCGTCTTCCCATGGTCTACATGCCCAATCGTCCCTACGTTTACGTGAGGCTTTACCCTCTCAAATTTCGCCTTTGCCATTTTCCCTCCTAATTTATCGCGAGTGAGTTATTCGTTTCTCCATCCGTCATTGCCAAACGTATATTCTCAATGACACATTCATGGCATTCGTGGAGCCCATGACCGGAATTGAACCGGTGACCTCATCCTTACCAAGGATGTGCTCTGCCGACTGAGCTACATGGGCAAATCCGCGCACGTCACCTCGTCCTCGGTAATGAGCCAATTGGTTTTCACTGATTGGTCTCACTACACTCCACGCGTCACTCCCTAATTGTATGGAGCGGGAAACGGGATTCGAACCCGCGACCCTCAGCTTGGAAGGCTGACGCTCTACCACTGAGCTACTCCCGCTATGGTGGAGAGGGGAGGATTTGAACCTCCGTAGGCATAAGCCAACGGGTTTACAGCCCGTCCCCTTTGGCCACTCGGGTACCTCTCCGATAAGGCTCATCGGTGTGATAAAACAAACCAAAAGCTATCAGCCATAAAATAATTCATGGAGCCACCGAAGGGAATTGAACCCCCGACCCGCTGATTACAAATCAGCTGCTCTGCCAGCTGAGCTACGGTGGCTTCAAGAGGCAACAGTCCACCCCTCAATCTTTAACCAATTAATTTAAAAGATTAACTATAGAATAGTCAACTTAAAATTTTCAAGCAAAATCGTACCACCCTTTATTCCCGTGGAAATCGCTTCAAGTGCGTATTACCAAAAAGTTTACCATATCTCTGCCGCACAATCTCAAAAAGGAATATCCCTGTGGCAACAGAGACATTGAGGGAATTAATTCTCCCCCTCATGGGAATGCTCCCTATAAAATCACAATTCTCCTTTACCGTCCTTCTTATCCCCTTGCCCTCTGATCCCACAACCACTGCCAGGGGCCGGGTAAGGTCCACGTCCCATATCGGAGAGTGTGCTCCCGATTCTGCGCCCATTATCATAATTCCTCTTTCCTTCATCTCCCTGATGGCATGTTTTATGTTGGTGACCATGGATACGGAAACATACTCAACCGCACCTGCCGACGTTTTTGCTACCTCGGGGCCGAGGCTCACCGATCTGTGGGATTGGATCACAACCCCGTGAACACCGGCCGCATCAGCAGTCCTGAGGATCGCCCCGAAATTTCTCGGGTCCTCTACGGAATCCAAAAGAATAAACAGAGGAATTTCCCCTTTTCTTAAAGGAATGGAGATAAGGTCATCCAGACTTACGTAGGCCCTTTTCATGGCCCTTGCAGCCACCCCCTGGTGCCCCTTGGGGAACCGGGTATCAAAAAAAGTGGTGCCGGCAAACTCTACAGGAACTCCCTTTAATTCAGCCGCTTTTCTGATCTCCGATACCCTTTCATGCCTTCCTGAAGCAAGATACACCGTTTTTATGTTCCTGTCAGCTTTTAAGGCTTCAAGAACAGGGTTGAAGCCGAAAATCCATCCTTCTGGCTGCATAGTCATTGTTTTCCTTTTTAAAAACTTGACCTCATTCACTTGACAGGCAAACTGAGATATGCAGGTCCTTTTCCTTCAATAGGATATACCTTATCAGAGGTGAAAAAGAGTGTCAACTGAACCAATCTGGTACGAACAAAGGGTCGCATGCACTTTTTCTCATTTACAATGAAAAGATCCCCGGCATGTATAGAGAAGCCCGCACCATACCGATCGCGACAACCGCAGGCTTTCGTGCAGCCTGACACGAACCACTTGAGGTATTGAGGGTAAGCTGTTTGACAAATTCCCATTCAACTGACAAAATATACTAAATGACTTTAATGCCAAAAATGATCAGGGTTCTCTCATGAATTCAGTAAATATCATTCACATTGAAACCCTGAATCTTTGCACAAGACACTGCTGGTACTGCAAATTCGGGCAGAATCGACAGGACCCTTCAACTCTCCGCATGACCGACGAACTTATCGAGACAATAGCTGACACCCTCCATGACATAGACTACAGCGGACGCATTTCGCCTTTCGGCATCAATGAACCTCTGTTAGACCCAAGGATGCCTGAAATGATCTCTCTGTTGCGCTCAAAGTGTCCGAGGGCTTTCATCAGCCTGGTGAGCAACGGTGACTTGCTGACACGGGAGCTGTATGAAACTTTGGTAGCTTCCGGGATGGACGCCCTGGGATTGAGCTGCCACGACGAGTCCAGCTGGCAACGGCTAAAACCCTATGCCAGGTATCCAAATGTGAGGCTCATCGATATGCGCCGTCCTAAAGAGATTCTCTCTAACCGGGGTGGCGAGGTCAAGTTGCGCAACTCAATTCCGCAAACCAACAAGCCCTGTTTTGTCCCTCTCAAAACTCTGGAGATCCGTTCAAACGGTGATGTCGTTTTATGCTGTAATGATATGTATTCTGATGTTGTCATGGGGAACATCGCTTTTCAACCACTTGAAGAAATCCGGAACTCCAAGCAGTTCCTCAATTACCGTTCAAAGCTGGCTTCCGCTGACAGGAGAGGCCTAAAACTTTGTGAGGTTTGCAACCGTACCGGAGGCAATTGCAATTGGAAATTCCCCTTGGAGGATTTTGACTGGATTCCAAAACCCTTGAGGAAGGCGGTGTACCGCTGGACACCTGCAACCGTGAAGAAACTCGTTAAGAAAGTGGGGAACCTATAGATATATTCTCTCTGCAGCGGTGTCGGGTAGCTGCATTAACTTCAAAAAGAAGATGCCGAATTATCCAGGAAGAAACTCCCGTATTGTTCCACGATTTTTTTGAGAGCAAAGATTTGAGCCCCGCTCTGTTTGACAAATTCTCAGTCAGCTTATTAGTATAAGGCCGACCATGAGCTGTGCAATAATCGCGGTTCTCCCATGCAGCTTTTTACTATTATCGAAATAGAAACCCACAACCTTTGCACCCGCAAGTGTTGGTTCTGCAAGCATGGGCAGGTGCGACAAGATGAATCAACCGCATTTATGCCAGACGACCTCATTAGAAAAATATCTGACAATCTCCAGGATCTTGGTTTTCGCGGACGCATTTCACCGTACAGCATAAATGAGCCATTTCTCGACCCAAGGATACCTGACATTATCCGTCTGTTTCGCTCCAAGTGCCCTGAGTCCTTCATTAGTCTTGCAAGCAATGGCGACTTACTTTCAGAAACGCTTTATCAATCCCTCCTCGTTGCTGGTCTTGATGCACTTGGACTCAGCGTCTACGATGATAGTTCATGGAAACGCTTGAAAGCATATGCCTGCTATTCCGATGTGAGGATAATCGATTACCGTCGTCGCAAATTCGAGAATCGCGGGGGAGAGGTCAAGCGTGGCACATTTTCCCCTCTTACTGATAGATCATGCCATCGACCCTTCGGAATGATGGTTATTCGGGCAACTGGGGATGTCGTCCTGTGTTGCAGTGATATGTATTCTGATGTTGTTATAGGCAATGTGGTAGATCAGAGACTCGAAGAGATTTGGGAATCAGAGAAGTTTCAGCGCTACCGTTCCCTTTTGCTTTCCCCCACTCACCGGAAAGGGTTAAAGCTCTGCCAAGCCTGCAGCCATGACGGGTCCGCTTGCCTTACGAGATTTCCCTCTGAGAACTTTGAATGGATTCCAGAACCCCTGAGGGGTCTGCTCTATAGATGGACACCACCAGGGGTGAGAGCATTTGTTAAGCGAACATTGGGCAAGGAATAACTACATAAGCGCCAGAAAGCGCCTCTCATACTGCTTGACTATCCTATCCAGACCAAAGGATTGAGCCCTTCTCCTTGCTTCCTCGGATAAGCTCTTCCTCAGTTCATGATCACTCAATACATCAACCATGGCCTGAGCCAATGCCTTTTCGTCCTTTACTGGCACAAGGAGTCCATTCTTCCTGTCTTCAATTATTTCGGAAGGTCCCGAGGGGCAGTCTGTAGAAATGACCGGTAACCCTAAAGCCATGGCCTCCACAATAACATTGCCAAAGCCCTCGTAGAGGGAAGATAAAACAAAAACCGATGACCTTGCCATATATTTAAAAGGATTCTCTTGAAATCCCAAAAACTGAACATCTCCCTCAATACCCAGTGCTTTCACCATCCGGGCAAGGTTCCCTTCATCCTCCCCTTTGCCGATGATAACCAGCCTGCAGGGGCTGGACTGTCTCACTGCAGAGAAGGCTTGCATTAGATGCGGATAACCCTTCTGTTTCGTCAGCCTTCCTACTGCAACCACTATCGGCACATTCTCAAAGAACCAGGGATGATACACCGGTTCATGTGAGAGCATCTCTGCCTCGATTATGTCTATGGGATTGTAGATCACCTCGATCTTCTCCTGAGGAAGGCTGAAGGCTTCGATCAAGTCCTTCTTGATTCCCTCGGACACTGCTACGATTCTGTCAGCTTTCGGATAGGTATGCTTCATAAGATATCTTGTTATTCCACCGTAAGGTTCATTGTTGAGATTCACAGAAGGATGGGTCTGTTCGGATGCAATCATTTTGCACCTCACCCGGGACAATACCTTGGCCAGAATCACGGTGATATTGGTACTGGTCAAGAGACTGAATACAATATCAGGGTGAGTCTTCTTTATTACAACAGCAAGCCTGACAATCTTTCGGATGAAATTACCTGTGAGCTTGAAGATGTTCCAGGTCGGGGGGATGTCTAATATGATGACGTCTACATCTCCCGGTAAGGGGTAATCAAAGATTGGCTCATACAGAACAAGGGTTAAGGAAAACTCATGTTTATCCAACCCCCTTAACAGATTGACGGCCACCCTTTCAGAACCTCCTCCCCTCAGGCTGTGGATGACCATCATCAGCTTTTTCATTTATTGCTTACCCTCTCCGTTCTTTTGTCATTTCATTTCCCAAGCTCCCATCGCACCAGATACAGAATACTTCTGTATTTTCTTTGAATCCACAAAGTTACCGCAGGAGGAAGAAGTATATTGACAACCATGGCTGACTTCCTGAGAACTCTGTACAAAAAGCCATCTGTGGGCAGAAAATCCTTAAAGAGCAGTGCGTCCTTCAAGGCCCTTACTTTCCTCTTCTCTAAGCCATGAATGAGAATCTTATACATGGCCACCTCAGCTTCTATCCTCTTTTTTATAAGGGAACTATCATATCCGAGTCTCTCCGCGTGGGCCTCCACGTGTTTCTCTACCATCACTATATTGTTGATTGCATGGCTCAGTTTCCTGACTGTTAACAGATTACCCCCCGATATATTGTTCCCGTGCAACCTGTAATATCCGAGCGGTTTCTTTATTAAGCGTAATTCCCTCGTGTAAAAGGGCAAGACATAATGAAGATACACATCCGGCGCTCGCAAGTCTTCAGGCCAGGGGATGGCCTTTTTCAGGCATTCTGCTCTTATGGTCATGCCCGATGTAGGAGCGAACCAGGGAAGTGTGCCGCTGAGATAGCTGTTCAGATAACGCTTCCCTGACTGGGTGCCCTCTTCGGATGACGGAACCGGGTAGATATACCAATCAATTAAATGGTGGTCGTTGTTAATGACTGCCATATAATGGTACACAAAATCAACAGAGTCAGATTTCCTGAACTCCTCAAATACCTGCTGCAGTTTCTGGGAATGCCAGTAGTCATCGGCATCAAGAAAGGCGACAAATTCACCCTTTGAAACCGCAACTCCCCTATTGAAAGCAGCCGCTTGCCCCCCATTTTCCTTGTATATGCAGGTAACCCTGTCTTCATACTTTTTGAGTTTTTCCCGGGAATCATCTGTAGAGCCGTCATCAATGACGATGATTTCTATCTCCCTTGCAGGAAAGGTCTGTTGCAGGATACTGTCCAGTGCCTCCTCAATGAAGTGGCCATAGTTACGGTTTGCCATGAGCACCGAAAATACGGGTCTTTTATCGATTATTATTCCCACAATAGAGGTCCCGTGGATGAGTCTCTTTTCTAGAGAATAGTGTGCATAACTATCTCATTCCAGTACGCTGTGGATAACTACCATGAGGTTTACCATATGCCCTATTATAGCCTTGAAAGGCGCATTTTCGCGAATGACCCATTACTAACGAGATATTCTCTCTCCAGAACCCTTATCCTTTACCCCTTTCCCTTCCTTTCCTTATATTTTTCTATTTACATACCCCTCCATTGAGGACTATACTAAGACCCAAAATTCTTGTCTGAGTCACCGAAAAGGTGAGAAGGGAACAGGTAATCTTTTAAGTGAGTGAGAGGAAGGGGCAGATAGCATGGTAAGGTTATGGGCGATAGCTCTCACATATCTCATAGCTGCGGTAATAGCGGCCTCTTCTGTCCTTGCGCAGGAACAACTCCCTGTTGTAAATTCCATTGAGGTGAAAGGCCTAAAAAGGGTCGAGGAAGGGGCGTTAAAGTCCAAGATTACCCAAAAGGTCGGTGAACCGCTTTCCAATGAAAAGGTCTCTGAGGACATTAAGAATATCTTCAAGATGGGATATTTTGATGATGTGAAGACCGAGATAGACCCGATGGAAGGCGGCATAAAGTTAATCTATGTGGTGAAGGAAAAGCCGACCATTATCAGGGTTGAGTTCCAGGGCAACAAGGAACTCGAAGATGACAAATTGAAGGAAAAGATATCCGTCACTGTGGGCTCAATTGCAGACACCACCCTGATACAGGATAATGCAACGAAACTGCAGCTTTTTTATGAGGATGAGGGATATTGGCTGGCAACGGTTGTTCCCGTGGTTAATAAGATTAGCGAAAACGAGGTCTACCTTACCTTCCAGATCGATGAAGGGAAAAAGGTCAAGGTCAGGGACATACGAATAGTGGGAAACAAGGCTATCTCGTCTGGCAAGATTAAGGGTGTCATGAAAACCGGCACATGGAAGATTTACTCCTTCATATTCTCATCGGGGTACTATAAAAAGGATGTCATGAATGTTGATTTGGACGCCATAAAGGACCTTTACTTCAATAATGGCTATATCAAGGTTATTGTTGCAGACCCCGAGATACTGCTTACCGAAGACAAGAGCGGGATGACAATCACCATCAACATTTCCGAAGGAGATCAGTACAGGGTCTCTTCAGTATCCCTCACTGCCTATAAAGCATTCACTGAAGCAGAGTTGAGAGGGCGGATAAGCGCCTCTCCGGGCGCCATATTCAGCAAAGAGGTGGTGAGGGCAGACATCACCTCCATAACAGACCTCTATACCCAAAACGGTTATGCCCTGGCAAGTGTCTATCCTGACATAATGCCCGATGACGCCACAAAGCAGCTCAGCCTCACCTATAAGGTGGAGGAAGGGAAAATCTACCGGGTAGGAATGATCGAGATAACCGGCAACACCAAAACAAAGGACAAGGTCATACGAAGGGAGATACGCATTGATGAAGGAGATATATTCAACAGCGCCCTCCTGAAGAGGAGCTACGAGAGGCTCAATAACCTCAACTATTTCGAAACAGTGGACCTGGTCCCGAAACCGAAATACGAGGAACAACTCCTGGATGTTGACGTGAAGGTCAAGGAGAAGTCCACCGGGTTTCTGAGTGTCGGTGGTGGGTACAGTTCGGTGGATAAGTTCGTCGCAATGGTGGATATCACCCAGGCCAATCTTTTCGGGACAGGGAGGTATCTCAGGGCGAGGGGAGAGCTGGGCGGCAATATATCAAATTTTACATTGTCATACAAAGACCCGTGGTTTATGGACAAGCCCGTTGTATTCTCTGTTGATGGATACCTCACCAGGCAACAGTATCCCGACTACGAAACAAAGGCAATAGGAGGTGATTTTGGATTCGGCAAGAGCTTCGGTGAGTATTGGGGAGCCAACATAATGTACAATTTGTCAAAAGTGACCGTCTTCGGAGTATCTAGTACAGCCTCCACTGTTATTAAGTCTCAGCAGGGTACAGCCATCACAAGCAGTATTACTCCCTCCATAACCAGGGACTCCCGCGACAGCTATATTGACCCTTCATCCGGTTCAAGAAACTCTGTTTATTTTACCTTTGCCGGCCTTGGCGGAGATAATAAATTCGTCAAAGGGCTCGCTGATTCTGCGTGGTTTTTCCCACTGGGAAGTACCGGCACCACCATCATGGTGAGAGGGCGCATAGGATATGCAAAAGGGATATTCAACGAGACACTCCCCCTCTATGAGAACTTTTGTGTTGGCGGCATATACACGGTGAGGGGAATCGGGTATTGCCAGGCCGGTCCGAAAACTGATCAGGGAGAGTATATAGGCGGCCCAAAGGAACTGATATTTAACACGGAGTACGTATTCCCCATAGTGAGGGAATTGAAACTTAAGGGAGTTGTCTTCTTCGACGCCGGAAATGCATACGCAGCAAACGAGGCCTATGGAACATTAAGACCCACTGCAGGGGCGGGAATCCGGTGGATATCTCCCATGGGGCCTCTCAGGGTGGAGTGGGGATATAATTTGAACAGAAGACCCGGAGAAATTTCTAACAAGGTAGAATTCACCTTCGGCAGTTTCTTCTGATAAATTCTTGGGAAAGAGCAGGCATAGAATATCCTTAGTCAGTAAGAGTGCTGAGATTTTGAGATAATAACGAGGAGGACGAAATGAACAAAAAAAAAGGTGTGAGGATCATAGTGCTTTTGTTTTTGGCAGTGCTCATCCCCGTGACATTTACTGCGGTGAGCGCTTCCGGAGAAGATGTGGTGAAGATAGGGTATGTGGACCTGAGAGTTGCATTGAATGAATCTGAGGCAGGGAAGAAGGCAAAGATCGAACTGGAATCCCTCATAAAGACAAAACAATCCTCCATAGAAGAGAGAGGCAAATCCTTAGAAAGACTTAAAGGGGATTTTGAAAAACAGGCGTCAGTACTCTCCGCGGATGCGAGGAAGAGCAAGGAGGAGGAGATCGAGAGGCTCATGAGGGATTATCAGAGGCTGGTGCAGGATTCCCAGAACGACGTAAAGAAAAAGGAGGGTGACATTACCGGCTCTATTCTGAAAGAACTGAGGGATGTTGTCCAAAAGATCGGTCAGGAAGAGGGATACTCCGTCATACTGGAGAATGTGGAGGGCATGATTCTCTATTCAAGGAAAGATCTGGATATTACCGAAAAGGTAATAAAGAACTACAACGACTGGAAGGCGAAACAGAAGAAATAACTCTCAAACGAAGGAGAAAAGGGTGGTACGAATCCCCCTTAATCCGCCTTTGTGAAAGAGGACCAAGGGGGATTCATTTTACGGAATAGCTCCTCATGAAACTGAAAGAACTTGCATTGCTCCTACATGGAGAACTGAAG
Organism: Thermodesulfovibrionales bacterium; assembly: GCA_035524455.1. Taxonomy (GTDB): domain Bacteria; phylum Nitrospirota; class Thermodesulfovibrionia; order Thermodesulfovibrionales; family UBA9159; genus DASPUA01. Next base: position 1,727 of record DATKOU010000044.1, on the reverse strand, counting down.
GGGGACCCGGATACGGAGATCCTGGGTGTTGCCGGAATCCACGACGTTAAGGAGGGGGAAATCACCTTTCTCTCCGATCCGAAGCTGCTCAAGGAATGCGCACACAGTAAGGCATCGTGTGTGATTGTCAAAGATGTTATCCCCGATATGGACAAACCCCAGATTGCAGTGAAGAACCCCCAGTATTCCTTTGCTCAACTGCTGGGGCACTTCTTCCCCAAACCGCTCCCTGCTATGGGCGTGAGTTCCCTTGCCTTTGTCTCCCCATTAGCTATGGTGGGAAAGGAGGTCTCCATCCAACCCTTTGCGTATATCTGTGATAACGTGACGATCGGGAGGGATACAGTAATTTATCCTGGTGTGTTCATTGGTGAAGGTACCGTGATTGGTGACGGGTGCACGATATATGCCAATGTGACGATAAGGGAAAAGGTAACGGTGGGCAATCGTGTGATGATCCATTCCGGTTCCGTCATAGGTTCTGATGGTTTTGGCTATGTGTGGGAGGAGGGAAGGCATTACAAGATACCCCAGGTCGGCGGGGTCATCATAGGTGAAGACGTGGAGATTGGCGCGAATGTCACCATAGACAGGGCGACCACAGGGAATACCGTCATAGGAAGGGGCACGAAGATCGACAACCTTGTTCAGATTGCGCATAACGTAACCATTGGCGAACACTCCATTATCGTGGCACAGGTAGGAATCGCGGGAAGCAGCGAAATCGGCAATTTTGTTGCCCTGGCAGGACAGGCAGGCATCCCGGACCATGTCAAGATAGCCGATGGCTGTATTATCGGGGCACAGGCCGGAGTGATAGGGAATCTCTCCAAGGGTATCTATCTAGGTTCTCCTGCAATGCCCCACAGGGATTGGCTTAAATCAACCGCATTATTCGCCAGACTTCCGGAGCTCAACAAAAGGATAAAAGAACTCGAGGAGAAGGTAATGACCTTAGAGAGGAGGAACTCATGATGGATATCAAAGAGATACAGAATATTCTCCCCCACCGGTATCCCTTCCTTTTAGTCGACAGGATACTCGAGATGGACAAGGGAACAAAGGCCGTGGGAATAAAGAACGTAACGGTCAATGAACCGTTTTTTATGGGACATTTCCCCGGCAACCCCATAATGCCCGGGGTTCTTATCGTTGAGGCGTTGGCGCAGCTTGCAGGGCTACTCGCTTTTCTCTCCGGTGTCCAGGGTGATGCTGTGTATTTCATGAGCATAGAGAAGGCAAAATTCAGGAAACCCGTTGTGCCGGGTGACCAGCTCAGGCTCGAGATAACTACACTTCACCAGAGGGCAAATGTCTGGAAATTTTCAGGGAATGCAAAGGTGGATGAAAAAATTGTGGCAGAGGCGGAATTTACCGCCATGGTTCTTAAAAAAGACGAGTCCAAGGAGCGCTAATGGCAACAGAGATACACACTACCTCAATCGTAGACAAAAAGGCAGCCATTGATGAAGATGTAGTTATAGGGCCTTTCTCCATAATCGGCAGCGGCGCAACCATCAGAAAAGGGACAAAAATAATTTCCCACGTGGTGATCGAGGGGAAGACAGAGATCGGAGAAGAATGCACCGTATATCCGTTCACGAGCATCGGTCTTCCCCCTCAGGATCTGAAGTATCGCAATGAAGAGACAGGGGTCAGGATTGGAAACAAAAACATCATACGGGAATATACGACCATTCACCGGGCCTCCGTTGGTGGTAGTGGCG
>DATKOU010000043.1:0-8564 GCA_035524455.1 Thermodesulfovibrionales bacterium | reverse complement strand
AGGTCAGGGTCCAGGTCCATCGATATCCCGATGGCTCCTTTGCCCTCTTTCACGGACCCAGAAAACTCGCCTCATATGATAGGCGAGGAAAGGAACTCCCAGAGCATGTGCACAAGGCAGCATGAGCGCGGTGAAATCGCTTTCAGGAGGGCTACCGTAATCCACGTGTACCCTCCTCTACAGAAACCGGACAATCTATTTGCTCTAAAACCGGACAATTCTACTTGTTGACAACACCAAAAAACACACCACACCGCATATTTTCTTAAGAAACGCCATCGATGGCGGCACCGGAGGCTGGCAGACGTTACATCATTAGATTGACTACGGTTCTTTGCCATGATATTCTTTTGTTGGTATTAGGAATGTAACCGGATAATCTCAAATATCGTAATTTTATCTCTTAAAAAGGAGTTCTGCCATGCCATTCAATTTTGTGTTGCCTGATCTGGGCGAGGGAACAACAGAGGGTGAGGTGAGAAAATGGGTCGTCAAGGAAGGGGATGCCATTGAAGAGCATCAGACCGTCCTGGAAATAGAGACAGACAAAGCGGTGGTGGAGGTCCCTTCGCCGAAAAAGGGCAAGGTGCTGAAGATCAATAAAGCGGTGGGAGATATCGTAAAGGTCGGTGAAGTCCTCATGACCATTGCGGAAGAGGGTGAAGAGGTCCAAGAGAAGCCAAAAATTGAAGAAAAGCCAAAGGCCGAAGAGAGGCCAAAATCTGTTTCGGTGGTGGGCGTTCTCCCTGAGGAAGAGGAGGAAGTTCTCGCAACGCCCGCAGTGAGGGCACTGGCCAAGGAGCTTGGGATTAAGCTCGATTCTATGAAGGGGTCAGGACCTGGGGGGAGCATCACAAAAGAGGATCTCATAAAGGCTTCTGCCCCAGAAAAAAAGGCTGAAGATCAGTACGGTCCCATAGAGCGCATGCCTTTCAGGGGATTGAGAAGGACAATTGCAAAGAATATGGTGCTGTCACAGAAGGTCACTGCCTTTGTGACAGGTATGGAGGAAGCGGATATCACCGATCTTTGGAATCTCAGGGAAAAGGAAAAGAAACCCTTGCTCGAAAAAGGGCTCCATTTGACCTTCATGCCTTTCTTCATTAAGGCCGTGTATCATGCACTGACAGAATATCCCATGCTCAATGCCTCACTTGATGAAGAGAGGGAAGAGGTAATTGTAAAGAAATACTATACAATCGGGGTTGCTGTCGACACTCCTGAGGGACTCATGGTTCCTGTAATAAAGGACGCAGTGAGAAAGACCATCCATGAGCTTGCCGTGGAACTCCAGGAACTGAGCCAAAAGGCGCGGGACAGGAAGATAAAGCTGGAGGAGATGAAGGGGAGCACCTTCACTATCACAAACTATGGACACTTTGGCGGCATCTTCGCGACTCCCATCATCAACTATCCGGATGTGGCCATACTCGGAACAGGAAGGATAGCTGATAAGCCCTGGGTGAAGGACGGAAAGATCGTAATCAGAAAGATTCTTCCCCTTTCTCTGACATTTGACCATAGAGTGACCGATGGGGTCTACGCATCAAAGTTTCTCATGAAGGTGGTCCGGTATCTCGAAGACCCTGCTTTGCTGTTCATAGAGAGCGCATGAGTTCCCTCACAAGTCTCTTTTCTCCCGGGTCCGTTGCACTCATCGGTGCGGCACATACCGAAATCAAGCTTGGGGGGGTGGTGCTGAAAAACCTTCTTAAGCTCAGGGGCAAGGTATACCCGGTAAACCCCAAGTACGATGAACTCATGGGTTTAAAGGCATATCATACGGTAAAGGAAATTCCCGCTCCTGTTGACCTCGCCATCATTATGAGGCCCGCTCCTGAGGTTCCCGAAATTCTCGGTGACCTTGAAGGCAAGGCAAAGACCGCCATTGTGGTGAGTTCAGGTTTTGCAGAGGTCGGCGAAGGAAAGCTCCAGGCAGAGGTGAAAAGGATAGGTCACAAACTCGGAATACGATTATTGGGCCCCAATTGCATGGGCATCTTCAACCCCGCAGACCGGCTTGATACGTTCTTCATTTCCCACGAAAGGATGAAGAGGCCTAAAAGGGGAAATGTCGCCATCCTATCTCAGAGCGGTGCCATCATGGCATCCCTTTTTGAGGCCATAAGGGCTTCCCGCATCGGTCTCTCAAAGGCAGTGGGATACGGCAATGCCCTTGATATCGATGAATCTGATTTATACGAATATATGTTCAATGACAGCGAGACCGATGTAGTGGTCTCCTACATCGAATCCCTTGGTGACGGAAGAAAGTTTATCGAAAAGGCAAAAGAACTGTCCGGAAAGAAATCTCTTGTCATCCTGAAATCCGGCAAGGGAGAAAGCGGTTCCGCTGCCGCCTATTCCCACACCGGAAGGCTTGCGGGCAGATATGAGGTTTTCCGATCAATCCTGAGACAGTTCGGAATCATGGAGGCAGGTGATTTTGATGAAATGATGGATGCAACAAAGGCGCTGTCATATCAGAGGCCTTCCATGGGCAGCAGGGTATGCATCATCACAAACGGCGGGGGGTCAGGTGTTTTGGCCGCAGATGAATGCATGAGGCAGGGGCTGAATGTGGCAAGACTCTCAGAAGGAAAACTTACAAGGCTCAAAAATATGTTCCCGCATTTTTATGTGCTCAATAATCCCTTTGACCTTACCGCACAGGTCATGGATGAAGATTACCTTACGGTGCTGGACGAAGTGAAGGATAACTATGACGGATTTCTTGTGATCGCCCTCCCCAATGTTATGGGTATCACCGAGCGCCTGGCAGAATTAATGAAGGACTTCAAGGGGAGGATGCAGAAGCCCGTCGTCTTCCACATCCCTACCGATGGAATATCGAGAAAGATCATTACCCGTCTTGAAAAGACACTCATCCCTGTGTTCCCCTCACCCGAGAGGGCAGTGAAGGGACTAAAGGCGCTTTTGGGACAGGGCAAATGAATACAGCATGTTTTAAGGTGACAGAAATAAGGCCCCTCATTTGATTCAATACAGAAATCTGCTACACTGACCCTATGGAACATTTGGAAATATCTCCCCACGACAAAGTCCTCCTGCTCGGTGCTACAGGTTTTGTGGGAAGCAGGCTCATCCCTGAACTTAGCAGGAGGGATATCGTCCTGAGGTTTCTCGTTCGTGATCCGTCAAAGGTTTCGGCCCATTTTCCGCATCTTGAGTCAGGAGAAGTGGTTCAGGGCGACCTCCTCACAGGCAAAGGAGTGGGCGAAGCCCTCCAGGGGATTCACTCTGCCTATTACCTTGTGCATTCCATGGGGGGAAAGAGCATCTTCCGGAACATGGAATTCGCTCAAAAGGACAAGCAGGCTGCGCGGAACTTTATCTCAGCGGCGAACGATACTGGGCTTAAAAGGGTCATCTACCTTGGAGGGCTCGGAGAAGCACGGGACACCCTCTCAGAACATCTGAGGAGCCGCGCAGAAGTTGCTGAGGTACTCTCATCAGGAACGCCTGCTGCCACTATCCTGCGTGCCGCCATTATCATCGGCGCAGGGGGCGCGTCCTTTGAGATGCTCCGGTACCTTGTGGAGCGCCTCCCTGTAATGGTCTGCCCGAAATGGATCGATACCCGCATCCAACCCATCGCCCTCAGGGATGTACTGGATTATCTTCTGGGCTGTCTGTTCAATCCCGCAACAGCGGGAGAGACTTTTGACGTCGGTGGCCCTGAGGTGCTCACCTATCGTGAAATGATGCAGAAATATACAGAGGCACGCGGAATTGCTCAAAGGATCATCATCCCTGTCCCGTTCCTCACCCCTCTCCTGTCTGCTTACTGGGTGGACCTTGTTACGCCTGTGCCCTCAGGGGTGGCCCATCCTCTCATTGAGGGACTAAAAAACGAAGTAGTCTGCAGAGATAGCCACATTGATGGGTTCGTTCACATCAGGAAGACCCCTTTCAAGGAGGCGGTCACCTTGGCCCTTTCCGAAGAAAAAGGGGGACCTGGAATTGGATGATGGTAAATGCTCATTGAAGAATCCCTAGTTATCCATGCTCCCCTGGTAAAGGTATGGGATACCTTCACCGACATTACCTGCTGGAAAGACTGGAATACAGTGCTCAAGAATGTCTCACCCGAGAAAACCGAAATCCTGGCAGAAGGGGGAAAGGTCAGGTTCTGTATCTATCCTTTTCATTTCCCCGTCTATTTTGAGCCTAAGATCGAGGAGGTCATTCCCCAGAGGCGTGTTGTCTGGTCAAGCGGAAAGTTCGGTATCACCGCACGCCACGAATTTATTTTCCGTGAGGGAGGAAATGGAGTAGTGGTCACGAGCAGAGAATCCTTCAAGGGACTTTCTCTGAAGACCCTCCGCTTTCTCTTCCCGAGATCGAGACTGGTGGGGCTCACGGTCGCTTTTTTGAAGGATCTGAAAACGGCTTCTGAAGCCTAAGTTCCCTTAATGACGTGTACGTCATCATGGCAGGAGAAAGCATAAGGATCGGAATAAGTGCATGCCTCCTGGGCGAAAAAGTCCGTTTTGACGGCGGTCATAAACTGGATCACTACCTGAAAGAGACCCTCGGATCCTTCGTTGAATGGGTACCGGTCTGTCCTGAAGTGGAATGTGGCCTGCCTATCCCCAGGGAGGCGATGCATTTGGTGGGAGACCCTGAATCTCCCCGCCTTCTGACCGTAAGAACCGGGAAGGACCACACAGAACGAATGCTGCGATGGGCAGAAAAAAAACTCAAGGAACTGGAAACACTGGATCTCTGCGGCTTTGTCTTCAAGTCCAGGTCTCCCAGTTCAGGGATGAAAGGCGTGAAGGTATATTCCCCAAATGACATGCCCAGGCACAGGGGAGTGGGTATCTTTGCTAGGGCAGTTATGGAGCATTTCTCCCTCCTCCCTGCAGAGGACGAGGGCAGGCTCTCTGATCCCGGCCTCAGGGAAAACTTTATTGAGAGGGTCTTTGTGTTCCGGCGGTGGAAGGATTTCATGCTCAAAGGACGCACTATCAAAGATTTGATCTCTTTCCATACAGACCACAAGCTCCTTGTCCTCTCCCACAGTCCCAGACATTACAGAACCCTTGGAGCCCTGGTGGCGACAGCCAAAGAGTTTAGCCCCGAGCACCTCCATTCTGAATATTTGCGCATCCTTATGGAGAGCCTGCGGATGATTGCAACGGTAAAAAAGAACACCAATGTGTTACAGCATATTATGGGCTATTTTAAGAACCTGCTAGCGCCCGACGAGAAGAAAGAGCTCATGGAGGTTATCGGTGATTACCACAAAGGTCTCATACCCCTTATCATTCCTATAGTGCTCCTCAGGCATTATGTGAAGAAATATGATGAGCTCTATCTTAAAAGGCAGCATTACCTGAACCCCCACCCTGCAGAACTCATGCTGCGGAATCATGTGTGAGAGAGGAAAACGCGCTCTGGTTCGCCATAGCAAGCAGCGGGGAATGCGCGTTCGATTCACCATGTGCACTCCCTGTTTCATTACACCTCTCTTTATGACAGCCTGACCCTGTTATTGTTTTTTCCCGGATCATTGTATTACTATTTTAAAGGACACGGAAAAAGGTATTGATACCAATGTACAAAGAACACTTTGGTCTAAAGGAACTCCCCTTCTCCATTGCCCCGGATCCCCGCTACCTTTATATGAGCGATAAACATCGGGAGGCGCTGGCCCATCTGGTATACGGGATTCACAGTGACGGCGGTTTTATCCTCCTTACCGGGGAGGTGGGAACAGGGAAGACGACAGTCTGTCGCTGCCTGCTGGAACAGGTCCCTGAGAATTCCGACATCGCGTTTATTCTCAACCCCAAATTGAGTGTTGAAGAACTGTTGGCCACATTATGCGACGAGCTGGAGATTCAGTATCCTGAAGGTAACACCAGTGTTAAGGTTTTTGTGGACCGGATCAATGCATATCTCCTCGAAGCCCATGCCAGGGGCCGTAAAACGGTTCTCATCATCGAAGAGGCCCAGAATCTGAGCGCCGATGTGCTGGAGCAGCTCCGTTTATTGACCAATCTGGAAACAAATGAATGCAAGCTTCTCCAGATAATACTCCTGGGACAGCCTGAACTCAAGGAGATGCTCTCACGACCTGAGCTGCGTCAGCTGGCTCAGCGCATTACAGCCCGCTACCATTTGGAATCTCTCTCGAAAAAAGAGGTGGCGGCGTATGTGAATCACCGGCTCGCAGTTGCAGGTACGCGCAGTGCATTATTTCCTTCCGCCACTATTGACAGGCTCTTCCGTTTAAGCGGTGGCGTTCCGCGTTTGATCAATCTCCTGTGCGACCGGGCACTTCTCGGTGCCTATGTGCAGGGCCAACATCATGTTGATACCCGCACACTCACCAAAGCGGCCCGGGAAGTATTGGGGGAAACAACCATTCAGGATGGCTTATTCAAAAGAATGAGATGGGTGATGGCCGGAATCCTGCTGTTGGGTTCTGCAGCACTGGCAGCAAGCTTTTATAATCACAAGACCCAGCCTGTAGAGACAGCACTATCCAGATCAGTGGAACCTGTAAAAACCGCACCGGAATCTCAAAAGCTGGACACATTGGAGTGGCCCGACAGCATGTCTATTTACCCTAGCAAAGGGATGGCTTATCAGGCACTCTTCAGACAGTGGAACCTTCCTTATGACGAAGAAGGCTCCGGTGATCCCTGCAGACAGGCCCAGATCCACGGGTTGCGCTGCCTCACTGCACAAGGCAGTCTTAATGGCCTCCTCAGCTTAAATCACCCCGCGGTGTTGACGCTCTTTGATGAGAAGGGAAGGCAGTTCTATGCCACACTCTCAGCCCTTCACGGGCAGACGGCCACCTTTGTGGTGGGAACCGAAATGAGGACAGTGAACATCAAAGAGGTTGAAAAAAAGTGGCTTGGAGATTACACGCTGCTCTGGCGCACGCCCCCTGATTTTCGGTCTCCCCTCCGGCCCGGTCAGAAAGGAAACATGGTGTTGTGGCTGAATAAGCAGCTGGCGCTCCTCCAGGGCAAGAACGATCAACCAGGGAAGAATCTTGTGTATGATGGCGATCGCGTTGCGCAGCTGAAAAAGTTTCAGCTCTCCGAGGGTCTGGTGCCGGACGGTATCGTGGGACCTCAGACCATAATCCATTTGAATACTTTCACCGCCAGTGGAGAACCGCTACTGTATGATAAAAAGAAAGGACAATAAGTTATGTCATATATACTTGATGCCCTGAAAAAATCCGAAGAAGAGCGCAAGCGAGGCACAGTGCCGGACCTCCTGGCGGTTCAGGATACCCGGATGCAGGAGCAAGGAAAACCCCATATGTGGCCTTATCTGCTCCTGGTTGCATTAGTACTGAACGCTGGAATATTCCTTTGGTGGCTAACTCCCTGGCAGGGAACAAAGCAGAATGTTACCGCATATTCCACCACCAAACAAAATCCTCTGCCTGAAAAGACCATCATTTCAGAAGAGCGGAAACAAGGAGAAAAGCACCTTCCTGCCCAGATTGGCTCTCCTGTGAAGACACCCATTGACAAGAAGGTGAGTGAGCGCCAGGGCCGTTCAGTTCAGACAAAAACTGCTGAACAAGCACAGGTTCCAAGCGCGAGTGCCCCTGCTGTCGAGACCCAGGAGTCTCGTGCCAATTCTCCATCCTTGTCACTGCAGGCCCCCGCAGCAATTCCTACCCCTTCGGAGACAAAGCCCTCCACCAGCAGCAAGGATACCGGAGGAAGTACGTTGTATAATCTGACCGAACTCCCCTCAACCATCCAGCAAAGCCTGCCCACCTTCTCCATTACCGCCCACATCCATACCGGAGACCCTGCTTCGGGAATGGTGAAGATTAATGGTCAGATGATGAGGGAAGGCCAGGAGCTTTCACCAGGACTGAAGCTGGAGGAGATTCTCGCTGACGGCGTCATCTTCCGGTACCAGAACTACCGCTTCCGTGTAGGACTGAAGTAGGTCACGGAGCGTGTACCGCAACTTTCAGTAGTTATGCCTCAGCCTGTGCATATCCCTGCTTGCCATGTTCTGCGCTCTGGTCAGTGCCGGAAGATTAAACCAGATAGTGGATAAGTTTCCAGGGAGAGACTGTTTTATAAGGACGAACAAATCCAAAAACAGGATTCACACTAAAGTACCTTTCCCCGGAGATAACCGACCACCCTTTCTACCTCTTCCCACATTACTTCTTTTGTTTCCCCACGCTCGGTGTAATTCCTGTCCCTTAATGTACCACTCTGAAATCCTTCCATTGGATATTGCAAGAGGAAATCGCGGGGAATCTCATCAGGGACGTCCACCCCATTCATGATTCCCCAGGCAAGTGTCCATGCCTTCGCAACATTAAACACATCGTAGCCGCCGCCGCCCAAGGCAACCCATCTCTGAGAAACTTCCTTAATCTTCTTCACCACTTCACAGAAGCCTTTTTGGGAGTAGTTGAGGTGAGTGAGGGGGTCTGTGGAAAAGGAGTCCACGCCGAGCTGGCTCACCACAACATCAGGCCTGAATTTGTCCACGAGAGGGGGGACAATCTCGCTGAACGCATACACAAAAATCTCATC
>DATKOU010000042.1:0-16327 GCA_035524455.1 Thermodesulfovibrionales bacterium | reverse complement strand
AGGTCAGGGTCCAGGTCCATCGATATCCCGATGGCTCCTTTGCCCTCTTTCACGGACCCAGAAAACTCGCCTCATATGATAGGCGAGGAAAGGAACTCCCAGAGCATGTGCACAAGGCAGCATGAGCGCGGTGAAATCGCTCTCAGGAGGGCTACCGTAATCCACGTGTACCCTCCTCTACAGAAACCGGACAATCTATTTGCTCTAAAACCGGACAATTCTACTTGTTGACAACATTATTTCTCAAAGGAGAATTGAGATTACCCGCACTTTCCGTTAAAATAGGGTAATACATGCCTCCATGAACGCGTATCAGCGAGAGTTTCGGGGGGATGTTCCGGATGACGATGGCCCGAACGAACAATAACCTTTTTTACTATTTATTGAATGCAAGGAGGAGAAGAGATGGCTGCAAATCCGCTGAAAGCCCTGAATGAGGCAGGACAGTGTGTCTGGCTTGACAACCTGTACCGTGACCTCATCACCACAGGGTCCCTTATGCACATGATGGAGGACGGTATCACAGGAATCACCTCCAATCCCACCATATTCCAGAAGGCGATTTCAGGAAGCGCGGCGTATGATGAGTCCATAATAATGATGCTCAGGAAGGGGATTACTGATCCCAAGGAGCTCTTTCTCGGCCTTGCCATGGAAGATGTCTCCCGCGCAGCGGATGTATTGCGCCCGGTGTACGGCACATCAAAATGTTTGAGCGGGTACGTGAGCATAGAGGTATCACCTGACCTTGCCCATGATACCCGGGGGACAATAAAGGAGGCCCTGCACCTCTTCTCTGCCATCAATAAAAAGAACATCCTTGTGAAGGTCCCTGCAACCAAAGAGGGGCTCCCTGCCATTGAGGAGCTGACCGCTTCAGGGGTCAATGTGAATGTCACTCTCCTCTTTTCGATCGAGCGGTACAAAGAGGTGGCCGAGGCCTATATCAGGGGACTTGAACAGCGGCTCAGGAAAAAGGAGCAGATCAATGAGATCATCTCTGTGGCGAGCTTCTTTGTGAGCAGGGTGGACACTCTTGTGGACAAGCTTCTGGAACAGCGCATTGCATCCTCGTCAGGGGAAGAGAAGAACAGGCTCACCGCCCTCCTTGGAAAGGCGGCGGTGGCGAATGCAAAGCTGGCCTACAGGGAGTATGAGAGAATCTTCACCACTTCCCGATTCCTCTCTCTTAAGGAAAAGGGCGCGAATGTCCAGAGGCTGCTCTGGGGAAGTACCGGCACCAAGAACCCGAAGTACAGCGACATAAAATATGTGGATGAGCTTATCGGCCCTGATACCATCAACACCATGCCCGAGGCAACGCTCAATGCATTCAAGGACCACGGGACAGTAAAGATCACCATTGGGGAGCAGATGGACAAGGCTGAGAAGGTGCTTAAGGAACTCGCCTCCCTGGGCATCAGCATAAAAGAGGTGACTGACCAACTCGAAAAAGATGGGGTCAAGGCATTTGCTGACTCTTACTTCGCGCTCCTTGATGAGATCAGCAAGAGGAGAGACCGGATACAGGCGGAAAAGTAATACTTTGTTAGATAATAGTCGCGGGGATGATGAGTTAAAGGGCGTTTGTTTCACCAACCAAGTACCGAAAATCCCAACTTATGTTTAAGAGACGACGAAAAGAAGGAAAAAGCGCTGAGTATGGAAGGACCTCTGATAAGATGAATAAAAAGTTAAGTATTCTCCTTGGAATATTAGTTTGCGTGGGCGGGCTAAGCATCCTAATTTTTTGGAACGCTATTGCAGATAAGGCCCAAACTCTTGTGTTATTTGTCACACTTATCATAATCACAGTATATGTGATAGACACTCACCGTATCGCTAATTCTGCTGCGATGCAATCAAGAATTTACTGGATCTCTAACTTATTTGTAAGTTTAAGTGTCAGAACAGATGGTTTTATTAAAGATATAGAAGGACCATCACTATTCCCTGAACAATGGGCAGTTCATACCAGAGAGATGAGAAGTTTATTGGAGGTGTTGCTGCATATTTGGCCCTCAACCTCGGGCAGAGATCATATCAATGCAGTGTTAGAAGAATGTTCCACACGATTCCAAACATCTCCCATGATGGACCAGGATAAAGCCGACCTAATCAGTTTTCTATTACGCGTCAAGAGAGAACTGCAAATAATGGTTGGTCAATTGAGTTGAGTTCGTTCAATCGAGTAGCGACTCTTTCCATTGGAACCCGTCATCACCGTCAGATCACTGCCAGTTTTGGATTCAGGAAGGAAACAACCAGATCACTTGACCTATCAAACATGATGGAAAAGACGTGGCCAGACAACTTTTATGAAAAGGGTCAGAAGGAGAGCCAGAAAAATAAATATTAACGCGAGAGCCGTACTAAACGATCTAGTCTTACTGTTCTTCTTGATGTCTCTCATAATGTCATTCTTGATAATTATCGGTCCAACTCTGCATCATTATATCAAATCGGAAGAGCGCGTATAACAGAAAGAACATGAGGCTCTTCGTTTTATAACCGAAATAGAGAACTGAAACCGCTCATCGTTCCGGTTGTCATAATCTTATCGAAGGATTGGCATGAGCTTCTTACCATATTTCGAGACGAAATTCTTTATAGCGCCTGATCAGCTCAAAGTCAGTCATGTTCGAAGTAATGACCGTCGCCCCATGATTTCTTGCCGTGAGTGCGATGAGGACGTCAAAATGCAAGTCCCTCAGTTTTTCAGGCAGGAACCCCTTGTCCTTATAAATCCTGTGCAATATATGTCCCGATTCGATCCAATTCCTCTCCATAGGAGTAAGAACCGGATGATTCTTCTCAAGCGCCGAGACAAAATCCAATTCTGTTTTGTCTGTGGCGCCCCTTGCTAATTCGGAGAGAACAACGGACGAGTTTCTTATAAGGCCACTCAGATCCTTTAACCGATCGGAATACTTATTCGTTCTCAGATGATCAATAAAGACCGAGGTATCAAAAATAATGATCCTAGTTGCCATGGGCTTCAAATTTCAATTTCCCGCCGTGCTTTACCATCAATTCTTTGAACTTCTTAAGCGCCACGACCTCCCTTAACGCGATGTGCACCGCTTCGCTTCTGTTTTTTGCGCCGAGGGCTTTCACTGCGTCATCCGCAAGCTTTGTATCAAGCCTTATTGATGTCATTCTCACCGAAGCCTTCATGACTTAAACCTCCATTTGCTTTGTATATACATAAAGTATTATTTCTATATACATTTGTCAAGAGAGTATTCGTGATGGGAATTAGCTGTCCCTATAAGGTCTTAACTTCCCCCCAATATTCTGGTAATCTCTTTGTATGGATGAATACAGAGTCAAACAGAATAGGAGGTCATAGGATGAAGCTCGGTTTTGTAGGTCTTGGAAAAATGGGGGGGAACATGGTGAAGCGTCTCCTCGAGAGGGGCCATGAGATTATTGCCTTTGCTCCTTCAGAAACGGCTCGGGAAGAGGCCAAGGCACACGGCGCTCAGGTGGTCGACTCCCTGCAGGGGCTTGCGGAAAAGGTGGCCCCTCCCCGTGTGGTATGGCTGATGGTCCCTGCCGGCCGCGCTACTGATGAGGTGATCCAATCACTGGCGCCCCTTCTCACCCGAGGTGATATCCTCATCGACGGAGGCAACTCCTTTTATAAGGATTCCATGGCAAGGGCCGAATTCCTCAGGACCAAAGGCATCTTCTTTCTGGACGCGGGTACAAGCGGCGGAATATGGGGCCTGAAAGAGGGCTACTGCCTTATGGTGGGTGGAGAAGAAGATGCGTTTAAGAAGGCAGAGCCCATATTCAGGGACCTCGCTCCCAGAGACGGGTATAGCCATATGGGTCCCAGTGGTTCTGGCCACTTCGTAAAGATGGTGCACAATGCCATCGAGTACGGACTCCTCCAGGCATACGGCGAGGGTTTTGAACTCATGCACGCAAAAAAGGAATTCAGCCTCGATCTCAGAAAAATAGCAGAACTCTGGAACCATGGAAGCGTGGTGCGGTCATGGCTCCTCGAACTTTCGGTAAATGCATTCAGCCAGGACCCCTCCCTTCAGTCAGTGAAGGGCTATATAGAGGATACCGGAGAAGGGAGATGGTCGGTGCTTGAGGCCATCCAGGAGAATGTCCCCGCGCCTGTGATAACCCTCTCCCTTCTCCAGAGGCTCCGCTCCAGGCAGGAAGAATCCTTCAGCGCAAAGGTCATTGCAGCCCTCAGGGGCCAGTTCGGGGGACACGAGGTAAAAAAGGAGAAGGGAAAAGGTTGATAAATGGATACAGGCGGCCGCGAACCGGTCTTCAGTAAATTCCTTCAGAACTGCGACATCCCCCTTGCGCCCCAACACATTGGGCCTTTTACCATGGTCATCTTTGGCGGGGGTGGCGACCTGAGCAGGAGGAAACTCCTCCCCACCCTCTTCCATCTTTACAGAGAGAATGAACTACCTGCCCATTTCTCCCTCATAGGGTTCGGCAGACACGACATGGCTGATGGACCTTACCGCGCCCTTGCCAGGGAATCGGTCACAGAGTTCGGGGAAGAACCCTTTGACGAAAACGGGTGGAACGAATTCAGCACACACCTCTTTTTCGCACCAGGCCGTTTCGAAGATGACGAAAGCTACAAAAAACTCATCGAGAAGGTCTCCCGGGTTTCGATCCCTTCTGAAGAGGGAAAGATGGAGGTCATTTATTACCTTGCAGTACCGCCCCACGCCACGCCGGTCATTGTGGAGAAACTGGGGGCACATAGCCTGTCACAAGGGAAATTCAATACCAGGATCATCGTGGAAAAGCCTTTTGGACGGGACCTCCCCTCTGCCGCGAAGCTGAACCGTGCGCTGACCCAGGCCTTTGACGAAAGACAGATCTACCGCATCGATCATTATCTTGGCAAGGAGACGGTTCAGAACATCATCTTCTTCCGTTTTGCCAACGCAGTGTTCGAAAGGCTCTGGAACAGCCGGTATGTGGATCATGTACAAATTACCGTTGCCGAGGACATGGGCATTGAGCACAGGGGCGCATTCTATGAAGAGACCGGGGTGATAAGGGACATTGTGCAGAACCACATGATGCAGCTCATGGCTTTGGTTGCCATGGAACCTCCCATCGGCTTTGGGGCTGACCTCATCCGCGACGAGAAGGTGAAGGCGCTGCGCGCCATCAAGCCCATGAGCAATGAAGAGATCACGAAATTTACTGTCTGCGGCCAGTACGGACCAGGGAAACTGCGCGACCTGCAGGTGGCAGGGTACAGGGAAGAGAAGGGCGTTTCTCCAGAATCCCTCACCCCTACCTTCTTTGGAGGAAGATTTTATATCGCAAACTGGAGGTGGGCAGGGGTCCCCTTTTATGTGCGCACAGGAAAGCGTCTCGCACGACGTGTCACCGAGATATGCATCCAGTTCACCCAGCCTCCGCTCAGGCTTTTCGGCCGTACCTGCGATGTCCTTGAACCGAATGTACTGTCCCTCACCCTGCAGCCTGAAGAAAAGATTTCGCTCAAATTCGGGGTCAAATACCCCCATGTCAACAATAAGATATATTCCGCCACCATGGCCTTCAGCTACCAGGAGGCATTCGGCCTCAAGGCCCACCCTGCCTATGAACGGCTCCTTCTCGATTGCATGAAAGGAGATCTTACCCTCTTCGTAAGACAGGATGACATTGAGGCAACGTGGGAGGTGATAGATCCCATAACAGCCCTCTGGGAGGACATAAGACGCTGGGACCTTCCGCTCTATCCCGCAGGTTCATGGGGCCCTGAGGGCTCAGACCTCCTCCTTTCGCAGGACGGCCGCACCTGGCTCACAGAATGATGCCCGAGTATCTGGTCTTCGATACCAGCGATGAGATTTGGCACTATTTGGGGAAAAGCTGGAAAGAGATTTCGGCAAAAGCGATAGGAGAGAACGGATACTTTTGCGCAGCACTCTCGGGAGGCAAGACCCCGACAGGCTTTTACCAGTATCTTTCGGGAAAACATCTGCAATGGGAAAAGAGCCACCTCTTCCTTGTTGATGAGCGGTTTGTCCCATGGGACAGCCCTGAAAGCAATTACAGGATGCTCCAGGAGAACCTCCTCGGCAGGATACAGATTCCCCGAGAGAATATTCATCCTATATCAACCAATCAGTCTTCTCCCGAAATATCTGCAAGAACGTATGAAGAGGAGCTGAGACGATTCTTCAAGCTTGATGAAAATGGGATTCCTGAATTCGACCTTGTTCTCCTTGGCATTGGGGAAGACGGCCATACCGCATCACTTTTCCCTGGCACTGCTGCAGTAAAGGAGACAAAACGTCTTCTCGTCTCGGTAAGTCCGGGAAATGCCCTCATGGACAGAATAAGCCTCACCCTACCGGTGATCAATAACGCATGGAATGTGATCTTCCTCGTGACCGGACAGAGAAAGAGAGCAGTAATAAAAAAAATCAGAGAAGGACGCGATACAACACTCCCCGCGTCAATGATTAATCCTAAGAGGGGAAGGCTCTTATTCCTGATGGACAAAGAGGCAGCGGGCACGCGCAGATTGTGAGGAAGGGAGAGGCGCTCCCGATTCACGCTCATGGGAACCATAGAAATCATTAGGAAGTTCATAGAATCCAATCGCGTAATTGAGCGCGCGGTGAGGGAGGGGGTAGAAAGACTTCCCTTGAGGTTCCGCTACGGCATCTCCTATGGTCCGACCTTCAGATACTGGCTAGCCTTCCTGAAGGAGTCGGAGAACTGGGATAGGGAAAGGCTTGAAGCATATCAGGTTGAGCAGCTGAGGGATTTATTGATGCACGCGGGGAAGACTGTGCCCTATTACCGGAGGGTGTTCAGGGAATATGGATTCAAGCCCGAGGAGATACAGATCCTTGATGACATACGGGTTCTGCCATATCTGGACAAGACGATTGTGAAAACAAATCGCCCTGAGTTTATCGCGACAAACATACCGAAAAAAAGATTGATCGCGGTAACGACAAGTGGCACCACAGGGATTCCCCTCAGCATGTACGGAACAAAGTAGACCGAGGAGAAACATTGGGCAACGGTTGTTCATCTATGGAATAAAATAGGATACAGTCCAGGATCAAGAACGGTCCTTTTTGAGAGTACTGCGAGGGAGGGCGGGGAAGAGCCCTTCCCTTGGAAGAAGTACGGGAATAAGCTTATTATCTCGAGTAATTACCTTAAGGACCCATGGATGGATCTGTTTATAGAAATGATCAACAGGTTCAAGCCTGAATATGCGATAGGCTTTCCCCAAACGATTGCCGCTTTCTCTTCCTACGTTAAACGCAAGAAACGAATTCTGGGCGGGTGCTTTAAAGGCATTATCCTCATTGGTGAGCAGGTCTATGCATGGCAGAAGAATCTTATTGAAGGCGTTATGGGGGCACGGGTCTTTTTAGATTACGGAATGGTGGAGAAGGCGATTCACGGAGGAGGATGCGAGCATGCTGATGCATACCACTTCATCCCTCAATATGGGCTCACGGAATACGTGCCGTTACAGAATCATTTCAATGAATTGGTCGGCACGGGATTTATCAATTATGCTATGCCGCTCATCAGATACAGAACAGGTGACATATGCAGACATATACGGAAGGGGTGTACGGTGTGCGGAAGACCATATGATACCACCGCTGCCATAGATGGCCGTCTCTGCGATTTTCTCGTCACTGCCGACGGACAGATTGTTTCGGTACATCTCCCTCTGGATCACCGTGTGTTGAAGCATATAGAGGGGTTTCAGCTCTACCAGGAAAAGGCTGGTGAGGCGGAGCTCCGTGTATGGACGAGACGCAAAGAGGGAAAGCATGCCGGCAGATTGTTGCATGAGATACAGCGCTGCACCTCTCCCCTTGGGAGGGACCTTGTATACAAGATCGTGGCAATGGGAAATGAGCATACAAGAACTCAGACAAAGTACAGCGTCGTTGATCAACAACTGGATATGAGGAACTTCTTGCAGTAAGTATTTGGTTGATGTGTCCCTGCGTATTTCACTGCTAAACCCCGTATTGCTATCCTTATCGGCCATGGTGTGCGCGTCAATAATGTATCGTAACTTTTTCATGGTAATTAGATTTCTAACCTCAACGTTCAAAAAGATGACTTGCCCTATTGGTTACCGTATGTGAGATTCAGTTAGAAGAACTTCATCATAGCTGTTTACTTCAGGAAGCATTGTTGCCGAGCCCAGCTATTTCTTGTGAAGGAAGATCTTATCACGTACTTCGCATAAGGAACGTCCCTCACAAAGGTAAGAAATCGTTTTTGACTGTTTCCTGTAAGTAACGGCGACCTCAACGTTCAGTCGCTGTGAGTTACTTTTGATAACTGGTAATCGTTGGGTAAGGACGGGTAGAATATAAAAGAGGAGGTGGCGAGAATGATCCTCTTTCTTAATGCTAGCCCCAGGAAGAATGGTGTGACATCGACGCTACTCAAGATAATTGCCGGAGAAGCCCGCTCTGCCGGTGCCGAAGTGGAGTGGGTTGACGTCAACAGTCTTTCTACAAGGCCATGTATCGGGTGCCTGAAATGCAGGCCCGACAAAAAGTGTATTCTTCCCAAAGACGACGCGCACCGTATAGGAGAGCTGATAGAACGCTGCTCCGGTTTGGTGGTGGGCACCCCTACTTAGTGGGGCAACATGACCGGGCCGCTAAAGCTTCTCTTTGACCGAAATGTTCCTGTCTTTGAGTACTATGAACTCTATACTTGGCGCTTTCCACAACCGAAGCATAAGGGCAAGCCGGCAGCGATCGTTACCGCCTCTCTGTCGCCGTTTCCCTTTAACTACCTTCCTTCGCAAGGCAGTGGGGCTCTCCGCGCAGTCAAGATCGTGCTGAACGCTGCGGGCTTCGCCATCAGGGGACAGATTATCGTCCCGATGACCCGAGACCTCGCACACATCGGGAAACGCTGGCTGGCAAAGGCCAGAAAACTAGGAAAGAAGATAGGATCCTGGTAGTAATGATAGCCGCTCGACCTGTCCAGCACACTTGAGGGGCTCGCTGGGTAGGGGCAGGACGAACCGCCATCAGCCTGACACAGCGTTCCACCGGTTCACCAGCGCTCCAGGTGAGCTTCACGTTTCTTCCTACCAGTTCCTTCCGTAAAACGTAATTGTTGCAAAGATTTTAATTGTGTGATGTTGTCGATGGAACCGAGATCGCAGGACTACTTTATTCACATGTCAGTGGACGTGCGTACTACGGGATATAAGTATCTTTAACGAGTAATTAAGCCATAGTCCGTTGAATACCGAAAGAAAGCAACACCGCCAATAATCCGCTGGGAGATCAGGAGGGGAACTGGCATGGATTTTCATTCCGATTTTTTTGTGCGCGGTACAGGACAAAGTCCTTGTCAGTTGCGGGTCACAATAACTGAGGAGGTGGACTAACTATCGTGGAAGGACTGCCTCAACCTGAGGCATCATCTTTTATCCGGTGGAAAAATCGGGAGTGAGAGATTCCAATGAATCGCGGCCAGCCTGAGAACCAGGATCACGGTGATCGCAACAAGCGCGGGCATCTGCAGCATTGCGGGAAAATGTCGTGTGAGTAAGGCAAACGTGATGGCCCCACAGAGGGAAGCGGTCGCATATATCTCGGCCTTCAGGATCAGCGGGATCTCGCCTGAAAGCATATCTCTGATAATCCCGCCGGCAACACCGGTCATAACTCCCATGATTGCGGCAACAGAGCCCGGCACTCCAAGAGACATTGCCTTCTCGGTTCCGATTACTGTGAAGATCGCTAACCCGAATGCATCGGCGAACGTGAGTGCCTTTGACGGGGGTCGCATAAACCTGGCCATAATGAATATCGAAACGGCAGCGGCTGTCCCTACAAAGATATACGTAGGATTGGAAATCCAGAAGACGGGGTACGCCCCGAGGATAACGTCTCTCAAGGTCCCCCCGCCGAGTGCGGTCGCAACCGCGAGTACGACCACTCCGAAGAGGTCCATCTTTTTCTTTCCAGCAGCCAGTGCGCCGGTGACAGCAAATACTGCAACGCCGAACAGGTCGAGAAAATGAAGCATCAAACCTCCCACCTCTGTCCCAGCAAAAATAATTCCACTAAAAACATAATATTACGTTACGGCTTTCAAAGCAAGACGTGCATTTAACTTTGTTGGTCAAGGGAAATGGGAGACATCGTCTGAGGGTTCACAACCCTGCTTATCGGCATAAAACCGTGGGTTAGCAACGGAAATCGAGGATCTTGAAAAGAACTCCGCAGTGTTGGTTATCATGTGTTATTCGGAGGACCACATGCGTGGGGTTCCCGACAAGGAATATATTATCCCTTCGGGGTTTCTCCCCAGGCCTTCTTGCTCAGTTCTATTTTCTTCTTTACTATTGACCAGGCTTGGTACTCAAAAACGATTCGGGCCAACGGATGATCACACGCCTGAACATTTCATAGGGACGCTAAACGTAATCTTGTCGGTCTTCAGAAATTTCAGGTCCGAAGGGTCCCACCCTCCTGCTACAGCCTTAAGTTTTCCCTCTGACAACTACTTGACAGAACGTCAGCGGTCATTCAGTTTCCATTTGCACGCCGCATCGGACAACTGCTCCATGAGTGAATGAGGAGTGATATGCTGCGGGGTCGGATTCTCATTTCCATTCAGAAGCAGTTCTGTGCCCTTGAGTACGTTGCCTGCCGGATTATAGGTCGCGGCCTTGAGCAGCACAAAAGAGCCGGAGGAGCAACTTATTTCGTACAGGTACAGGGAATAACCGACTGTCTCATGCGCATTCACCTCAGGGAATGCCTCCCTGAATTCTCTTATCCCCTCGGATGAGTATGAGTACTTGACCGAGACCCTGATGACATCAGCCGAAACCTGTTCGATACCTGCCTTGTCATAATATGCGGTCCCTATGTTACTTTTCCCAAAAACAACCCAATAGGCATCTTCTGCTGAGGCACATGTGATAAATGTACCGACAATCAGTACACACAAAAGAAGCCATTTCCTGACCCACCACCGGTGTATGTCAGTGTTTGTTGTCACTCTGCACCCCTTTCTGTTGTAAGTTCACTTTCGCATCCCAGCGAACAGGTGTTCAACAGAAAACAAAAAAACTTCACGCAACTATCCTCATGAACTATAGTATAAATTATAGAGGCAAAGCATGCCAGGTCCCGATATTTGGAGCCGAGCCGTACGGATGGACCCGCAGACCGTTGATGCCTGGGCTGTGAATTAGTGGTAATATATCTTTATATACCGAGAATACCGATAAGGGGGGTTATATGCCCGGAAGATTACCAAAAAAGATAGTGCCGGTCTCACTCGCAGTGGTTCTTGGTTTATTTTTTCTGCCGCAGTTCATTTCATTGTATGTTGACTGGCTGTGGTTTAACGATGTCAATTTCGCAAAAATATTCACTGTCAGGTTAAATGCCCAGGTAATGAGCGCGTTGGCAGGCGGGCTGGCAGGTTTTGTCATCTCGTATGTAAGCATCTGGTTTTCCCTCCAGGCAACAAAAGGCAGGCCTGTTGTCATGACGTTTGGTAATCAGGCAATGCCCCAGCTGAATGTCCTGAGATATTTTGACCGCCTGAAGATCATTATACCGATACTCATCGGATGGGTTACAGGATTATCTTTAAAGAACAACTGGCTGAGCTTCCTCTATTATTTTAATCGCGTCGATTCCGGCTATTCTGATCCGATATTCGGCAAAGACGTCTCTTTTTACCTGTTTACTCTCCCTGCATATGAGATCATATCTTCACTTCTGATGTTCATCCTGGTGGCGTCCCTTGCGCTCTCAGTGTTGACCTATATACTGAAGGGCGCGGTGTTCATGACACAGAGAGGCATAATCTCTGAACGCTCTGCCTCGGCACATCTCTCTGTGCTGGGGTCTCTTATTTTCCTTGTACTCGCGTTCAAGACATATACAGGGATGTACACCATCCTGAGTTCTTCGCATGGTCATGTGGCAGGCGCGACCTACACGGACGTTCATGCGGTGATCCCCTTTCTGAAGGCAAGGATAGTTATCGCGCTCGCTGCGGCAGTCCTTCTGATAAGCAATATTTTCCTGAGACGCACTCTGATCTTTATCGGGACTGCAGTGCTCTATCTCGCAGTGTCTTTTATCGGCAGTTCGGTGTACCCTGCGATCATCCAGAAATTTGTGGTGGCGCCGAATGAACTGGTAAAAGAAACCCCCTATATCACGCATAATATAGCTTCAACAAGAAAGGGCTTCGGCCTTGACAGAGTGGAAGAGAGGGACATATCAGGCAGCACCACGATCACCAGGGATGATATCACAAAAAACAGCCCAACCATAAAAAATATCCGGCTGTGGGACCACAGACCACTGCTTGATACTTTCAGCCAGATCCAGGAGATACGCACCTATTACGACTTCACTATGGTCGGCAATGACCGTTATGTGATCAACGGGGAATATCGCCAGACAATGCTTTCACCCAGAGAGCTGTCTACGGAAAGCATCCCGACGCGAAACTGGATAAACGAGACCCTGTCCTTTACCCATGGATACGGCCTGACGCTCGGGCCGGTAAACCAGGTGACACCCGAAGGACTCCCGGTATTGCTCATTAAGGACATCCCCCCGGTTTCGACCGTGGCGGACATAAAGGTCACCAGGCCTCAAATCTATTACGGCAAGCTGTCCAGCAACTACGTGATCGTGAATACAAAGTCAAAAGAGTTCGATTATCCGTCTGGAGAGGCGAATGTCTTTACGGAATATTCGGGCAAAAGCGGGGTGGTCATAGATTCATTCTTCAAAAAATTCGCCTTCTCGGTTCATTTCGCCTCGATGAAGCTCTTTCTCTCAAATGACATAACCGGTAAAAGCAGGATCCTGTTTAACAGGAATATCCTTGAAAGGGTCAGCAAGGTCATGCCTTTTCTTAAGTTTGACCACGACCCGTACATGGTCGTGTCTGATGACGGACAGCTTTACTGGATATACGACGCATACGCAGTGAGCGGAAGATTCCCCTATTCACAGCTGGTCGGAAACGGGATTAATTACATAAGGAACTCGGTGAAGGTGACGATCAACGCGTACGACGGCAGTATGAAGTTTTATATTGCAGACAAAGATGACCCCATTATCAGGACGATACACAGGATGTTCCCCGGCACGCTTCAGCCCGTGTCAGAGATGCCGGCTGACCTGAAGAAACATATCAGGTATCCCCTGGATATTTTCGGTATTCAGACCATGGTCTATTCGACCTATCACATGGACGTCCCACAGATCTTTTACAACAAGGAAGACCAGTGGGAGATACCGGCAATGGGAAAAAGCGAAGAGCTTATGGAACCCTATTACACGATAATGAAGCTTCCTGGAGAGAAGAAGGAGGAGTTTATCCTGATGCTCCCCTTTACCCCGAAGAAAAAGGACAACCTCTCTGCCTGGATGGTGGCACGCAGTGACGGCGAACACTACGGGAAGCTCGTGGTATACCGCTTTCCGAAGGACAGGCTCGTATACGGGCCGAAGCAGATAGTCGCCAGGATCAATCAGGATACCGAGATATCGAGGCAGGTATCTCTCTGGGACCAGCGCGGCTCACAAGTGATCCAGGGGACCCTGCTGGTGATACCGATCGAAAATTCCCTGATATATGTTCAGCCGCTTTATCTCAGGGCAGATAAGGGCAAGATACCTGAACTGAAAAGGGTCGTCATCGCATACGAAAACCGTATCGCCATGGAGGAGACACTCGACGCGGCCCTTTCGAAAATATTCGGAGATGTCAGGGTCTCGGAAGAGGCGGCGCCCTCGAAGTCCCTGCGGCTTCCCGCGGTGAAGGAGGAAAAGGGTCTCGCTTCAGGTGCCAGGGAGCATTTTGACCGCGCCATGAATGCCCAGAGGGAGGGGAACTGGGCCTTATACGGAGAAGAAATCAAGAAGCTGGGGGAGATAATCAGGAAGCTGCAGAAATGACAGGCGGGCTGAAAAGCCCTGTTCTGCTTCTTCCTGATGGACAGAGAGTCAGCGGGATTTATTTCCGAACCGTTTCCCCGACCTTCCCTGTGGTCACAGGCGCGGCGCGGGGCGTCGCCCGTGAGGCCTTCCCATGGAGGACACCCTTCTCGTCGAACCAGAGAGGGTCGATGCAGATTATCCTGTTCCAGCCCGGTGTCCTATCCTTCTGCTGGTGATAGACCATCCAGAGTTTCCCCTCCCGGTCCTGTGTGACACTCACATGCCCGGGCCCCAGCACGCCACCCTCCGTACGGATGATCGGATTTCCGGGATACTTGGTAAAGGGACCTGAAGGGTTCTTTGCCGTTGCGTACCCGGTGGCGTAATGCTCTGTATTCGCACTGCCCCCGGAGTAAAGGAGGTAATAGACGCCCTGGTGTTTGAGCAGCCATGGGGCCTCGGTAACCGGCACATTTCTCATTTCCCATGCCTCGGAAGGAGAGATGACCTGAACAGGCTCACCCTTTTTCAGGACAGGGCTCGCCATGGGCTGGACAAATATCCCGAATTCCGGGTACCGTGCGTAATAGAGGAAGTATGAGCCGTCGTCGTCGCGAAACATGTGCGCATCTATCCCGTTGCTGATCAGGTTCCCCAGGTCCCTGAACTCCCCGTCGGGACGGTCTGCTTCCGCAACGCCGATCCTGCCGTTCACCGTGTAGTAAAGATAAAACATACCGTTATCCCGGTTGAAGAAGACGTCAGGCGCCCATACACCGGTCTCGTTGCTCTGAAAGACCTTCGGCCCCTTGGACCAGTGGACCAGGTCGTCGGACAGGTAGACATGGTAGCTGTGGTTGTCCCCAGTCGGGTAGAGATAATATTTTTCCTTGTAAAGAATAACGGTGGGATCGCCTATACCGAGCGTCCCGACGTATCGCGCGGGCTTTGGCCGATTAATCGGGTAGGTTTCGACCAGGACGGGATTGGAATAGGGCTTGTCAGATGCCGTACCGAACGCTGCAGGGACTAATAGGAGCAGCACCGACGCGATCCGCACGATCCTGTACATCCATTATTATACCGTAACGGCCTTTCCCCTTTTACACTTTCATGTTCGGATTTCTGAACTTTTGCACTTCTGCGCTATTGCACGTGTGTCTGTCCCTATTCATTTCTCCTCCTCAATAATGACGAGAGGCAGGCCGCAGTCGGGGCACTCGCGGTCGCCGGGGCCAACAGGGGAACCACAGGCCGGGCATTTGCCCTCTCTGGCCAGTTCGCGGGAAGCGCGGATCTCGGGATGCATTTCCATGAAGTATTCCTCAATCCGCTCCTGCGCCCTTTCAAGCTGCTGCGGTGATACGACCAAACGGCATGTATCACCGCAGCAGCTTTTCTTGCAGCCTGCGTCGGAACGGACGGTGCAGGGGATACCGGCGTCGATGAGGACTGCGTACAGCTCACTCAGCCAACTGAGATCACCCTCCCTGACCACGACCTCGTTCTCTACGGCCTTCTCCATGAGCCGTTTCTTTTCCTCCTGTGCTTTTTTGAGCTCCTCGGGCAAGAGGAGGACTGCGCCGCAATCCGCGCATTTCTCGATGTGCGGGAAGTACTCGGTTCCGCAATCAGGACATATCTTGTTCCGGTTCATAGTGCGTGACAGCCTGTGATTTCCGCTAACGCCTTAATTCTCCCGAGGCCGGCACTGCGCGCTTAAAGGCCCAGGCCTCGATGCTTATTATCTGTTCATTCATGGTCACCGCAAGAGGGACGGTCGCTCTCAGAGTTGCCAAGAAATCCTCTTCGACTAAGGGACGCTTATCGGCAAGGGCCTCGAAAGCCGCTGATTTGACCGCCTGCTCGATTTCAGCTCCGGAAAAACGTTTGGCCGATCGCGCCAGCAGCGGGATATCAAACCCGGAAGGATCGATACCCTGCTTCTTCATATGAATACGGAATATTTCTTCCCGCGCCGTTTCATCGGGAAGCCCCATATAAAATATCTCATCGAAGCGTCCCTTGCGCAGGACTTCCGCGGGAAGCATTTCGATGGCGTTGGCGGTAGCAGCGACAAAAACAGGCGCCTTCTTTTCCTGCATCCACGTCAGGAAAGACCCGAGGACCCGGGAAGCGGCGCCTCCTTCAGCCTTGAAACCCTGCGATGAAATGCCGGACTCGATCTCATCTATCCAGAGGACACAGGGCGCAACCGCCTCTACGGTCCTGAACGCCTTGAGCAGGCTGGACTCCGGGGAGCCGAACGCCCCCCCATACACAACCGCCATATCCAGGCGGATAAGGGGAAGGCGCCACCGAGTGGCGATCACCTTGACAAACAGCGATTTGCCGCAGCCGGATATCCCCAT
>DATKOU010000041.1:0-7738 GCA_035524455.1 Thermodesulfovibrionales bacterium | reverse complement strand
GGGCCGCTTACCCAGAACCCTGCGCAGCCTGCATGTGAACCCAGGAGATACGGCTCTGTCGGCATTATTTCGGAAACAACCTTATCGGGCTCAACATTACTTGCCGCCCAGAGTGACGCCTGTCCGATTGCCATGTCGAGGAAGTCTTCCCACGCCTCTGCCTCGAGGTGTTTCATCTTCTTGGCGCCTTCCTTATCGCCAAGTTTCTCTTTGAAGGCTTTACCTAAGGCCTCCATAGCCGCAGGGGTCTGCATAAGGATCGGGCCTCTGCCGTCCCTCATCGCCCTCATCATGAGATGGTTCCTGATCGCAGTACCGAGACCTTTTGCATAATCTCCGTATCTGGCTACCGCGTCATCAAAATATTCCTTATCCGCACAGTAATCGTTCCCAAGGCTGTCTGTTGCCTTTGCCTTAAAGAAAAGGAACCATGCGCCGACAGGTCCGTAGCCGTCTTTGAACCTTGCGGGCACGAACCTGTTCTCCATTAAGGTCAGCTCGGCGCCAGCCAGCATTCCGAAGGCATAACCTGAACCAGCGCTCATAACAGGATACCAGGTTCTTCCCATACCCTCACCGACCGACCTCGGCCTGAAGCAATTCACAGCGCCGGCAGTAGCATTGATGATAGCCTTTGCCTTGAAGGCATAGATTTTATTCTCTCTCACGCTAAAGCCCGCCGCTCCCGCTACGTTCTTCCCGTTTACATCCATCAATGGTGTTGTGATCAAAACCCTTTCAAAATGGTTCTGTGCCATGCCGGTCTTTTCCCTGTTGGTCTGGAGGGCCTTCTTCGCAGCCTCTGCAACAACGACCTTATATGACTCACCATTGATCATAATCTGCCATTTACCGGACCGTACCGGTGTTCCGCCGTCTTTCAGCATCGGCTTGCCTTTTTCTTTTGCCTCATGACCATCTATTGAGAATCCGTCATCGCCCTTCTTCCAGATCGGGAGGCCCCATTCTTCAAAGAGATGAACTGAATCGTCAACGAGCCTGCCGAGGTCAAACACAAGGTCTTCCCTGATGATGCCCATCAGGTCGTTCCTCACATATTTCACATAATCTGCAACCTTATTTTCGCCGACATAGGTATTAATGGCTGACAGACCCATCGCGACCGCGCCGCTTCTGTCTGTTGCTGCTTTGTCGACCATGACAACCTTCAGTCCCTT
The DNA here is from genome assembly GCA_035524455.1 of Thermodesulfovibrionales bacterium. Taxonomy (GTDB): domain Bacteria; phylum Nitrospirota; class Thermodesulfovibrionia; order Thermodesulfovibrionales; family UBA9159; genus DASPUA01. The sequence goes on along the minus strand of DATKOU010000041.1, from coordinate 6,560 downwards.
TGCATTTGCCCAACGGCATGCCTCGAATGCGGCTCCGCATCCTGCCATACCGCCGCCCATGATCAGGAGATCACATGCAACCTCGGTTACCTCGGGCTTCTTACAAAATGAAAATGTACACGTCTCTTTTTCCATGTATATTCACCTCCTATTCTTTTCTTGCCGCGGCGGTAAACAAACCGGGCTGTTTAAGTGTTGCAAAATCAGGCTCCGGTTTTCCTGCATACGGGTCCACCGAACCCTCTGCTGTTGTCCTGATGGGGAACTTGAACCTCTTGAGTATTCCGTTCCTGAACTTGATCGTCCACATAATGGAGTCGGTACCTCTCAGAGGGATAGTGCTGGACCCGAGGGGAACGAAGTCTGAATAACCCCTCACCTCGATGGCCTGCGTCGGGCAAATCTTTACACAATTAAAGCACTCCCAGCACTGCTCTGGCTCCTGATTGTATGCCTTCATCTTTTCTCTGTCGAGGGTCATCAAATCATGAGGGCAGATATACTGGCATGCGGTCTTATCCTGAGCCTTACAACCATCACACTTCTCGGTAATCACGAAACTTGGCATGTTCCTTAACCTCCTTTACGTTTCTCAATATCAGCCTTAGCATCTAAGGCAGTAATCCAAAACTTTCCGATGAGCTAGATCTCCACCTCCTCTCACTTCTGAAATCATGAGTGGTGAGTTCGGAGCAGAAACTCTCTCCGAACCCGTTACTCAAAACTCCGAACTTATTTTATTCCCTCCGAATATTTGTGTGTCTTTATCTCAACCTTCTCGGTCAGTCCTGCATAGTATTTTCTCAATATTGCAAGGACTTCTGGCCGGCTGAAGTGGTCGGGCACTTCCTCGTTCTCCGAGAGCATCTTTCTCAATTTGGTTCCGCTCAGGAGCATCCTGTCTTCCTTGCCGTGACAACATGTCCTCATCGATGCCATTCCATCGCATTTCGTGCAATAGAAGGTCCAGTCAATCTTGAGCGGCTGGGTTTCAAGGGCGCCTTCGGGGATCTCATCGAATATCTTTTGTGCATCAAAGGGACCGTAATACTCGCCAACACCGGCATGGTCGCGGCCGATAATCATGTGGCTGCAGCCGTAATTCTGCCTGAAAAGCGCATGCAGAAGCGCTTCGCGCGGACCGGCATATCGCATGTCGAGCGGATAGCCCGCCTGTATGCATGTGTTCTTTACAAAATAGTGCTCAACCAGCTTATCGATCGCCTGCACTCTCACTTCTGCCGGGATATCGCCGGCTTTCAGCTTGCCCAGGAGCTGGTGGATGAGCACTCCGTCACAGGTTTCAATAGCAATCTTTGCAAGATACTCGTGAGAACGGTGCATGGGATTCCTGAGCTGAAGCGCCGCAACCTTTTTCCATCCGTTCTGAAGGAAAAGGTGCCTGGTCTGTGCAGGGGTCATATAGGTGTTCGGATATTCAGTAGGGAATGTTCCCTGGCTCAGGACCTTAACCGGTCCGGCAAGGTTGGTGCCCGGCTGGTCCATGACCATTTTCACACCCGGGTGCTCTTTCATATCAGTAGTCCTGTAAACGTTCTTGCACTCGAACTCCTTGTCAATCTTGTAGGCCTCGGAAACCTTCATTGTCGCCATGACCTCGCCGTACTCGTCGGAATAGAGCGCAACTTCTGTTCCTGCCTTGATGTTCTCATCCGTAGAAACGGTGACAGGTATCGGCCAGAAGGTGCCGTCGGCCATCTTGTAGTCGGAACACACATCTTTCCAGTCTTCGTAAGTCATGAAGCCGTCAAGAGGGGTAAACCCGCCGATACCCATCATGATAAGGTCACCTGATTCGCGTGACGATATCTTGACTTGTTTCAGCGTCTTAGCTTTTTTCTTTTCTTCCTCCAACTCCTTGCCCACCAATAAAAGGGGTTTTAATTTCTTCTCTTTTCCATGCGGATTTACTAACGCCATACATTTTCCTCCTTTGTTTGGTTTTCGATTCCCTTAACGCCTGGGGTCACCACAATAATTTTCCGTCACCGCTGACCCGATGACTTTCCTGCCCAAATTGCCTTCCAAGGAATACTTTTTCGCGAGACTATTTCTAAGGATTAATTCAACGGCACTCTACCTTAATCCAAGTTCAGACTAAATTCAATTTTAAAATTATAATTGGAGAATTAGTTTTCTTTATAATCATGTTGAGGAATGCATCACCTCCCCTCTGATTTTGAGGGGAGGTGGGAAGATTACTGCAACGGGCAACAGAGCACAACCCGGAAATTTATTTCAGACCAAGGGATTTGCAGACCGCATGAAAGATGTCATCGATACTCCCGGTACCCTTGACCGAGCTAAGAATGCCTTTCTTCCGGTAATAGTCCATGAGTGGAGCGGTCTGGGCATTATACACTTCGAGCCTCTTTTTTATGGTCTCTTCCTTATCATCGTCCCTCTGGAACAACGCCCCCCCGCATTTGTCACAGATTCCTTCCTTTTTTGGCGGGTTTGAATAAATGTTGTACATCTGGCCGCATGCCTTGCATGTCCTTCTGCCGGTGAGCCTCTTCATCAGATCGTCAAAGGGCACGTCAACGCTCAATGCCGCGCTCAGCGACATCCCCAGTGGTGTGAGCATTTTGTCCAGTGCTTCAGCCTGGGCCGTGTTTCTCGGGAATCCGTCAAGGATATATCCCTTTTTACAGTCATCCCGTTTCAGCCGCTCCTCCACCATACCGAGAACAACCCTGTCAGGGACCAGCTCGCCCTTGTCCATAAAGGTTTTCGCCTCTTTGCCGAGGGGGGTTCCTGCTGCAACCGCAGCACGGAGAAGGTCCCCTGTGGAGATTTGGGGAATCGCATATTTTTCGATAAGCTTTTTTGCCTGAGTTCCCTTTCCTGCCCCTGGTGCGCCAAGTAATACAAGCCTCATAATGCCTCCTTTATTAATTAGGGTTGAATCAAGACGTTACTTTATGACATCCCTCCGGCTTTTTTCAAGAAAAATTGGGCACCTGAGGGATTAATTTCTTTTATCTTCCTATAACTGATCCGGAAATACTAAGCCGCGTTATTCACAAACGCTGTGAGAGACGGAGAATCGTGCATAAGATGAGCAGAGGATGAACACTGCTGACAGACAAGGTCACTGTCACGTCACAGAAGAGAGATAGGACCTCAATTTTCTGAGTGCTATTCCCCGGTGGCTCAGGGCATCCTTTTCATCAGCGCTCATCTCTGCAAAGGTGGTGTGATGGCCTTTGGGATAAAATACAGGGTCATAGCCAAAACCGTTAAATCCTTTCGGCTCCGTACCTATCCTTCCTTCCGCAACACCGTGAAAGGTTTCCACCCTGCCATTGGGAAAGGCAAGGGCAATGACGCACACAAACCGGCCTCCCCGCCTGCCCTCTTCTGTCCCCTGCAGTTCGGCAAGGAGCTTTCCAAGATTCTTCTTGTCATCAGCCCCGGTCCCCGCATACCGTGCTGAAAGAACACCGGGAGCGCCTTTCAACGCGTATACCTCAAGGCCTGAATCATCCGCAACAGAGGGCTTACCGGTAAAGCTCGCCACCGCCCTTGCCTTCTTTTCGGCATTTCCCTCAAAAGTATCCGCATCCTCTGCCACTTCAGGACAGCCCGGAAAGTCATCGAGACTCAGGAGCTCCACAGCCACACCCTCCATTATCCTTCTTATCTCCTCAACCTTTTTTCGGTTTCTCGTTGCGATTACCAGCACCTGTTTTTCCATCATGGATAAGATACATAACCCGACACGGAAAAATAAACCTTAGCCCTGTGCATATTCCAGGCAACTCAGGACAGTGATTTTGGCGGGTTCGGCCATTTATTAACCGGCGAGATTAAAACCTCAGTTTCTTCCTAAGCGTTAAACGGTTTATGCCGAGAATGCGTGCAGCCTCTGACTGGTTTTCTTTTGTGCGGGACAATACATACTCAAGCACTGTTTTATCCACCTCGCTGTGGATCCTCTCATAGAGGTTCTTGTCCTTTTTCTCGATGGCTTCTTTTATGAGAGGCACTAACGCAGAAGCAAGGGTTTCAGAGGAGGGAGTCTTTTTCGAAGCAGGATGGCTCCCAAGCTCCCTCAGTTCATGGGTAGTGAGATAGTGTGTCTTGCTCAGGGCCATGGCAGAACGTATGGTATTTTCGAGCTCGCGGATATTGCCTGGCCAATCATAGGAAACCAGTTTCCCCAAGAATTCTTTTGTTATCCCTTTGATCGGCCTGGGTGCGGTATGTTTGTACTTATTGAGAAAGAAATGGACAAGCGGCGGTATGTCTTTTTTCCTGTCGCGCAGCGGGGGTATATGGATCGAAGTAACGCGCAACCTGTGATAGAGATCCTCCCGAAACTTTCCTTCCCTGACCATGCCGGACAGGTCTCTGTTGGTAGCAGAAATGACACGTACGTTGACCTGAATCTCCTTTGTGCTTCCTATGGGGTAAAAGGTCTGTGTCTGCAGAAAGCGGAGGAGTTTCCCCTGCAGAGAGAGCGGAAGTTCTCCAATCTCGTCAAAGAAGACGCATCCCTGATCGGCGATCTTCAGCATGCCCTCCTTTGCAGACACTGCGCCGGTAAATGAACCCTTTTCAAACCCGAAGAGTTCGGACTCAAGAAGGTTCTCGGGAACTGCGGCGCAGTTGACCACCACGAACGGCTTGCCGAAGCGTGATGACAGCTGCGCAATCGATTCTGCAATAAGCTCCTTCCCTGTCCCTGTTTCACCGGTGACAAGGACAGGTGAATCCACCTGAGACAGGCGCGCAAGTCTCTTGCATACATCCATGACGATAGGGGAGTGCCCGACAATGGCACACGTGGGCGTGGGAGGAAGGGTTGTGACAGGGATGGTATCCCTTGTTTCATTGCCAAAGTCCTTAAGCTCCTTAAGAAGCTGAAGGACGACATCATCTTTCAGCGGGCGATGCATGACTTCATAGGCTCCGAAGGTCGTTGCCTCCATAACAGGTTCTGTTCTCTTCTGTTTCGTGATCGCAATGACGATATGTTCATTCGCCAAACCCTTCATGAGCCCTGCTTTCATCGTGTCGATGTCAAAGAAGACACAGCCCTTATCAGCAGAATCCTGATTGGAAAGTGTGAAGCCCTTCGGCAGGAGGTCCGTTAACTCCTCCCTCAGGGAGTCATCCTTTGTAAATAGTATGATCTTCTCTGTCACGGTCTGCGGCATACACAGTGCTCATAGTGCGCAATCTTAGCCAAATTGCCTGGTTATTATGTTATCACCATGTATAGATAATAATCAACAAGAAATCCTCCCCCCAAAAAATCTCTTTATTTACGGCATGTATCATATGGCATGCAGCTTGCAAATTCATAAGGAATTCAAAACGTGCGAAAGGAGCGGAACAAAATGGAAGCAGCAAAGATATACGGTCTCTGTCTGGAAAGGATAGCCCACCAAATTAGAATTGCAAAACAGAGGATAAACGGAGGACACCCGCATAATGGCCAGGTCTTGCTCGAATCCTACAACTCCGGTGATATTGAGGATATCATCGATATTCTTGAGTTCTACGATATAGAAGTGAGAACGAACGAAGCGCTGAAAGAGAAACTGGAAGATCTTGCCTATACCGTTTCAGAGCTTATGCGTGAAGTCTTGTTTTTCGATTATACAGAGGAAGGCCATATAGGGTTTTATCTTTCTCTAAAGGATGATTCCGGTGATGAATTACATGAGAGGATTGATGCTGGTGCAGTTGCAGTCGCTGTGTTATAATCCACAAACACTCTTAGTCAGGGAGGGAAAGATGGTGATGGGAAGCAAAGTGAAACGAGAAACATGTCCCTTCACCCTCGAGTTATGTGAAAAGTGTTGCGAACGAAAGGTCCTCGGACATCAGGAAATATGTTCTTTCACACTCGAATCATGCCAGCGTTGTCTGACAGGCTGTCTTCACCATACCAAGAACTAGCGACAAGAAGCTGAGGCACCGCCTCTTTGGTTTGGTTGAGACCCCACAGAGAATGAACAAAAGTACCTTTATCCTTGATCGCTTCTCTTGCTAAAACCTGCGGAATAGAGGAAGCCTCCAGTCAACGAACCATGAACCCCACGTTCTTCTGAATGCAGTCTTGAGAATTTCTGTCCAGAATCACCGGGATATTCTCCCTGTCTTAAAAATCTGAAATTTGATACAATACTTCGCATACAAAATATATTAAGGAAACGCATGATTCCCAAATTGAAATATGATGAAAAGGGACTGATTCCTGCCATTGTCCAGGATGTGGATAATGGTGACGTCCTGATGATGGCATACATGAATGAATCCTCCCTGAAAATGACCCTGGAGACAGGATTCACCCACTTCTGGTCCCGCTCACGCCAGAAATACTGGAAGAAGGGAGAGACCTCGGGCTGTCTGCAGGAGGTGAGGGAGGTATGCTACGACTGCGACGAAGATACCCTCCTGATCAAGGTGAGACAGCACGGCGCAGGCGCGTGTCATACAGGGACCAGGACATGCTTTTTTAGGAAAATTGAATAGCTGATGGCTCATAGCCGTAGTGGGTCGCCCGGTCCGAGGCAAGATAGCTC
>DATKOU010000040.1:0-3168 GCA_035524455.1 Thermodesulfovibrionales bacterium | reverse complement strand
TGCATTTTGGCTATGACTTCTCTTTCGTCCATGGTAAGATGTTTGTAGTTCTTTGGCATAGACACTTAGGATAGCATCTCCTTTCCTGCTCTCCCAAGTGTTGCACTTCATTGTTGAACTGGCGCGATCAACATTGCAGATGAGTTTTCGGTTTTTCAGGTCGTCAAGGACGAAGACACACTCGGCTTTAAGCCAACCTTCAGCCTGAAACTCATATTTGCCGAAGCACTGCAGCCGATCAATATGATCATATAGGTGCTTTCGCAATGCGTCAAATACATTATTTATCAAAAGTGACCCCATAGAATTATTTTACTACACGAGGGAAGGGAAAAGATTGAGACAGAGGGAATGAGGGGGAGTCCTTGACTGTTTCAAACAGAACTTCTCATGCCTAATCTAATCGTTTCAGTGAGGAGCTTCAGGTGCAGCCAATATTGTTAAGAATCTGAAACAGCAAGTTCTTATACCAGCCTCGGACAGCAAGCGGAAATGGCTCCGTGTATCCTAGCCTGTTTTGTGTCGCTGCTCTTCTTGACACGTTCCATGTTAACAGAAACCTGAACTCAGCGCCTGTTCGTATGTCTGCCCGATCCGGTTATGACGGCTTAAGGAAGAAGCGTAAACCCCTGTTCCTTGAAAAGGGGATCGAATGAGAAGGATGTCCTGATGCCGAGGGTGCGCATGACCTCGAAGCTCACGCAGTCAACAAGGCTCAGTCTGCGCCTCGACGCCGCCATCAACTTGATGATATCTTTCTAATTTGGCTATAATATGGCCAGAATGAAATATAAAATCATATTGGCGCCGGAAGCTGTCCAAGACTTGAAGCTGCTGGATGCTTACCAAAGGGCAAAGATAAAGGATTTTATTGAGGTTCATTTAAGGCACGAGCCGGCCAAGTCGAGTAAGGGCAGAATAAAGAGATTGAGAGGTTTACGGCGTCCTCAATACAGACTTAGGATCGATGACTTTCGAATATTTTATGATATAGACGAAGACAGAGTTGAAATACTTGCAATAATCTTAAAATCAAAAGCCTCTGAATGGCTTAAGAAGGCAGGAGAAAAAATATGAAAAAGGTGGCTTTGTCAGAAGTGAAAGATGACCTTTCCAAATTTCTGCGGTTAGCAGAAAAAGAAGAAGTTGTAATAACGCGGCATGGAAAACCCGCCGGTGTTTTAATCGGGTTTGAAGACGAAGAGGGTTGGTTTGAATATCGTCTGGAGAATGACCCGCGATTCTTAAAGAGAATTGAGCAAGCTCGTAAAAGCCTCAAATCTGGCTTGGGAATAAAAATAGAAGATGTGTAGGGCATAACAAATCACTCGTGCCTTTGGCGTTGCGCCACCGCACAGTTCAGACGTGAGAGATTTTCGTTTGTAATCAATATTGAGGCATCACCAGTCACCGCTGGTCCATTACCGCTCCAGCAGTCTCCTCTTCAGATCGATAGCAGCAATAGCGCCCTCTCCCGCGGCAATGATCGCCTGGTCGTTGCCTGTGAGAGGGCCGACCATATAGAGGCGGTCCATCGAGGATTCGCAGTTCGAATTGGTTATGTATTTGAAATTGTCCCTGTCCCTTTTGAGATTCAGATTCGAGAGGAATTCATCATTGAGCTTGAAGCCAAAATTCGACATGATGGCTTCGCATTCCACGACCTGACCGTCTCTCATCTCTATTCCCTCGATCCTGTCCTGTCCGACGATCCGCACCGGGCGACCCGTGATCAGGCGGATGTCTTCGTCCCTGAGCTCTTTCCTGTATTCCTCCGGGACTGTCTGGTTGTAGAGAACGACGGTGACGTCTTTCGTGTACATCTCCTTCATGCCGAAGGCGAGATGGAGGGTTTTGAGGGAGGTCCCCAGTACCACCAGTTTCTTGCCCATGGTCTTATACCCGTCGCAATCAACACAGGTGTAAAAGCCGGTTCCAAGGAATTTGCGGATGCGGTCTATCGGCGGGAAGTTCTCGGTGGCGCCCGTGGATACGATTACGAATAGGGTATGATAGATTGTTTCTCCGGCATGCACCTCGAAGTATTCACGTTTAATAATATTGGTGACCGTGCCTTGTTCGACCCTTACATTGAAGCTCCGCGCCTGTTCGAGCCCCAGCCGTATCATCTCCCCGCCCGATATCTCCTTTTGGGTCAGGAAATTCTCTATCGATTTTGCATGAGAAGTTCTTCCGCCGCCCCGGTTTATCAGGAGCACCTTCCTGTTATACCGGCCGAGATAGATGGCCGCCTGGAGGCCCCCTGGTCCTGCGCCTATGATGATACAGTCATACATCTGTTCTTTATCCATAAGGCATTTTAACAGAAAACTCTTCGGCGGATTTGTGTGAGGACTTTTCGGAACCGTCTTTTCGCTTTTGGAATGGACTCCGCACCGCAGAAGCAGGATGTCGTATGCGAGTTAAGTGAGGGACTTCGGCATTCCCCAGTTATGATCCATTCAGATGCATGGTCATGAGGATAAGGTCCGTCTCTTTCCCGTCAAGATCGATGATAAACCCTTTAAGGACCGCTGCCTTTGTGAACCCAAGCTTCTCAGAGAGTGAGTATGCCTCGAACAGCCCGGGAGCCATCTCGATGCTGAGCAGCTCCAGTCCCAGCTGTTTTGCGATATCGATGATCTCCTGGGCGAGCATGGTCCCGAGGCCCTTCCCCCGGTAGTGGGTGTCAGTGGTCAATCGGATCTCGCCCTGGTGCTTTGTCCATCCAATGGGGTTGAAGTGCAGGGTGGCGTCCCCTGCGATGGTCCCGTCGTGGGTCGCGATGACGGGAAGGACGTTGTCGTAATCCAGATTGTAAATCCAGTTCTCAATCACCTTCGGGTCTGCCACATCCTCCTTGAGGCACGCCCTGTCATTGAGGGGGAGGTCCCTGAAAAAATCCGAGAGGGCCATCTCGTCATCCTTGCGAAGAGGCCGGAAGGTCACTTCGCTCTTATCATCGAGGACGACCTTCCTGGGGTATTTTTTGGTCAGTATTTCCACAAGCTTGTCCATTGCCGTCTCCTTAGAATCCATTGTACCCACATTGAAGGGCGATCAAGGGTGCAGGCATCAGAAGTACCACCCCCGCTCGACGATCATCGCGAACCCCATTCCCCCGCCCACGCAGAGGGCTGCCAATCCCACCTTCACATCACGTTTCTG